>DAIOGO010000050.1:0-17733 GCA_036745195.1 Actinomycetota bacterium | reverse complement strand
GCCGGGATCGGCGTCGTCATTGCGGTTCTCCAGCTGGGTGACTTCCTCGGAGTCGGCCGGCTGGATGGTGAGCGGATCTGGGAGCGACTTGCCGACCTGGTCGGCAAGCTTTCCGGCGTCAGCTGGCCTGACTTGTCGGTGGGTTTGCTCTCCTTGGCGGTCCTGATCCTATTTCCCCGGCTCACCCGCCGAGTCCCGGCCCCGCTCGTCGCCCTCGTCGCTTCGGGGACGCTGGGGGTGGTGCTCGCCGCAGCCGGTCACCCGGTTGTCACCATCGACCGGTTGTTCGGCGGGATCCCGGCCATTCCGCCGATGCCCCGGCTCCCCTGGTCGGGGGCTCCGTTGACATGGGAGCTGATCACCGAGTTGGCTCCAACCGCTTTGGCGATAGCGCTACTCGGAGCGATCGAATCGCTGCTCTGCGCGGTGGTCGCCGACGGCATGACGGGGGGGCGGCACGACCCTGACGCCGAGTTGGTGGGGGTGGGTTTCGGCAATGTGGTGGTGTCGTTCTTCGGTGGATTCGCCGCCACCGGAGCCATCGCCCGCACCGCCACCGCGGTACGGGCCGGAGGCCGCACCCCGGTGACGGTCGTCGTGCATTCACTGTTTCTTCTCGCCGCCATGCTGCTTCTCGCCCCGCTGCTCGGGCTGGTACCGATGGCGGGGATGGCTGCCCTCCTGCTGGTGGTTGCCTGGAACATGGCGGAGGTTCGCCACTTCATTCGCATCCTCCGGATCGCACCACGCAGTGATGCGGTGGTGCTGCTGGTGTGCTTCGGCCTGACCGTCGCCTACGACATGGTGGTGGCGGTCACGGTGGGAGTCGTTCTGGCCGCTCTGCTGTTCATGCGCCGCATGGTGGAGATCTCGGGGGCGACCTTGATCGGGGGTCCGGAAGGGCACACTGTGTCGGGGCTACCGCCGGGGGTCGTCTTCTATGACGTGGCAGGCCCGCTCTTCTTCGGAGCCGCCGAGAAGGCTCTGGGGGCGCTGGCTGTCGTGGCGGGAGGGGTCCACACCGTCATCATGGACCTGGAGGATGTCCCCGCCATCGACGCCACCGGGTTGGTGGCGCTCGAATCCGTGGTGGAACGCCTGAATGACTCGGGGGTCAAGGTGGTGTTGAGCGGTGTTCGGCCCCAGCCACGGCGTGCCCTCGCCAAGGCCGGGTTCGAGGACCGACCGGGCCGTCTCGAGGTGACCGATGACACCGCGACGACGTTGTCGACGTTCCTCGGCGGCTGACCGGCCTGCCTGATCCAACTCGAACTCAAGTGGCAGCGACCGCCGGTTGCCGCTCGAGTGCGAGGGGAAGGGTCACCGAGAACGTGGTCCGATCGGCGGAGTGGTCGTAGCGCAGTTCGCCGCCCATCCTCCGGACCAACTCGTGCGCAATCGCCAGACCAAGGCCGACGGATCCCGAGGTGAGAGGTGCGTTGCCCTCGTGGATGAATCGATCGAAGAGACGGGGTTCCAGTTCGGGTGGGACGCCGTCACCGTCATCGGTGACGGCGATCACGAAATCACTGCCCTGGGCGCGACCCACGACCGCGATCCGCTTCCCACCGTGTTTGATTGCGTTGGAGACCAGGTTGCGAACCACCTGTTTGAGACGGAGAGGATCTGCCAGCACGGGTCCCTCGTCGGATCGCCGGGCAATCACCCGTGACCGGCCAAAAGGCACCAACACCTCGTCGATCAAGCCGATGGGATCGACCGGCACCGGTAGCACGGCGATGTCTCCCGCTTCGACCTTGGCCGCCACGAGCAGGTCATCCACCATCCGCGAAAGGTCGGCTGCTTCTCCCACGATGATGTCCGTCCCTTCACGGATGAGATCGGGATCCGCAAATCCGTCCTCGGCCATTGTCAGGGCCATTCCGTAGATCGCCGTCAGGGGCGTGCGCAATTCGTGACTGAGGTTGGCGATCATCTCGTCTTTGATCCGTGACCGGTCGGTCTCGTGTTCGAGTCGCAGCTCGAGGTCGCGCTGACGTTGGCGGCGGTGCTGGATGGTGCGGAGCGATACCAGGGCCACACCGGGCACGATCAGCGCCACGGCGATGCTGGCGGCCCTGGCCATGGTGCCGGCGGTTCCGTCCTCGGCCGCCAGCAGCCGGAGGGCCTCATCTCGCACCAAGATGGCTTCTGCCTCCATGCGATCGATGGCCGGGAGGACCTCGGTTTTGACCACGTCCCGGGCTTCCTCCCGGGCGCCAGCCCGGATCTGCTCGACGACGCCGGCCACTGCCGGTGACAGTGGTGCTAGGCGCCCCCCGAACTCGGACACCGCGCTGGCGCGTACGTCGAGTTCGGCTGTCAGCCCAATGAGGTCGGCGGCACTGGCGGCCAGTTCCGTGCTCCCAGGATCCGTTCCTGACTCGGCGATGAGCAACGTGAGGGCGAGGGATGCCCGGGTGGCGGTGGTGGCCGTGAGCAGTTCCTCCGCCAGTTGCGCCTCGCGGGCCTTGGCGATCGCCCGGACGGTCTGGTCGCTCTGGGCAAAGAGCGCCGATGAGGAGACCAGGAGACCGGCAAAGGCCATGATGCCCAGGATGGCGGCCAGCATCCGCCTCCGTTCGGACCAGGGGTTGGGTGTCACGGCGATTCCATCGGCAACAACAGAGCCAATCCTGAGATCAAGTTCCGGGCTGCAGCTGCCGATGACTCGAGACGTGGGCGCATCAGTGGGCACGGAGCGAACCTGGTACTTGCATGGAGCAACCCTGGCGATGTTGCTGATGACCTTGGCCGTTCCGGCTCTGGCAGCTGCCCCCAGCCCCGAGGACACGATCGCCGCCATCGAGGCCGAGGCGGCGGCGGCCGCCGCCTGGATGGATTCGAGAACTGCTGCATATACGGCGTTTCTGTCCAATGATCCCACCGTGTCGGAGGCCGCTGCCGAACGGGATCGGGCGATCTTCGAGATTTACGCGCGAGCGTTCCAAACCCAGCTGACGGTGTACGGGTTGATGGCCCAGCATCCAGCTGACTCCGAGGTCGCCGCCGCCGGACAAGAAGCGATCTCGGCGGCATACGAGGTCGCCGCCGAAGAGTCTCAAATGACGCGAGAGTTGTACGACGAGTTCGTGGCTGCGCTGGCGGCTGCCACCACCACCACCACGCCTTCTACCACCACCACTACCACTTCCACCACCACCACCACCACACTCGGGCCTGGGTTGCCCCCGCTACCGACGACCTCGACCACTCTCCCCGGTCTGCCCGCGACGACCAGCAGCACCACCACCACCACCACTCGCGACGCGACCACGGCCGCCACGACTACGACGGACGGCCCAGCCACGCCCTCCTCGGGTTCGACCTCGACCACGATCGGAGCGGAACCAGGCGCAGCGGACAGTCCCACCTCCACCACAGTGCCGACACCCCCCGAGAGCAGTTCCTCAGCGGAGCAGACCGTCAACGGCTCCGATTCCCAGGGATTGCTCGGGAACCTGTCGACCTCGGAGCTGGCCATCCAGTTGATCGGTGACCAGGTTCCGGTCGGCTTGGAGCGGGCCAACCCCGAGAGCAGCAGCCCGTCCGGCGAGCAGGATCTGGAGTTCAGGGTGATTCGCGGTTTGATCAGGCTGTCTCTACCGGCCGCCATCACCGCGCCGCTGGTGGATGTGGCTTTGCTCCTGCGGGCGGTGGTGGCTGCCTTCCTGTCCGGAATGGCCACGCTGGCCTGGCCGGCGGGAACACTGTCGGGTTCCCTGCTCCTGTATGGGATCTGGCGCCGGGTCAGGCGCATTTGAGAAGGCCGGTGGCTTGAAGCCGTGGCGAGCGGGGGGCTCCTAGCATCGGCCTGGCACCGATCGGGAGCGACTGTGGAAGACCTGGCACCGAGACCCGGCGACCTCGAGGCGATCGAGGTGGCCTCCATCGACGAGATTCGTTCGCTCCAGTTGGAACGGATGCGGTGGTCACTAGACCACGCCTATCGGAATTTGCCCTTCTATCAGGGCAGCTTCGATGCAGCCGGTGTCCACCCTTCCGACCTCGTCGATCTCGCCGACCTGGCCCGCTTCCCATTCACCGTCAAGGACGACCTGCGGGACAACTATCCGTTTGGCATGTTTGCCGTTCCCCGGGAGCAGGTCGTCCGGATCCATGCCTCGTCGGGGACCACGGGCAAGGCCACGGTCGTCGGATACACCAGAAGAGACCTGGACATGTGGGCGGATGTGGTCGCCCGCTCGATCCGGGCGGCGGGAGGGCGGCCCGGGCACCTCATCCACGTAGCCTACGGCTATGGCCTTTTCACCGGGGGCTTGGGCGCCCACTACGGGGCGGAGCGGATGGGGTGCACGGTCGTTCCGGTGTCGGGGGGCATGACCCAACGGCAGGTGACCCTGATCGAGGACTTCCGCCCCGACGTGATCATGGTCACACCCTCATACATGCTCGCCATTCTCGACGAGTTCCGGGCCTTGGGGATCGACCCCACCGCTACCTCTCTCAAGGTGGGGATCTTCGGGGCCGAGCCGTGGACGAACGCCATGCGCGGGGAGATCGAGGCGGCGTTCGACATGCACGCCGTCGACATCTACGGCCTCTCCGAGGTCATCGGCCCCGGTGTGGCCAGCGAGTGTGTCGAGACCAAAGACGGCCTTCACATCTGGGAAGACCACTTCTACCCCGAGGTGATCGATCCTCTCACAGGTCAGGTGCTGCCGGAGGGTGAGATGGGTGAGTTGGTGTTCACTTCTCTGACCAAGGAGGCTTTTCCGGTCATCCGCTACCGCACCCGGGATCTGACCCGTCTTCTGCCCGGCACCGCCCGCTCGATGCGACGCATGGAGAAGGTGACGGGTCGCGCCGACGACATGATGATCGTGCGCGGCGTCAACGTGTATCCAAGCCAGGTCGAGGAGTTGCTCCTCATGGTCGACGGGTTGTCGCCGCACTATCAGATCGAATTGACCAGGGTCGACCGGCTGGATGCCATGACCGTCAGGGTCGAAGCGCAGCGTGGAGCATCGGACCGTGGCGAGGACAGGCAACACGCCGGCGCCGCACTGGAGGCTGCCATCAAGGGCCGGATCGGGATCACGGCCACGGTCGTCGTATCGGATCCGGGAACCGTGGAGCGGTCGTCGGGGAAGGCCAAGCGCGTTGTCGACCGCCGTTGAGCCTACGTGCTACTGCCCTCGTTCGCCCGTTTCTCGATCCAGCGGTCCATGTCGGCCCAACAGCGAAACAGCCACTCGGTGACCACGTCGCGATCCTGCCAGGAGTCGGGTCTGGCGACTGCCCGCGCCTCCAGCCTGATCAACCTGCCCTCCGGGATCGCCCGCCACAGATCGGCCAGTGAGTCGATGTCGGCGTAACCGGCATGGCTAACGAAGACCACCGTGGCGTCGGGGGCACCGGCGAGGGCGGCGTGGACCCCGCCCGGCCGGGGCAGGAGGAGATGACGAAGGGTGGAGGCTGCCTCGGCCAGATCGTGTTTGCCCGTCTCCCGGAACCCGGCTACCGCCTGGCTTCGGCGTCCGGTGGTGAAGTTGCCGCCTTCCGGGAAGCTGATGAAAGCCCCCGGAGGCACCATCCACGAGTTGGCCTCGACCACCGCCAGATGATCCTCACCTGACCGGTCGAGGAAGACGAACCCGGCCCGGGCGGCGACATGATCGAAGAACGGATCCCACAGCAGCTTGCCTTTTCCGACTGCCCGGATCATCCGCCCTTGGCGGTTGGCCAGTTCGCTCATCAGGAAGAGGGCATCGCCCGGTCCGGCATGGCGGCTGAGCACGATCAAGGCCGCCTCCCCCGTGTCGGGGAAACGAACGTCGAAACGGAAGTTCAGACAGAGCCGCATGGCACCGGTGATTCCTCCCAGCCACCCTGCGAGTACCCGCTGGTAGGCAGCCACCATCCAGCGGGCACGCGCCCACAGGCCGAAACCGCTCGCCATCCACAAGGCGAAGGCCACCGTCAGCGCCGCGAACTCGAGGAGGCAGAAGGCGACCCCCAACCCCAGGAGGCGGGTGAATCGCCAACTCCGCCGGTCGACCAGGTCGGTGACTGCCGACAGCAGGAACAACCCCGGCGAGACGACGGTGGCGGCCAGGCCACCGATCCACGCCAGTGGGGTGAGCACCAGCCAGCGAACCCAGCGGGGTGGGGGACCCAATCCAAACTCCTGAAGTCGGCATCCAGCGTCGCCCAACTAGTCTGGCAGTGATGGTCAACCCGCGCACCGGTATCACCGCTTTCGTGCTCGGAGGTGGTGGACTGAGGGGTGCCGCCGAGGTGGGAATGCTCAAGGCTCTGGCCGACCTCGGGGTCGAACCGGGGTTGATCGTCGGAACCTCGGTGGGCGCCTTGAACGGGGCGATCGTGGCCTCTCGCCCGCTCGAGCAGGCCGTTCAGAGACTCGAGCTGGCCTGGAACTCAGAGTCGTTCCAGGCGATCTTTTCCGAGGGCCTGGCGGCCCGGACGATGAGCCTCCTCCGCAACCGAACTCACCTACATTCCAACGAGCCTTTGCGGGCGCTGCTCACCCACTGGGCGCCGGCCAGCCGGATCGAGGATCTCGGCGTCCGCTTCGAATGTGTTGCCGCCTGCATCGAGACTTCGTCCGAGGTGTGGTTCGACCGGGGCCCACTGGTCGAAGCGGTCCTTGCCTCGTCGGCGGTTCCGGGGCTTTTCCCGCCGGTGGCGATCGGTGGCCGCCATTACGTCGACGGTGGGGTGGTCAACTCGATCCCCATCTCCCGGGCGATCGAACTGGGTGCCGACGAGATCTACGTGCTCCACGTTGGAAACGTCGATGCTCCGCTCCAACTCCCCCGACATGCCTGGGATGTGGCTTTCGTGGCGTTCGAGGTCGCCCGCCGTCATCGCTTCCACACCGACCTCGAATCGATCCCGGCGGGGGTGAGGGTCCGCGTTCTCCCCACCGGGTCGGATCCAACCGAACGGTTCAACGAACCGGCCCGTCTCCGTTACCGCCACTCGGCCTCGATCGCCGAAGCCATCGAGCGAGCCCATGCCGCCACGACCCGATATCTGGCGGTCGAACGCGCCATTTGATGTCTGCCCCGCTCTGATCGGCCCCCCGGTGTCCTGCGTGCTCTAGTCTCTGCGCCGCACAACCTCGGACAGGAGCACTCAGGCATGGTCGTACTCGCCGCTGAAGGAGGTTTCCAGGAGTTCGTCCTGGGGACTGCCGAATGGACGTGGCTCATCATTTCCGGCGCAACGGCACTGCTGGCGATCTTGGTCGGCTTGGGGCTAGCGCGGGGTGTCCTCGCCGCCGACCAGGGAACTCAGACGATGCAGGAGATCGCCAAGGCGATCCAGGAGGGGGCGATGGCCTACCTCAAACGGCAGTTCCGCACCATCGGTCTGATTCTGATACCGCTGGTGGTGGTCGTCTTCGCCACCTCGACCGAGGTGCTGCGGCCGGATGGGTCGGTGGCGCTCTCGTTCTTCGAGTCAGGCCTCTACCGCACCATCGCCTTTGTGATCGGCTGTCTCATGTCGGGTCTCACCGGGCTCATCGGAATGAGTCTGGCGGTGCGGGGAAACGTGCGGACCGCCGCCGCCGCCCGGTCGGGCTCCCTTCCCGCCGCCCTCGAGGTGGCGTTCAGGACCGGCGGCGTCGCCGGCATGTTCACCGTTGGGCTTGGGCTTCTCGGGGCGACCATCATCATCATGTTCTTCCAGAACACGAGCTCGGCCATCCTGGTCGGGTTCGGGTTCGGTGGTTCGTTGCTGGCAC
Source organism: Actinomycetota bacterium (assembly GCA_036745195.1). Lineage (GTDB taxonomy): Bacteria > Actinomycetota > Acidimicrobiia > Spongiisociales > ZC4RG35 > JBFHRE01. The sequence continues at coordinate 9,998 of DAIOGO010000050.1, read as the reverse complement.
TCTTCCTGCGGGTGGGTGGAGGGATCTTCACGAAAGCCGCCGACGTCGGTGCCGACCTGGTCGGCAAGGTGGAGCAAGGCATCCCGGAAGACGATCCTCGTAACCCCGCCACCATCGCCGACAACGTCGGGGACAACGTCGGTGACTGCGCCGGAATGGCTGCGGACCTGTTCGAGTCCTACGAGGTGACGCTGGTCGCTTCCATCATCCTCGGTGTCGCCGCCTTCCGATCCATCGGAGCGAACCCGGCCCTCGGTTTGGTGTTCCCGGTCATCGTGCGGGCAATCGGAGTGGTGGCTTCCATCGTCGGGGTGTTCCGGGTGAAAGCCACCCCCAAGGACACGTCGGCGATGGCGCCGATCAACCGTGGGTTCCTCACCGCCGGTGTGCTGACCGTCATCGGCACCTTGATCGTGGCGCTGACGTATGTCGGTAACGACAACGGCAACGAGGGGTGGAAGGTGTTCGGTGCGGTCGTCACCGGGTTGGTGCTGGCCCAGGTGGTGAGCCGTCTCACCGAATACTTCACCTCCACCGAAGAGCCACCCGTCCGTGAGATCGCCGAAGCCACCAAGACCGGTCCGGCCACCACCATCCTCGCCGGAATCTCGAGCGGTCTCGAGTCGTCGGTGTGGGCCATCGTCGCCATCGCCGGGTCGCTCGGTGTGGCACTGGTGCTGGGCGGCGGGAACCTGCAGTTCGCGCTCTACCTGGTGGCGCTCACCGGTATGGGGATGCTGGCCACCACCGGGGTGGTGGTGTCAGAAGACACCTTCGGTCCGGTGGCGGACAATGCCGCCGGGATCGCCGAGATGTCGGGAGAGTTCGAGGGCGAAGCGCGCAAGGTCATGGTCAGCCTGGATGCGGTGGGCAACACCACCAAGGCCGTCACCAAGGGTTTCGCCATCGGTTCCGCGGTGATCGCGGCAGTGGCCTTGTTCGCCTCCTTCATCGAGACCATCGGGGCGGAGCTCGGTCTGGAGCTGGAAGGCAATGCGCTGTTCAATGCACCGGAGACTTCGATCAACGTGGCCGACCCTCGCACCTTCATCGGCCTCCTCATCGGAGGGTCGATCGCATTCATGTTCTCGGCCCTCGCCATCCGGGCGGTGGGCCGCACCGCCGGGGTGGTTGTCGCCGAGGTGAGGCGCCAGTTCGCCGACGGGAAGATCATGTCGGGAGAGAAGCGACCCGACTACGGGCCGGTCATCGACATCTGCACCAAGGCCTCGCTGCGTGAGCTCGCCACCCCTGCGCTGCTGGCGGTGTTGTCGCCGGTGATCGTCGGGTTCGGGATCGGTTACGCCGCCCTGGGTGGATTCCTGGCGGCCTGCATTCTCACCGGTCAGTTGATGGCGAACTTCCTGTCGAACTCGGGCGGGGCCTGGGACAATGCCAAGAAGTTCATCGAAGACGGCCACTACGGCGGCAAGGGCTCCGAGAACCACAAGGCGGCCGTGATCGGTGACACCGTTGGCGATCCTTTCAAGGACACGGCCGGGCCTGCGCTCAACCCGCTCATCAAGGTCATGAACCTGGTGTCACTCCTGGTGCTGCCGGCGGTGATCGCCTTGCGCGAGGAGACCGGGATTCGGCTGGCGATCGCCGGAATTTCTCTGGTGGTGTTGATGGTTGCGATCGCCTACTCGAAGCGGTCGACCTCCACCAGTTCCGGAGTGCCCGAACCGACGATGGTCTGAAACCCGCGGCGTATACGATTTCCTCGGTGGATCCGGGTCGTTTCGGATTGGGATTGGCGGCGGTGCTCCTGGCTTGCTGCGCGTCGACCCCACCCACGACGGCTCCCGGGCCGGAACCGACAGTAGATCCGACCCTGGCGCCGGTCACCGTCCCCCCCGAGGTGATGACCACGACCGTACCGGGCGACCAGCCGGCCGAACTGAGGCGGGGTAACGATCCGCTCGCTCCCGGGGCGTACCGGTCGACCGGGTTCAGGCCGCCCGTCACCTTCACGATCGAGTCCGACCGCTGGGTGGTGGGAACACTCAGTGACGGATTCTTCGACATCCAGCAAAACCCCGGGGCACCTGACGTGATCGCCGTCCAGTTCGGCCTGGTGCTGGGGGTTGCCGGCATCGGGGGATCACCGGAGCCGGTCGACACCGCCGCCGCGGCCCTGGCGACTATCAAGGTGAACCCGCGCCTGGTGGTGGTCGGCGAGAGCGAGTCGAAGGTGGGTGGTCTGAGCGGGTTCACAGTCGAGGTCGACAACCTCGGGACCACGAACGCGCCCGTTCTCAGAGTCTCGGCGGGAGTTCTCGGTTTCGATCCGGGCCGGAGTCTGTGGATCTCACTGCTCGACTCGCCAGATGGCGTCGTGGCGGTGATCGTCGGAAGCGCCACGGCGGAACGGGATCGGGCGCTCCGCCTCGCCGAACCGGTGTTGGAGTCGGTGGTCTTTGGTCCTTGACCCACCGGCCGGGTGACAGACCCGGGATGATCTGCCCGGATTGGGGACCTGCCCGGTGCCTGGGCTCGGGACCTAAACCGACAGGCGCCGGTGCCGACGTGACCTCCAACGGAAAGTGCACAAGGAGGTGCCGATCATGTGGGCTACAAGCGACGGAGCGACTGATGGGTAAGGGAACCATCGTCGGAATCATCTGTGGCCTCGGCGGCGTTTTCGTCTCGATGATTCTCGAGGGAGGCGATCCGAGCTCACTCCTGGCGCCTCCGGCCCTCATTCTCATCATCATCGGTAGCTTCGGAGCGGCTTGCGCCGGCATGAAGCTCGAGCACGCTCTCGACGCCGTCAAAGCGATCGGGGCTGCCTTCGGAAACCCTTCCCATGATCCGGTCGAACTGATCGAACGGATGAGCAAGTATGCCGAAACCGCCCGTCGCGACGGCGTGCTCGCCCTCGAGAAGTCCATACCGGACGAACAGGATGAGTTTCTTCGATCCGCCCTGCAGTTGGTGGTCGATGGCACCGGAGTCGAAGAATCCCGCCATGGGATGATCGCCGAGATCCAGGCGGGGAAGCGAGTCTGGAAGCGGCGGGCCGGCTTCTACAACAAGCTGGGCGGCTATGCCCCCACGTTCGGGATCATCGGCACGGTTCTCGGTCTCATCCATACCCTGGAAAGCCTCGGTGGCGACCCGGCCGAGCTCGGCCACCTCATCGCCGCCGCTTTCATCGCCACCTTGTTCGGGGTCCTCTTCGCCAACGCCATCTACCTGCCAATTGGCGCCAAGCTGCAGGCGATCGGCGACCAGGAGGCAGAAGCCCGATTGCTCGTGCTCGAAGGCGTGAAATGGATCGCCGAAGGCAAGAGCCCGCGCCAGATTCGGGAGATGCTGCCCCGGTTCCTCGACCCTGCCGAGCGTCCGACCGACCTCAAGAAGAGCGCCTGATGAGCGGGGGAGGCGGCGGGCTCTTCGAGGAGGAAGAGGAGCACGAGAATCACGAGCGCTACTTGATCACGTACGCGGACATGATCACGCTCCTCCTCGCCCTGTTCATCATCCTCTTCGCCATCGGTCAGACCGACATGGCCAAATACGATCGACTGCGAGCCGGCATCAACAAGGAATTCGGCGGCCTGGCGTTGGAGGGTGGGACCGGAATCCTCGAAGGTGGGTCAGTGCCCGTTGACGAGAGGAGCCCGGATCTGGCCGGATGGAAAGAGGCCCGGCCCACCGGCAACATCGGGTCGCACCTCGATGCCAACGAGCGGTACCTGTTCGAGGCGCAGCTGGAAGAACTGGCGAAGCGGCTGGGGTGGACGGAGGATGACATGCACGTGCGTCTCGATTCCCGTGGCGTGGTTGTCGTCCTCAACACGGATGGAGTCACGTTCTCCTCGGGATCCTGGGTGCTGGAGGACGGTGGCAAGAGCGTGATCGGCGCCCTGTTTGAACCATTGCAAGCGATCGACAACGACATCTTGCTGGCCGGGCATACGGACGATCGTCCGATGACGGGAGGCATCACCAACTGGGAGCTGTCGGCCAATCGGGCCGGGGCGGTCGCGAGATACCTCATCGAGGAGCTGGAGTTCCCGGGTCGCCGGTTGGCTGTAGCCGGCTACTCCGATACGAGGCCGATCCAGACGAACACCACACCCGAAGGGCGCAAGGCCAATCGACGTGTCGAAATCGTGGTCCTGATAGACGAAGCGGCACCGGACACGGAGGTACCGTGACCGGAACATGAGGTCGTCGTCGCCGGTGTTCCCTTCGCGTTCGCCCATCGACTGGTTCCCGGGGATTCGATCGCTTCGGTCATACCGGAGGAGCTGGCTCACCGATGACCTCGTTGCCGGACTGTCGCTGACGGCCCTCCTCGTCCCGCAGGGGATGGCTTACGCCCAGCTGGCCGGTCTTCCGCCGGTGACCGGCCTCTACACGACGGTGTTGTCGTTGCTGGCCTATGCCCTCTTCGGCCCATCGCGGATCCTGGTGCTCGGTCCGGACTCCTCGCTCGGCCCGCTGATCGCGGCCACCATCATTCCCCTGGTGGGGGCCGATGGTGATCCGGGCAAGGCGATCGCCCTGGCGGGAGCCCTCGCCCTGATGATGGGGGTGATCTGTATCGCCGCCGGACTGCTGCGGGCGGGCACTGTCGCCCAGCTCCTCTCCAAGCCGGTTCGCATCGGGTATCTCAACGGGATCGCGGTGGTGGTGCTGGCCGGACAACTCCCCAAACTGTTCGGTTTTGGGGTCGACGGGGACCGTCCCCTGTCCCAGTTGTGGTCGTTCGCAAGGAATCTCGACCAGACTCGGCCGGCGGCGCTGGCGATCGGCCTGTCGAGCCTGGTGGTGATCCTGGGCGTCCGGCGCCTGCGTCCACGGCTGCCGGCGGTGTTGCTGGCGGTGGTGGGTGCCACCCTGGCGGTGATCCTGTTCGACCTGGAGGAGGTGGTGTCCCTGGTGGGCGCAGTTCCGCCCGGCTTTCCCACCATCTCGTTCCCGGCGGTGTCGTTGGCCGAATACGGGACACTGTTCCTGGCAGCGGCAGGCATGGCCTTCGTCACACTGGCCGATACCTCCGCTCTCTCCCGGGCTTTCGCCACCGAGGCGGGAGACCACGTCGACCCGAATCAGGAGATCGCGGCTCTCGGGCTCGCCAACGTGGCGGCCGGGCTCTTCCAGGGGTTTCCGCTCAGCGCCAGCTCGTCGAGGACGGCGGTGGCGAAGACGGCAGGTGCCCACACGCAGCTGGTGGGGGTGATCGGGGCGCTTGCCATTCTGGCGCTGCTGGCATTCGCCAATGATCTGACCGAGCAGCTTCCCACTCCCGCCCTCGCGGCCATCGTGATCGTGGCGGGACTGAGTCTTCTGGACGTCGGAGAGATGCGATGGTTGTGGAGCGCCCGCCGGACCGAGTTCTACGTGTGTCTTGCTGCCCTCCTCGGAGTGGTGATGATCGGTGTGCTGGAAGGGATCGTGGTGGCGATCCTCCTCTCGCTGTCAGACTTCGTGAGGCGCGCCTGGCGTCCGCACGATGCCGAGTTGGGGAGAGTGGCCGGGCGAAAGGGGTACCACGACCTCGGCCGGCACCCGGACGCAGACCAGGTCCCGGGACTCGTCCTGTACCGCTTCGACGCTCCGCTGTTCTTCGCCAATGCCGAGTTCTTCGGCGACCGGATTCGTCAGATCGTGGCCCGGCCCGGCGAACCGGCCAAATGGGTGATCGTGGCTGCCGAGCCGGTCACCGATATCGATACCACCGGGGCCGAGATCCTCGAGCGACTGTTGGATGATCTCGAAGCCGCCGAAGTTCGGCTCGGGTTCGCCGCGCTCAAAGGTCCGGTCAAAGACAGGCTTCGACAGTATGGCCTCTACGACCGCATCGGCGACGAGATGGTGTTCCCCACCGTCGGCTCGGCGGTCTCCGGGTTTCTCGCCGCCACCGGGACGAGGTGGGACGACCCGCTGGGCGATCGCGGATTCCCGGGAGATGGCCCTCCCACGGATCGAGCCAAGCGATAGGCTTGCTGTCGGAGAGGTGTGTTCGATGGAACGGTCGGCGATCGATGAGTTGCTGGAGCGTGCGCGGGCGGACCTGGACCGGGTGGCACCTGACGATCTCCACACGGAGCTGGCCGGGGGGGCGCTGGTCGTCGACATCCGGCCGTTCGAGCAGAGGGCGCGTGACGGTGAGTTGGTGGGGGCGATGGTGATCGATCGCAACGTCCTCGAATGGAGGCTGACACCGTCGAGTTCCTGGTGTGTCGATGGAGTCCACCCCGAGCGCAGGGTGATTCTCGTGTGCTCCCAGGGCTTCTCGTCGAGCCTCGCCGCCGCCACCTTGCGCAGGCTCGGGCTGCGGTTGGCGACCGATCTGGAAGGTGGATTTCATGCCCTGCGTGAACTGGAGCAGCGCGGTCGGCGGCAAGGCGCAGTGCAGTCGCTCACGAGCATCGAATCCGGGGAAGTAAGGGAGACGGGGAGGGACCGCAATGGCCGCCGATGAATCGGTCCGATGGACCAACTGGGTGGGCAACCAGAGTTTCCTTCCTCGATCGGTGGTGAAGGTCTCATCGGAAGGGGAGGTGCTGACGCAGGTTCGGGCGGCCATCTCCGCCGGTCACGGCATTCGAACGGTCGGTACCGGGCATTCGTTCACCCCGATCGTCGAGACCGATGGTGTGTTGCTCGACACCTCCGACATGGATGCCATCACCTCCATCGATCCAACCCGCCGGCTGGTCTCCTCGGGTCCGAAAACCACCATCGGCGCCTTTGGCGAACCCTTGTGGGAGGCCGGTATGTCCTTGGCCAATCAGGGTGACATCGACACCCAGGCGATCGCCGGCGCGATCGCCACCGCCACCCACGGGTCGGGGCGGCACTTCCCGAACTTCTCGGCAGCATTGCATGGCGCCCGGTTGGTCGACGGCCACGGGGAGGCGGTCGAGGTGAGCCGAGACGTCAATGCCCACGCCCTACCCGCCCTCCAGACATCGATCGGACTGCTCGGGATCATGACCGAGGTCACGATCAAAGTGGCCCCCGCCTACGACCTGCGCGCCAGGACCGATGTGTTGCCGTTCGACGAGGTGATGGAGACCTTCGAACATGATGTCGACGAGTACCGGCACTACGGCTTCTTCTGGATGCCCACCGACGCCTCCGCCAGGCTGTACAACCTGAAGGACGCCGGCGCCGACAGTTGTGTCGTCAAACGGTATCGAGAACTCCCACCCGACTCGATCGTCGAAGACCTAGCTCCCAACGAGCGAGCCGGCCGGGCGTACCGGATCTACCCGATGATCTACGACCCGAACTTCCACGAGATGGAGTACTTCCTGCCGCTGGAGGATGCGCGGGAGATCCTCTTCGAGATGCGCAAGCTGATGTTGCGGTGGCTGCCGCTGAGCGTGTACCCGCTCGAGGTGAGGGTGGTGGCAGCTGACGACGCCTGGATGAGCCCCAACTACCACCGGGACAACCTGGTGGTTTCGGTTTCGGGTGAGCCCGGCACCGACTACTGGCCTTATCTCCGAGCCTGCGATTCGCTTCTTGCCGAGTTCCAGGGACGGCCTCATTGGGGCAAGCTCCATTTCATGACGCCGGATCGACTGGCGCGCCTCTTCCCTCGATTCGAGGAGTTCCGCGAGATACGCCGGTCATTCGACCCTGACGGGGTGTTCCTCAACCAGCACACGAAGGCGCTGTTCGCCTGATCGGCCGCTCTGGCGGGTCAGCCCAATGTCGACAGCAGGGCCCCGATCGCCCCGGCCGCCACAATGATCTGAAGGATGGGACGCTCGAAGCGGAACAGGGCGAAGGCCGCCGCAACAGCCAATCCCAGGCCGACGGGGTCGAGCGTGGCCGGGTCGGGCAGGTAGAGGCGGGCGCCGGCGACGAACCTCGTCTCCACCGAGGCGAACAGTCCGAACAGGGCAAACCAGACCGCCAGGTTCAACATGACGCCCACGACCGCGGCGGTGATCGTGGCGAGGGCGTTCGACAGCTGTGGGTAGGCCCGAAGCCGCTGAACGTAGGGAGCCGCAGCCAGGATCCACAGGAAGGACGGGACGAAGGTCACCCACACCGTGAGAAGCGAGCCGAGCACACCCCCTGCCATCGGGGAGAGCGAGCCAGGATCGCGGTATCCGGCCAGAAAACCGACGAATTGGACCACCTGGATCAAGGGACCGGGGGTGGTTTCGGCGAGTGCCAACCCGTGGAGCATCTCGGGAGGGGTCAGCCATCCGTGGACCTCGACGGCCTGCTGCGCCACGTACGCCAGCACCGAGTAGGCCCCTCCGAAGGTGACGACGGCCGCTTGCGAGAAGAGCAGGGAGATGTCCGACCACACCGAGGTGCGGCCCAGCGTCGAGACGATTGCCACCACCGGTCCCAACCACAAGCTCAACCCGACGACTACCACCAGCAGGGTTCTCGAGAGGGGCCGGATCGGGGTCGACGCCGAAGACGCGGCGGGCTGCGATTCCGGCCGCCGGCGGCCCGAGACCAGCCCGAGCAGAAGGGCGACGGCCACGACGGCAGGGAACGGCACCGCGAAGAAGAAGATGGCGATGAACGAAACGGTCGCCACCAGCCGGGCGCCGGGACCGTGCAGGGTACGACGACCGAGCCGCCACACGGCGTGCGCCACGATCGCCACGAGGGCGGGTCCGATCCCCCGGAAGGCCCCCTCGACCCAATCGACCGACCCCCACGTCACATAGACGACGCTCAGGGCCAGGATCGCCACCAGGCCGGGGAGTATGAACAGCCCGCCGGCGAGGAGACCACCCCTGATCCCGTTCCGCAACCATCCCAGATAGACGGCCAGTTGCTGTGCCTCGGGTCCGGGCAGGAACATGCAAAAGTTGAGACCGTGGCGGAACGAGTCCTCGTCGACCCAGCCCCGCTTGACGACGATCTCCCGGTGCATGACGGCGATCTGGGCCACCGGGCCACCAAAGCTGTTGGCAGCCACGGTCGTCCACGCCCGCAGCCCCGCACCGTCGAGGTCTTCGAACTGGTGTTCCGGCATGGGCGCCAGCTTACGAAGAGGGGCGCCCCGGCCTCATCGGCCGGAGGGGGGTCGTGTCAGGTGGCGAGGGTGCCGCCGAACACCTGCCAGGCGAGCAGCGACTTGGCGACCAGGCTGAGGACGATGTAGGTCGACTCACCCCGGAGATAGGAAGCCCACTTCCCCACTCGCTTGTACTGAAGCCACATGTTGAGGGCGAAAACGTTGAAGAAGGCGAAGAGCGAGAAGAAGATCCCGTAGACGAACCCGGGGGGTTCGGCGGCGCTACCCGGGGAGGCGAGGTAGACACCCACTGCGACCCACGGAACGATCCCGGCGATCGAGCCGAGCCAGAACGGCAGGAGGGATCCTCCTGGTCGCTCGTACTTCTCCTGGACCGCCCCGAAGAAGATCATCGAGGCGTTCACGCCGAAGATAGACACCAGTGCGGCCACGTCGGTGATCCCGGTGATCATGGCGATCAAAACGATCATGACCGAGGAGGAAAACGAGTACTCCACCCAGCGGAAGTAGTTGCGGCCGGCGGCCAGACCGGTGGCGTAGCGTCCAAAGAAGGGCGGGATCACGAGCAACCAGTGGAACAGGGCGCTCAAGAAGAGGAACAACGCCACCCCCGCTCCGATGGACACGTCGAACAGCACCTTCGGATCGGAGTTGATGGTTCCGGGCGGCCCGGCCAGGAACGACCCGGTCACCGGCAACGTGAACCCGTTCGACAACGCCAGCACCGCCACACCCTGGACGGCATGCAGCAGACCCATCACAACGTTCCAGCGGCGGAATCGGCGGAGTTGGTCCTGGGCAAGCGGTTGTGACTGGTTCATATTCGATAGATTAGCACTAAATAAATCACTGGTCCAAACGATGAACGAAGAACGAAGAACGAAGAACGAAGAAGGTTCAGGTCCAGGGTGCAAGTTGAAGGTTTGAGACCTTGAACTTTGAACCGATGGCTGATGGCTGATAGCTGATGCCCGATGCCCGATGCCCGATAGCTGCGGTGCACACGGCGCACGAGGCACGG
>DAIOGO010000049.1:0-17776 GCA_036745195.1 Actinomycetota bacterium | reverse complement strand
CCCGTGACCAGGAAGGCGAGTTTCTTGCCGAGGTTGGTGTAGTTGAGGAGATACACGGTCCCGAAGAAGACCGCGATCGACGCCACGAACAGGAGCACCCCGGTCACGAACAGGTTGGCCGACAGCAGCTCGCGGAAGAACTCTCTGATCATTGGTCGCCCTTTCCGGTCAGGTCGCCGGCCCGCAGCCAGATGGCCAGGTCGAGCAGATCCTGTTCGGAGAGGACCTCTCCGAAGCCAGGCATCCGCCCGCTCCCGAACCCATTGACACCGTAGGGCTTGTTCACGACCGCCCCCACCACCAGGAAAGCGGCCAACTCCTCATCCGAGAGGAACTGAACCGCGGGACGGCCCTCCCACAAGGCAGGGCCGAAGCCTCCCGAGCCGGCCGGCTGGGCGAAGGGGATCCCGGCCGAGAATCCCGAGGTGTGACAGCGGGCGCAGTACCCGTTGTAGATCCCGACCACGCGCTCGGCCTTGTCGGTGTCACCGCCAAAGTTCTTGGCGGCGATCGCCTCGACGTCGAACTCCCACCGTTTGGCCTGCTGAGCCTCGAGAAGCTCGTCCAGCGTCGCTTCCGCCGCAGACAGGAGTCGGTCCCGGTTGTCGGTGTTGATCTGGGCGTTGAGGGCCACGGTCCCCAGGCTCGACACTGCGGTGGCCGCCGTCACCTTGTCGTCGGTGTCACCTTGGGACTGCGGATCGGCCGGATCCAGTGCGGTCGTCACAAACCCTCTCGGCAGGACGGCCGCCTGGGCTTCGTCCACGAAGGCGGACAACTGCGCCTCGGCGGCGTCGGCGATGCCGTCGCCGTCACCATCGTCGCCTTCGGTAGCGAGGGCAGCCTCGACCTTGGCCGCCACCGGGGTCAGAATCGGGGCGTCGGAGGCGGCCAGGGTGGTCAGCACCTCGAGGAACTCCTGGGCCGATTCGAGGTCCGGGCTGGCGCCGGTCTGGGGATTGGCCGGGTCGAAGGAGCGATCCTCCAGTCCCGGGAGCAGGAGGAACGTCTTGGCCTCGGCGGTGATGGCGTTGATGCCCACCTCGGCGGAATCGGAGACGCCGTCGCCGTCGGTGTCGATCCCGACCGACTCCCCCTCGAGGATCTCCTGGGCGCGGTCGGCGATGTCGGCGGCGATGGTGACGAGATCACCGGCCCGCTCGATATCGGCGATCAACTGCCGCTGAGTGATGACCGCGGTTTCCATCGCCGCCTCGCCCCCGGCCAGGTTGGTCAGGGCGCTGTCGATCCGCTCCTGGACCTTGGTGGCCGCCTCCGCCTGGCTGATCTGGTTCTTCTCCAGGTAGTTGACGACGTCGTCCACTTGCTGGGACGTCATGGGACCGCCTCCCGGCGTCCCCCACGCCGGCATCGGGCTGTTGCCCCGGCCGTAGACCACCCAGTAGACGACTTCGGCACGGTCGTACCGATAGAAGATGTCGTTGAGAGGCGGGGCCGCCCACAGCACCAGTGCGCCGCTCCGCTTCTCCGTGTACGAGGCATTGCCACCCGAACCCTCCGGGCCGTGGCAGCCGTAACAGCCGTACTGGACGACCAAGGCCTCGCCCCGGGTCACGGACTCCTCGTCGAACTGCTCGACGAAGGACTCCTGGCGGGGGGTCTCGAACAGGTAGTAGAGCGGGAGGCCAACCGCCAGAAACCCGGACAGCATCACTGCCGCGATCTGGGTACGTTCCAGGCGTTTGGTCTCGAGAACGTCATCGGTCATCCCGGGGGCGAGATTGCTGGCCACCTGCTCGGGACCACGACCGCGCAGGGCCGACACCGCGATGAATGCCAGCCATCCGATCGCGGCGAGCACCGCCAGCGTCGTCACCAACGTGGGACTCATCAGTGTTCTCCCACCGGGGCGGTGGCGGCGATGCAGGAGGGGCCCTGCGGGTATCTCACCGAAGACTCGGGGGCACGAGGGCTCTGATAGATGGACCCGGTCTTGACGATCAGATCACCGGCGAGGTTGACCTCGAGTTCGAATCGATCGAGGTTACGGGGAGCAGGCCCGTCGAAGTACTCACCGATCCCGTTGTACTTGGAACCGTGGCAGGGGCATTCGAACCCCTGTGAGGGCTGGCACCAGGGAACGCGGCAGCCGAGATGCACACAGCGCTGATACAGCGCCATCAGACCCTCGGCGTCGACATTGGCGCCTTCGTACTGGGCAGAGATCACCGAGGGAGCCGGAACGATGTAGGCCCGGGCTTCGGGGATGAACACGGGAGTGACCGAACCATCGTCGTTCACCGCCTGGGCGAGGAGGTCTTGCGGCTTGCCGACGTTGACGTCGGCCCCGAACCCGCCCGAGACCTTGGGCCACAGGAAGGCGAGCATGTCGAGGGCGAGGACACCGACGAAGGTACCAAAGGTCGCCCCCAGCGCCCGGTTGAAGAAGGTGCGCCGGGTGATCCCGGCCTCTTCGGCCGAGACCTCGACGAGCCGTTGGGCGCTGGCCACCGTCACCCCCGCCGGTTCGAGCTCGGCTTCGTCTTCCTCCGGCTGTTCCACCGATTCCGGCTCGAGTGCCGGCGGTACCAGCTCCTCGGATGGTCCACGATCGGCTTTGACTGCGTCACGTTCGACCTTGGCCCGCCAATCGGGTCCCGCCGACCGGCGGAAGGTGACGACGAAGGCGGCCAAGGCGGCCAGGATCGCCACGCCGGCGACACCGACCAGCACGAGGGTCTGACTTGTCATTCGAAGTTCACCCAGTCTTTGAGGTCATCGAAGAAGATCCCATCTCGCCAGGGATATGAGAAATTGAACCCGCGGCCCCGGAAGAGCACCCCGAGTATCGACAGCGTCGCCGCCCCACACATGAAGATGGTGTAGAGCATGATGGCGAACTTCCGATCCGACGGTTTGGTCGACGGGTTGCGATCCACGTACGGGATCATCATGAAACCGACCAGGCCAACGATGGTGGGAACGGTCACGCCGGCGATCTGCGGGTCGAAGTAGGACAGCAGCTCCTGCAACCCGAGGAAGTACCACGGGGCCTTCGAGGGGTTGGGGGTGGCATTCACGTTGGCCGGCTCGAGCAGCGGTGAATGGATGATCACCGACAGCACGAGGAGCAAGGCGGTTATCGCCAGCAACGCCACGAACTCGATGAGCATGAGATGCGGCCAGGTGTTCACCTTGTCGGTGGGTTCGGACTTGACCTGCTGGATCGCCCTGGCCTTGACCACCGTGAGCAACCGTTGGGTTCGCACCCCTTCCGGGGTGTTGGTGGGGGGCGCCAGCGGCCGGGGGGAGACCGTGGCCGCCACCTTGCCGGAGCCGTTCCCGGTCGGTGAGGCGGGAGAAGGAGCCGGAGGTTCGGCGAGGGCAATCGCGGTGGCAGCCGGCGCCGGCGCCGGAGTCGCCTCCACCGGAGCAGCTGCGGGGGCAGGTTCCGGTGCGGGGGCGGGTTCGGGCGCAGCCGCAGCCGGGGCCGGGGCGGAAGGGGCAGGGGTGGGGGGCGCTTCACCGCGCATCTCGGCCAGGATCTGTTCGACCGGAACGCCCAGCGCCTTGGCCTTCGCCTCGGCAGAGCGCCGCAGGAGACTCTCGGGGATTTCAGCCATGACTAATGCCTCCTCACAACGGACCCGAGATTCCGCCGTCCTTGCGGACTCGCCAGAAGTGGACGGCCATGAAGATCACGATGATGAACGGGAAGAACAACACGTGGAGAACGTAGAACCGCAACAACGTGTTGGCCGACACTTCGGCCCCGGCCAGGAGCCCGAACTTCACCTGGTCGCCCACCACCGGGACGAATCCGGCCATGTTGGTGCCCACCGTGACCGCCCACAGGGCCAGCTGGTCCCAGGGGAGCAGATACCCGGAGAAGGAGAGGAGCAGGGTGAGCAGAAGCAGAACCACGCCCACCACCCAGTTGAACTCGCGCGGCGGCTTGTAGGCGCCGTGGTAGAAGACGCGGCTCATGTGCAGGAACACGGTCAGCACCATCAGGTGCGCACCCCAGCGGTGCATGTTGCGGACCAGTGACCCGAATACGACGCTGGTGGAGAGGGCGGCGACGTCGGCATAGGCCCGGTCGGCTGTGGGGGCGTAATAGAACATCAGGAAGATGCCCGTGATGGTCAGGAGGATGAACAGGAAGAAGCTCAGGCCGCCGAGACAGAGGGTGTAGGAGAGCCGCACCCCGTGCCGCTTCACCTTCACCGGATGGAGGTGATAGAGCACGTTGTTCATGATCACGTACGAACGGTTGCGGGGGCTGTCGGTGTACCCCTTCTTGAACGGCGAACCAGGGCGGAGGATCGACTCGAGCACCTGACTGGCCCGGAGCCGTTCAACCTGATCGTTGACCCGTTCCTTGATCGTCGCCACGCTTCCTCCTACCAACGCATCCCGTATGCGTACCCGTTCTTGAAATCCCGCTGACCGGTGTCCACGTCCCACGGTCTGTCGTCCAACCCCAGTTCCTGTGCCTGCGCTGCCAGCGAACCCTCGAACTTGCCGAGCGAGATCACCCCGGTGGGGCACCGGTCCACGCACAGGGCGCATCGAGTGCATTCGTCCTCGTCGACCACGAAGAACCCGAGATTGGTCGGATCGTCGTTGGGATCGGAGACCCCGAGGCTCTCGGTGATGGCCGAGACCGACAGGTAGTGGATGCACTTCCATGGACAGATGTCGACGCATCCCTCACACAGGATGCATTCGGACTGGTCGATGTGGAGGAACTGCTTGGGTCTGAGTTTGTCCTTGAAGTAGTCGCCCTCCACCAGGGCCAGCTGGTAATCATCCCGGAAAGGAGGGGTCTCGTCGACAACGCCTCTCGGCATCAGTCCTCCTTCTTGCGAACGAGGGGACGGCCATAGGGCGAGACGGGCGCGGGCTCGGCCGGCATCGGCTTGCCGAGGTCCTGCAGCTTGTAGGCCAGCACAGCGCCCAACCCCAACATCACGAGGTGGTAACCCATCGATACCGAGTCCTTCACTGCGGCCTGACTGATGGACACCTCGTTGCCCAGCACCAGCCATCGGGGAAGGGTCACCGCGATCTTGGCGGGTGACATGTCGAGATCGGTCTGGCTGAAGTTGAGCCATTCCGAGGGAACGATCCCGAAGAGGATGACCAGCTCGATCCAGGCGATGAAGGCTCCCACCGCTGCCCTGGCCCAGGTGGACGGCTTGTTCAACACCCACAGGAACAGTCCGCCGATCACCATGAGCTGGCTCGCCCCGAGCGCAATCAGATAACCGGCGAACTTGACCCAGATGTTGTCGGGGATGATGTCGCCGATCGGCCCGACGTCGATGGCCGTGCGCACTCCCCCCTCGACGGCCTCACGCGGCACCTGGGCGTAGTGGACGATCACCACCGCCAGCGCCAAACCCACCGTCCCCAACGCCAGCATTACGCCTCCGGCCCGGAGACGCTTCCCGTCGTCGAGGGAGCCCAGGCGGCTCATCAGTTGGCTGAGCTGCTTCATGCGTGCGAAACCGACCTGTCTGTCGAGGGCGAGGTCATCGTGGATGCAGGACCGATTTCTAGCAGATCGGGACCACTCCACGAAGTCTGTAGCGGACACACTCCGACGTTCGGTTTCAGACGCGACCGCGATCCGTCTGCTCGCTATGCTCGGGCCGTTCCACGAGCCGAAGGACCACAGTGGCCGCCACCGGACAACGCGAGGAGATGCGAGAGACGTCGCCAGCCACCGAACGGGTGGCGTTGTCGCATCTGGTCTTCCCCGCCGGCTTCCTGGCACTGGGTGCTGTCCTCGCCGCCCTGTCGGTGGCCTCTATCCGGTTTCCCTCCCTGTTCTCCGGGCCGATCTCACCCGGCCGTCTTCGTGCCATCGCCGCCATCGCCCTGGTGGTGGGATGGCTCGTGCCGGCCGGGAGCGGCGTCATCTACTACCTCCTGCCCCGCCTGACCGGGACTCCGCTGGCGAGCCAGAAACTCGCCGAAGGCGCCGGCCCCCTCTCTGCGCTCGTGGCCGTGGCGGGGATGGTCGTGGTGGCGTTGGGCGGAGGTGATGGCCTCGCTCCCCTGCTGCTCCCCTGGTGGCTCGACGTGGCGGTGGCCACCATCGCCACCGTGCCGCTCCTGGTCACCCTGCAGACGTTACGGGCCCGGAACGAACAAGGGGTGTTCGTGTCCGTGTGGTTCGTCGCCGCCGCCGCGGTGTGGCTGCCGATCCTCTACGTCGCCACCAATCTCCCCGGATTCGCCTCGGTGGGACGGGCATTGCAGGAGGTCGCCTTCGACGCCGGCTTCACCACGACCTGGATCGTGGCGATCGGCATCGGAGGTGGCCTGTATGCGGTGACCAAGACGACCGGGAACCCGCTGGGCAATCGCCAGATGGTGAAGGTCGCGTTCTGGTCGCTGGCCTTCGCCTCGGTGTGGGCAGGCCCCGCGCGCCTGGCGTTCGGAGCCACCCCTGACTGGCTCGACCGGATCTCGGCGGTGCTCGGCCTCGCCCTCCCGGTAGCGATCATCGCCGCCACCGCCGGCATGGTCGCCACCATCGATCGATCGTGGGCTGAGGTTCGCAGCGATCCCGGGTTGATGTCTCTGGCGAGCGGGATGTCCCTGGCGGTCCTTCTCGCCGTCCTCGGAGCGGCCGCCGGATTCCGATCTCCGGCCGGAACTCTCGGGTTCACTGCGTTCTGGGACGCGATCGACTACGGCTGGACCCTCGGGGTGGCGACACTGCTCTTCTCGGGAGTCATCCTCCAGGGGCTTCCGGCCATCGCCGGCCGCCGGCTGGCCGATTCGGGCTCCTCGATGCGGGCGATTCGTCTGACGGTCATCGGCACCCTCGGTGTTGTCATCAGCGGGGTGATTGCGGGGCTCCTCACGGGTTTCGTCTGGACCGGGGCGTCGTTCGTGGGTGGCACCTACGCCGGGCTGGCCGAGACGTGGACGGCCGGGCTCGGCCCGGCCTTCGTCTTCATCGGGTTCATGGCGCTGTTCGGCGTGGTGGCCGCCATCGGCCAGGTGATGGTGGCTCTCGCCATCCTCCGCACCCTCACCTCCGGTCGCGCCGGCATCCAGGAGGTCCTCGTGACGGGCGAAACCCTGTGAGCCAGCTCTCGGCCGCCGCCCTGGCCCTCAACGCACCCGAGTCGATCGTACAGCGATCGGCCGAAGCACGATCCAAGGCAACCGGTGTTCCCGTCGAGGACGTACTCGCTGCCTGGGCGGGCGGAGGCGCCGCCCCGTCCGGCGCTGCCCCACCGCCGCCCTCCGTCACGCCGGCGTCCCCCGCCACTCCGCCGGCCGCCGCTCCCCAGCAGTCACAGCCGGCCCCGGTGGTGACACCGCCGGTGGCCATGCCCGCAGCAGTACCAGAGACCCTCACCACCCGTTCGGTGATGGTGGCCGAGCCGGTCGATCCGCCCATCCTCGTCGGTCGCCGGGAGAACCCGTTCACCGTGATGTTGGGGGCGGCGGCGTTGCTGTTGCTGGCGATCGTGATCGGCGTGTTCGTCCCGGGCCAGCCCGAGCCGGGAAACGGGGTGCGAACGTCCAACCTCGCCCTCTCGACGGAGGCCCTCGCCGGACGGGACCGGTATCTGGCGGAGAACTGCGCAGCCTGCCACACCCAGCAGGTGCGGCCGATCGCGGCCGATGCCGGCGAGACCGAGAAGGTGTCTCTGTCCGACTCCAACCAGGTTCTCGGGTCCCGTCGTTATGGACCGGACCTGGCCAACGTCGGAGCCCGCCTCGATGCCGGGACCATCGAAGGGATCCTCGAAGGGGCGAACAACCACCCCTCGTACGCCTCCCTCGACGCCAACGAGATGGCCGGCCTGATCGCCTATCTTTCCGAGTCGAAGTGACATGAGCCAGTTGTCAGCAGCCGCCCAAGCCCTCAACGCCCCCGAGTCGATCGTGCAACGATCGGCCGAAGCACGATCCAAGGCGACCGGGGTCCCGGTCGAGGACATCCTGGCGGCCTGGGCGGGCGGTGGGGCTGCCCCCTCGGCCGCGGCTCCGGTGGCCGCGCCTGCCGCCGCCACCACGGCAGCAGAGGCCGTGCCGGCTGAAGTGTCTCCTCCGGCGGCCGCCCCGGCCCCGATACCGGCGGCAGTCACCGGTGTCCCGGCGGTAGCAGCCATCACCCCGCTACCTCAACCGGCCACGGTCACCCCCGAGGAGGCCCTCGCCTACCCGGTGGTCATCTCGGTGCCGACGGCGGGTCTCCGGGAAAGAACCACCTCCGCCCTGCCCCGCTGGCTGGCCGCCGCCTTCCTGATCATCCCCGCTTTCGGGTTGCTCTACTTCAGCGGCAACGCCGGCGCCGGCGGCTGCGTCGAAGGCGGATTCGAACTGGCGGTGGATCGGGTGGCCGGGGTGGTCGAAAACTGCGACGGATCCGACTACGAGGGCAAGGGCGGAATCGGTGGCGGAGCGGGCCAGTTCCTGGCCGAGGGCGCCGAGATCTATGCCACCTGCGCCGGGTGTCACGGTGCCGGTGGCGCAGGGGCCGGGGCGTTTCCGGCGTTGACGAACGTAACCAACGTCTTCTCGAGATGTTCCGATCACATCGAGTGGGTCACCTTGGGAACGCTCGGGTTCCAGACCGCCGGGCGGGCGACCTACGGGGACACCGCCAAACCGGTGGGTGGAAGCGGTGCCGTGATGCCTGCCTACGCCACCAGTCTCACCCCCGAGCAGATCGCATCGGTGATCGCCTACGAACGAGTCTCCTTTGGTGGCGGCGAGGCCGAAACCGTCCTGGCCGATTGTGGGCTCGCCGAGGGAGAAGAGGCAACGAGTTCCACCACCGGGCCGACCGAGACGACCGCCGCCCCCAGCGCCGGCCTCACCCGGCACAACGGGTGATCAACGGGTCCGGACAGCCCGCCGGGTCGAACGGGTCCTGAGCCGGGATGGAACTCGAGCTATTGACCAGGCAACGATGCCCGCTCTGTGACGAGGGAGCGGCGACCGCCCGCCGGATGGCTTCTCTCACCAGAACGAAGTTGCGGGTCGTCGACGTGGACACCGACCCGGAGCTGGCGGTCGACTACGGGCTGCGGGTGCCGGTGGTGCGAGACGGCAGCGGGAGTGTCCTGGCCGAAGGGCACATCCACCCCTGGCGCCTGTTGGCGGCCATGATCCGTTCCCGGGTCGGTTCGAGACGCTCGAGATGACTTCAAGATTCCTGTTAAGTCGGATTCGGAATCGACCGAAGTAACATGGCGACAGGGTCGCAAGACCCTGCCGAGAGAGAACAACCGATTCGTCACGTCATGCCATGGGCACGTTCAGACCCAGGTGTGATTGGATAGCCTCCCAGCCCGCCCCCGACGAATCGGGCTCTCTCGATAGACGAAGCCCCCTTGCCCCGGGGGCTTCGTCGCGTGGGGGGTGCGCCACCGGCCTCACTCAGCCGGTTGCATGCCAGAATCGAGGGATGCGCCCCGCCACCGCCGTCGTCATGTTCGTGCTCGCCGCCCTCATCGTCGGGGGCTTCATCGGTTGGTGGTTCTGGGTCCAGGACCTCGCAGGGTGACGGCCATCCCCGGCGCCAGCCGGAGGGCCTCCTCGACAGCTCCGGCGTCGGAGCCGATGGTCATCAGCCCGTACTCGTCGACATAGACGAAGGCGTCGCCGTCACCCCGGTCGGGGCCAACCCCCCAGGAGAGCGAGAAGAGGGAGGAACCCACCTTGAGCGTGCCTGTGAGGCCCTCTCGCCATCCGGCGACCTCCAGGTCGGCGGAGCCGATGTTGGTCTGGATGTGACCGGAGCCGTTGACCCACCAGGCCTCGCCCACGACCGCCCCCTCATCGACCTCCGGCAGAGGGAGCAGCAACGGCCACACCGAGCCGGGCTCGACCGGGGGGCCGAGATCCATCAGGCCCGCCTGCCCCGAGGCGAGGACCGCCGCCGCCGGCCCCAGCACGTCTCGCACCATCGAGGCCGCTCCCGGGCTGGGAATCCGGAACTCCGGGTTGGTGATCTCCACGATCACGGTGGCGCCACCGACCATCGCCACCGCCGGGGAGAGCAGGCCGTTGTCCGGACCCACCACGATCCCCGAGGCGGTGGCGGCGGCAATCGCCCTGACCGGATCCGGCCGGAGCGTGTCTACGGCGGCCAGCACCACTCCCTCCGGCAGATACTGGATCGCCCGGGTGAGGGCCAGCGCTCCACCCCGGATGTCGCCGGGACCGATCGAATGGGTCAGATCGATCACCCGCACCTCGGGAGCGATCCGGCCCATCACACCGTGGGCGAGTCCCACCGACTCGTGGCCGGTGCCGAAATCCGAGAGAAAGGTGATCATCGTCCCAGGTTACGTGGACCCATCAGGCGACCGGTACCATCGCCCACGTCATGACCGAACCATCCGTCGAACGCGCCATCGAGTCCGCCGCAGCGGCATCGTCGCTCATGCTGATCGGGGCGATGGACACCGGCAAGACCACCATGGCCAAAGCGGTGATCGAGGCGGCGCTCGACAGGAAACGAACGGTCGCCTACATCGATGCCGACATCGGCAACTCCACCGTCGGCCCACCCACCTGCGCCGGCCTGAAGATCATCCGTCAGAAGGACGATCTGAACCACCTCGACTCCGCCGACCGGCTCCATTTCGTCGGTGGCATCAGCCCCGATCGATTGATCCTGCAGGCGGTCATCGCGTCCGCCGCCCTCGCCGCCGAGGGAGCCAAACTGGCCGACCTGGTGGTGGTGGACACCACCGGGACGATCTCGGGGGTGGCAGGGGAGACCCTCAAGTACCACAAGGCCGAGCTCATCCGCCCCGACCAGGTCATCGCGCTGCAACGGGGCGGAGAGTTGGAACCGATCATCGGGATGTTGCGCCGGTTCTTCTCGTGCCAGATCGACACCGTCCCGGCGGACACGCGAGTGATTCCGCTCGGCCCCGACCACCGGGCACAACAGCGAGTCGACCGGTTCGCGGCGGCGTTCGCCCCACCGCTGGAACGGTGGAGGGTGCGGCCCACGGTGTTTGCCCCCACCCTGCCGGTCGGGCTGGACCTGCAACGGCTCGACGGCATGCTGGTGGGTGTGCAGGACGGCACCGGCGAGTGCCTCGGTCTCGGGTTGCTCGAATTCGCCGAAGATCACCTGCGGGTGGTCACCAATGCCGGCGAAGGGATGCAGGGGCTTCGGCTGGGGTCGCTCCGCCTCGATCTGGATACGTTCACCACCCGCTCGGTCAACCTGCGCGAGATCATGTTCGGGTTCTGAGAAGTACGCCGAATCACACCCACCGCGAGACGCGATCACTCTCGGTGAGGATTTCTCTCAAGCGGTCGGGCGCCAGGACCGATATCACCTCCATGCGCTGGAGAATCCTCGGTCTGGCGGCGACGATCGCAGCCACCACCCTCGCCCCGGGAGCAGTGGCTCTCGCCTCCCCCGGACAAGAAGCGGAATTCTTCTCACTCATGAACTCGGCCCGGGCCTCGGCCGGACTTGCCCCCCTGGCCTCGGACTCGGCCTTGATCGGGTATGCCCGCAATCACACCGCCACCATGATCGCCAGCGGGACGATCTTCCACTCGAGCGGTCTCGGTTCGATCACGACCGGATGGACCCGGATGGGCGAGAACGTCGGATACGGACCCAGTCCCTCGACTATCCACCAGGCCTTCATGGCCTCACCCGGGCACCGGGCCAACATTCTCGGTGACTACAACTACGCCGGAATCGGGGCAGATACCGCCCCCGATGGGCGGATCTACGTCACGGTGGTCTTCATGAAGAAGGGGGAGACAGCCGCCACCACTACCACCACCACTCAGGCTACTCCCACCACCCAGGCCCCCACCCCCACCACCGCCGCCCCGCTGCCGGTCGTGACCCAACCGGCGGCACCCGCTCCCGCCCCCCGGTCGACAACCCCGACCGCGGCGCCGGCAGCTGCACCTGCCTCCGATCCAACCCCGGTGGTACCCGTGGTACCGGTGGTCCCACAGCTCAGCACCCCCGACCTGTGCGGTTCGGAAACCTCTGGACCGATCTGTCTCGACTGAACCGGCTCGACTGAACCGGCTCGACTGAACCGGCTCGACTGAACCGGCTCGACAGGTTCGACCCAGGCGTCCACGTGAGAGGACGCCCGACAAACCGGCCACCGGCGCACCCGCACTTCCCCGAACGGTCTACTCCGGAACCAGCCCAGCGGGCGTCCTCTGCCATCCGACCGTACACCACCGCCGACCGACTATCAATCGCTTCGTCGACCGGGATTCACCCCGATCTCTGGAGCCGGACCAGAGTCGGAAAGGTGAGCTCGACCAGTTCGTAGATCTCCCCCAGAACTCGATCCAGCTCGGCGGCGGTGACATGCTCGTTGGCGACACGAGCCCGGATCACGATGTCCCCTTCTCGATCGACTGCAATCCTCGATCGCCAGGTGCCGGCGTTGCGCGCCAGACAGAATCGATAGACCTCCTCGACCTGGCGGGCCGGCGCCGGAAACAGATATGCCTCGGCCTTGACGCTTCGCTCTCCCGCCCACCACCAGACGGTGGTCGCCTCGCGCACCGACTGTCGCATCCGGGCCGCCCACCGCCCATCGAGCTGCTCCGAGTAGACGACGTCGGAGTCGGGATCGGCCACCCAGCGGGCGATGACCCCGGCCAGGATCTCAGCGGGCCGAGGCACGCGCCACCGCGCCGCTGTACAGCTCCAGGAACCGGTTGGCAGTGGCATCCCAGCTGAATCGCTCCGACCACTCGAGGGCGCCGCGCCCGTACTCGGCCGCCCGGGCGCCATCGGTCAGCACTTCGAGAAGGGCGGCGGCGTGGTCCGCCGGTTCCCATCCGTCCACCAGTACTCCGGACACCCCATCCTCGATGGCGTGGGTGAGACCGCCGACCCGGGCGGCTACCACCGGAAGCCCGCATGCCTGAGCCTCGGCAGCCACCAGCCCGAACGACTCGCTGCGGGAAGGAACGTGCAGCACATTCGCCGCCCGGTAGTAATCGACGAGCCCGGAGTGGCGCACGGGCGGGATCATCGCCACTCGCTCCTCCAACCCCATCTCCCCGATCGCCCGCTGGATTCGACCCAGCTCCTCGGGTCCTTGCGGGCCGCTCGGCCCCCCCACCACCAGCAGGCGGGCATCGGGCAGACGATTCGACACGAGCCCGAACGCGGTCAGGGCGACATCGAGGCCTTTGAGAGGCTGGATCCTCCCCACGAAGAGCATGATCGGGCCATCACCCAGACCGAGACGCCTGCGAGCGGCGCTTCGATCACCGGGCGAGAAGACATCGTGGTTGATACCGGGCGGGGACATGCACAGCCGGGCCGGATCCGCCCCGTAATGGGCGAGAAGGTCTTCCGCCTCGAGCGGGGTGGAAGATACGAGGCAGTCGGAGCCCTCGATCACCTCGTGCTCGGCTGCGATCCGCAGCAGGGTCTCGGGAGGTTCTCCGTCCCTCCGGGTCAGGTCCTTCACCCGACCGAGGGTGTGGAAGGAGTTGGCGAGGGGTACGCCGAGTTCACGTTTGACGATGAGCCCGGCCCAACCCGAGAGCCAGTAATGGCTGTGAACCATGTCGGGGTGCTCTCCCGCATTGGCGTAGTACTTCAAGACCCCGACGGCGTATTCACGGACGAAGATCGGGAGTTTGGAGGTGGGCACCGCCGACACCGGTCCCGCCTCGACGTGGTGGACCCGGTAGCCCGGTGAGACCTCGACGACCTCGGGAAGGTCGGGCCGGTCGCGCCGGGTGAACACATCAACCGCAACCCCCCGGGCGGCCATGGTCTCTGACAGTTCATGAACGTAGACGTTCATCCCGCCGGCGTCGCCGACGCCGGGCTGCAGGAGCGGGGAGGTGTGCATGCTCAGATAGGCGACTCTGCGGATCACGTGCCCACCCTCACCCGGTAGAGCGGCCGCCGGGTTGCCCCCAGCCGGAACTTGTACTCCTCGGTCCCTTTGAGAAAATCGAACCGGGGGAGGCCGGCCCGGATGCTCGCCTCGATCGCCTCGGCCAGGAGGACGTTGCCGGGGGAAGAATCGCCAAGGTCGGGGTCGAAGGAAGAGTTGTACAGGAAGTACCCCTCCTCGTCGACGTAGGCGAAGAGGCAGGCGGCCGCCCGCTCGGTGCCGGGGAGTCGCAGCAGGTCGATCTGCCAGCCGGGCTGCGCCAGGAGGCGGGCGAAGAATCCTTCCATCGTCGCGGTCATGAAGCCCGCCTTCTCTCCCGCCGCCAGACGGTGCAGGCGCACGAACTCCGACAGTGCCCACCCGCCCGAACGATGTGTCTCGAACCCGACCGGGCCGAGGTGCTCCTCGAACCGCCTCAGCTTGCGACGGAGCTCGTGGCGTTGTTTCTTGCCGAGTAGCCCCAGATATTCCTCGAAGGTCGCGGGAAGAGGGAGGACGAGGGTGGCGGAGTGTTCCTCGATCTCGGGGTCGAGGCCGGCTACCGCCAGTCCCTTGGAGAGAACCTCGGCCGCCTCGAGCGGGAGGCTGTCAAGGTCGATCCGATACCCACTCCCCAACTCACCGGCGAATCCCGCCATCAACTCCATCGCTCCCGGCCCGAGCGGTGTGTGGTAGTCACACAGGTCGGCGTGGCCACCCATCGAGATGGCGGACTCCCCCACCTCCATCAGCATCCAGGCGTCGGACGAGTGGAGCTGTCTGGCCTCGCCCTGCGGTGCCGTGCTCGTGACCTCGGCGAGAAAGGCGGGACGCGCAAAAGGACCGGTGGCCGCAGCGACCGGACGGAGACCTGTGGTATCGGGCTCCCGGCTCAAACACGCTCCAGTTGGACGTCAGGCAGCACCGTACCGACAGGCTGCTCTCTACCCAACACCGGACGGGAGGCCATTTGTTCCATCACCGGTCGCAAACCTCCCAGAACTGCAGCTTCTATCCTCGCCGCAACTGCACCGACCGGAGGATCCCGATATGCCCACCGCCGCCTATCCCTACCTGGCTGGAGCCTTCACTCCCGCCAGCTCCGATGCCGCGTTCGGCGTGGTGTCGCCGGTGACCGGCGAAACGCTGGCCGAGCTGTCCTTGGCGAGCGCCTCGGACGTCGACCGTGCCGTCGCCGCGGCCAAAGCCGCCTTCGACGACTACCGGCTCTGGAGCACCTACGAACGGGCCGCCCTCTGTCACCGGATCGCAAAGCTCATCGAGGAGGACGCCGAGGAACTGGCGCGGCTCACGACCCTCGAGCAGGGCAAGCCCTACCGAGCCGAGGCGCTGGTCGACGTCGAGGACACAGCCAGCCTGTTCTCCACCTCGGCCGAGGACGCCATCCGGCTCTACGGCGAGGTGATCCCCTCGGCGTCGAGGTCCAAGCGCATGATCACATTCCGGGCACCGATCGGGGTGTGGGCGGCAATCACGCCGTGGAACTTCCCGCTGATGATCATGGCGGAGTTCATCGGCCCGGCGCTGGCCACCGGCAACGCAGTGGTGGCCAAGCCGCCGGCCCACACGCCGCTGGCCTGCCTGCGCCTCGGCGAGTTGCTCTCCGAGGCGGGGGTGCCTGCCGGGCTGGTGTCGATCCTGCCGGGCGAAGGCGCCCTCGGCGAAACCCTGGTCACCCACCCCGGCGTCGATGCCATCGGCTTCGTGGGCTCGTCGGCCACAGCAGATCGGATCGTGCGCGCCGCCGGGCTGAAGCGCTCGATCATCGAGGCCAGCGGCAACGGCCCGGTGGTGGTGCTCGACGATGCCGACCTGGCGCACGCCGCCGACGCCGCCGTGTACGGCGCCTACTGGAACGCCGGCCAGGTGTGCTGCGCCAGCGAGCGGGTGATCGTCCAGGAGTCGGTGCGGGCCGAGTTCGTGGCCGAGGTCCAGCGAGCCCGGGCAGCGGCGGTGCTGGGCGATCCATTCGACGACGCCACCACAATGGGCCCGCTCAACAACCACCCGACCGCCGACAAGATGGACCGGCACGTGGCCGACGCCCTCGACAAGGGCGCCACCCTGGTGAGCGGCGGAACCCGCCGGGCCGGCATGCCGACGGACCTCTACTACGAGTTCACCGTCCTCGACGGGGTGCGGCCCGACATGGCCGTGGCCGTCGAGGAGTCGTTCGGCCCGCTGCTGCCCATCATCGGCGTCGACGGTGGTGATGCCGAGATCCTGCGGGTGGCCAATGCCGATTCCCTCGGCCTGCAGGGCGCGGTTTTCACCCGCTCACTGGAGCGGGCGTTCACCATCGGCGAGGGCCTGCGCTGCGGGTCGGTCGTCGTCAACGACTCGACCGACTACTTCGAAAACGCCCAGCCGTTTGGTGGTGCCGCCGGCACCCGCACCGGCTGGGGCCGGGTCGGCGGTCTGGCCCAGCTGCGCGACATGACCGACACCCGCTGTTTGGTCCTGGGCCTGAGCCGGGAAGACTGATCCCCCCACCCAGCGGACCCTCGGCTCAAACCCGCTCCAGTTCGAATTCGGCCAGCACCGAACCGACCGGTTGCCCACCACCCAAGACCGGGCGGCGGGCCATTTCCTCCACCATCCCCCGGGACCCTTTCGGGATCCACCCCATCGCATCGAGCACGCCCACCAGCGCCACCGGCAGCGCCCTCGACTCGTTCCCGTCCCAGACCTTCAACCCGATCGCCCCCCTTCCCGGGAGCAGGAGGGCGATACATCCCTCCGCCCCCCGCTTGGCAACCCCGCCCAACCAGACCGCCAGACCGGCGTCGAGGTTCCCGACCCCGGACACCAGGGCCGGATACCGGAGCATGGCCGTGAGCACCTCGTCGTACCCGGGGTCGACCCCCAATCGTGAGAAACCCGCCGCCAGGGAGGCCGCCGAACCCCGGAACACCGGGGCTCCGCACCCGTCGACGCCCACCGGCAGGGTGTCGGGGCCGAAGAGGGCGACCATCTCCGTAGCGATGGCGAGCTGCAGGGGGTGGTCGGGGTCGAGGTACGTTTCGGTCTCCCATCCTTGGGCGACACAGGCGGCCAGCATGGCGGCATGTTTGCCCGAGCAGTTGTGGATGAGTGTTGAGGCTCCGCCGTACCGGGCCCGGGAGCCCCGCCCCAGGGGAGCCGCCGGCGGACAGCGGAGCGCATCTGCGGTGAGACCCGCCGAGGCGAGCATGGCCTCCACCACCGCCAGGTGGACGGGGTCGCCGTCGTGGCTGGCACAGGCCACCGCCAGCCACTCGGGGGACAGCCCGGCCCCCAACGCCTGACACACCGCCGCCTGGAACGGCTTGGCGGACGATCGCAGGAAGAACAGGCGATCGGTGTCCCCGGTCACGGCCAGGAGACGTCCCGCAGGGTCGGTGACCGCGGCGGCGAAGTCGTGGAACGACTCGGCCAGGCCGGAGCGCTCGACAAGGACCAGCGACCGCCTCAGGAGGTGAGGTCCTCCGCCGACTCCCGATACCTGCGGGCCACCACCTCGGACAGCACATCTTCGACCGTCTGGACCTGACGGCGCCGTTCCGAGATCTCCTCGGCCATCTCCTCGAGCGATTCGATCGCTGCTGCCAGGCCGGGACCGTCGACATCATCGAGATGGAGCAGGGCGTCGTTTCCCAGCACGACATCGATGTCGCGCTTGCCGACGTCCGGGAGCGGAGGCAGATCCGTGTCGACATGACGCACCTGGCCCATCCGGTCGGCGGGGGGGTCTGCCAGGATCTCGGCGAGCGCATCGATCATGCTCCGGGTCTCCTCCCCGCTGCGCCGGCGTTGTTCGAAGGCGAGGAGGTCGAGCCGGCCATGCAGCAGGCGGCGGTAGTACGACAATTCGTTCTCCACGTCGCGGGCCAGCCGGCGCCGGGCCCGCAGCTCATCCAGATCCA
>DAIOGO010000048.1:0-18285 GCA_036745195.1 Actinomycetota bacterium | reverse complement strand
GTCAGTGGCCGGTGTTGCCGGCCAGCAGCTCCAGCGCATGGGGCAACACCGCCACTATCGCCTCGAGATTCTCGACGGCCCCCCGCGGGGAGCCGGGGAGGTTGACGACCAGACTCGAACCGATGCTTCCCACTCGCGCTCGCGACAGAGCGGCAAACGGAGTGGCGGCGAGTCCCACCAGCAGCATCGCCAGTTCCAACCCGGGAGCTCCCTTCTCGAGCACCCCCGCCGTCGCCTCCGGAGTCACGTCACGAGGACCGAATCCGGTGCCCCCGGTCGTCACCACCAGTCGGGCCCTGGTAGTCAGGTCGACGATGGCGGCGGCGATGACGCCGGCCTCGTCGGGAACCACCGACCGGGCGACGACTTCGAACCCGTGCGTTTCGAGGGTGGCCGCCACCGTCTCTCCTCCCTCGTCGATCCGGGTTCCCCGGTGAACGCCGTCGCTCACGGTGAGCACGGCGGCGGTGAAGGTCACGGTCGGAATTGGAGATTCAGGGATGAATCCCACGGCGGGATCGGCACTCCGGGAGCGAGGAAGCGAGCCACGAGGAACACGATGACGGCCGCCACCGCCAATCCAATCGAGAAGCTCCGTTCCTCGATGGCTAGCGGAATCGAGATGTTGGTGGTGTTGCGGGCGGCGATGGTCGTCACGATCGAGAAGAGGCCGATCAGCGGCAGGCTCGCCACATACCCGGAACCGGCGTCGGGCAGGAAGAAGGGGACCGAGAGGAGCGGGGCGACCAGGCCGGGGATGAGGGCGATCGAGGCAGCGAACCGCATCCGCTCCTTGGGAGTGGCGACCTCCGAGCGGTGGCGATTGAAGCCGAGAAAGGCGGCGGCGGCGGCGATCGCAACCAACAGCATCCCGACAGCTCCGGCCGCAGCCAGGATCGTGTCGATCCCCGCCGGGATGTCCACCCCGGCGAGCGCCTTGGCCAGAGCCGAATCCTCCACGTACCGGTACTGGATCATGTCGTAGAAGGCGATCCGGAACGAGAAGAGGCTCATCCACAGCACGGTGAGCTTGCCGGCACTCCGATCGCGGGCACCCGGGAACAGGATCAGGAACACGATCCCGGTGACGAGGGCTGTCACGGTGCCGCCCAGGTACGCCAGGTCGTTGCCCGGGGCACGGAACTCGGTGACGATGTTGGTCATCACTGGTTGGCGATCGAACAACACCCCGGCCAGAGCCACCCCGAATTGCTCGATCAGACGAGTGAGGACAACCGCGATGACCGCGGCGAGCACCGAATTGGCCAGAAATCCCCAACTGGTGCGCATCACCGATGTCCGGCGATCAGTGGTCTGCGTCGACATCAACCCTTCTTCCTGTCTCCAACCACTCGACAGCTTATCCAACGATCCCTTCGATACCAGGCATGGTCAGAAGAGGGGAGCGTGATCGATGTGGGGAAGCACCAGCCTTGCCACCCGCTCACACTCCCGCAGATGCGGATAACCGGACAGGATGAAGGCGTCGACCCCCTGCGCCCGATACGCCTCCAACTTCGCAACCACCTGCTCGGCAGAACCAACGATGGCGGCTCCCGCCCCGGAACGGGCCCGACCGATGCCCGTCCACAGGTTGGGTTCGGCGAATCCGCTGTCATCCGCCCCGGCCCGCAAGTCCGCCTGGCGCTGCACGCCGACCGAGGTGGAATCGAGGGAACGGGAGCGGATGGCGGCCCCGGTGTCGGCGTCGAGCCGCGAAACCAACTCCGCCGCCGCCGCCATCGCCTCTTCCTCCGTCTCGCGCACGATGACATGGGTCCGGAGGCCGAACCGCAACGCCCGTCCGTAGCCGGCGGCGCGGCCTTTCATCTCGGTGATGGTTGCGCCCACCGCCTCGACCGTGTCGGGCCAGGTCAGGAACACATCGGCCTCGCGGGCTGCCACGTCTTTGGCGTCGTCTGAGAAACCACCGAAATAGAAGGGCGGCGCCACCCCGGACACCGTCGTAACCCGGGGTGGATCGAGATCGAGCTGGAGAAACTCCCCATTGATCTGAACCCGCTCTCCGTTGAGAAGGGCGCGAAGGGCCTGCATCCATTCGAGGGTCCGCCGGTAGCGGGGAGCGGAGGCCAGCGTCTCACCGGGGATGTCTGACGAGATGATGTTGATGGTGAGGCGCCCTCCCGCCATCTGATCGAGGGTGGCGAGCTGTCTGGCCAGTTGTGGAACCCAGTTCTCGCCCATCCGCACCGCCACGAGGAGGCGAATGGTGGACGTCAGCGGCGCCACTCCCCCGGCGAAGGCAACCGTGTCGATGCCCAACGAATAGCCGGAGGGGAGGAGAATGTTGTCGAATCCGACCCGATCGGCCGCCTGCACGATGTCCCGGCAGTGCTCCCAGGAAGATTGCAGGATGGGATCGGGCACCCCCAGATACTCGTAGTCGTCGTCACACAGTGCACCAAACCAGGCGATCTCGACGCTCACGGGAGCGGCACTCCTTCCGAGGCTTCGATCAGATCGTAGAGATCCGAACGGCTGAGGTCGACGGTCAGAGCCCTCGTTGCCTCCTGTAGCCGCTCCACTCGCTGGGTGCCTACGATCGCCACCGGGGCGCTGGGGTGGGCCAGGACGAAGGCCAGGGCGACCGCCGAGCGGTCGCACCCGTGACCGGCGGCGATCCGGTCGAGCGCCTGGATCAACTCGCTTCTGATCCCTTGCCCGGTCGCCAGCCTGCCCCCCGCCAGCGGGCTCCAGGCGAGCGGAGTGAGACCGAGCCGCATCGCCTGGTCGAGGCCGCCGGTGCGGAGCGGGTCGAGACGACCGACGCTGTATTCGGGTTGGGTCGTCACGAACGGGACCCGAACGAGGGGGTGGAGGACCTCGATCATGGGATCGGGGTAGTTGGAGACCCCGACCGCCCTCACCTTCCCCGACTCCACGAGCCGGTTGAGCGCCTCCGCCACCTCGGCAGGGTGGGTGAACGGATCGGGCCGGTGGATCTGATAGAGATCGATGACCTCGGTGCCGAGCCTGCGCAAAGACGCTTCGCAGGCACGAGTCAAATACTCCTGCGAGGAGTCGTAGGGAACACCGGGAACGATCCCCCCCTTGGTGGCCAGGACCATTCGATCCCGCAGCCCGGGAGCATCGCGCAGCACCTCTCCCAGCAACGTCTCGCCGTCGCCAAACCCGCCATCGTCTCCCCGGTACCCGTAGATGTCGGCGGTGTCGATCAGATTCATACCCAGCTCGAGGGCCGCCTCGACGAGACGCCGGGCGGTGGCGAGGTCATGACCGATGAAGCGCCAGTGGCCGAAGGCCAGCGGCCCCACCTCACCGAGGGGTCCGAGGATGCGTTGACTCGGAATCATGGGCGCACCTTAGAAGCGGAGAGGGAGAGCGGCGACCGGCGAACGGGTACCCTGCCGCCGATGGCCACACCCTTCCGCTACGGGATCATCGGAACCGGGATGATGGGGATGGAACACATCGCCAACATCGCCCACATCGACCATGCCGAAGTGACGGCCTTCGCCGATCCCCACCCCGCCTCCCGGCTCGCCGCCGCCGAGGCCTGTCCCGAGGCCACCGCCTTCGATCGGGTGGGGGATCTCCTCGACTCCGGTCTGTGTGACGGCGTGGTCGTCGCCACGCCGAACTTCACCCATGTCGACGTGCTGCTGGCCGCGGTCCGGACCGATCTGCACATTCTCACCGAGAAACCCCTGTGCACCACCGTCGAAGACTGCAATCGGGTCATCCAGGCGGCCGCCGGTCGGACCGCCATCACCTGGGTGGGGCTGGAGTACCGCTACATGCCGCCGGTGGCACGTCTGCGCCAGGAGGTCAAACACGGCACCATCGGGAGTCTGAAGATGCTGTCGATCCGCGAGCATCGCTTCCCGTTCCTCCCCAAGGTCGACGACTGGAACCGCTTCAACCGCAACACGGGCGGGACCCTGGTGGAGAAGTGCTGTCACTACTTCGACCTGATGAACGACATCGTCGGGACACCGGCCGTGAGGGTGATGGCGTCGGGATCACAGGCTGTCAACCATCTCGACGAGGAGTACGGAGGGGAACGGCCCGACATCCTCGACAACGCCTACGTGATCGTCGAATACGAAGGGGGCGCCAGGGCGATGCTCGACCTGTGCATGTTCGCCGAGGCGACCCGCGACCAGGAGGAACTGGTGGCAGTCGGAGATCGCGGCAAGGTCGAGGCTCTCATACCGTCGATGGAGCTCAGAATCGGGCGGAGAGGAGAACATTTCATCGGTTCGGTGGAGACCGAGCGGATCGAGGATCCCCGGATCCGATTCCAGGGGTTTCATCACGGCTCCAGTTACCTCGAACACCTCGACTTCATCGAGGCATGCCGACGAGGCGGCTCGCCCGAAGTGAGCCTGGCAGATGGGCTGAACTCGGTGGCCATCGGTGTGGCCGCCCAACGATCGATCGAGACCGGATTGCCGGTGATGATGACCTCCGTGTTGGGTTGAGAGGCCGTTCGGGACCGATAGGCTGCCCCCATGCGCGTCCTCATCATCGAAGACTCGGCCATCGCCGCCCGCCTGATTCGCTCCTGCATCGAGTCGGTGACAACCGACATCGTCATCAAGGCCGATGGTCACAAGGGTCTCGACGAGATCGCCCAGCGGATCCCCGACCTGCTTTTCCTCGATCTGGGGCTTCCCTCGCTCGACGGCTGGGCGGTGCTGGAACGGGTCCGTTCCAATCGCCTGACCGCCGACCTCCCGGTAGTGGTGGTCACCGGGTACGGGGCGGAGGCGGTACGCGCCAGAGCACTGGGGTCCGGCGCCGACGCCTTCATCTCCAAGCCGTTCCGGCAGGAGGATCTGCTCACCGCCATGGCCGCCGCCATCGCCGCCAGGCAGCGGTGACCTGCGAAACCGGGCTGCTCAGCCCTTGACGGATCCGGCCAGGATGCCGCGCACGAAGAACCGCTGCAGCGACAGGAACACCACCAGCGGCATGAACATCTGGACGAAGGCTCCCGCCGACAGCACGTGCTCCAGCCGTCCGAACTCACCCGCCTGGGCGGCGATGAGCACCGTCGCCGGCAGGGCGGTGGCATTCGAGCCGATCATCGTCAGGGCGATGAGGTAGTCGTTCCAGGTCCACAGGAACTGGAAGATGCCGAACGCCGCAAGCACCGGAACCGACAGCGGGAGCACCAGCGTCCGGAAGATCGTGAAGTGATCGGCGCCGTCGATGAACGCCGATTCGAAGAGGTCTTTCGGGAGCCCGCTGATGTAGTTGTGGAGTAGGAAGATGGCAAAGGGCAGCGCGAAGCCCGAGTGGGTCAGCCACACCGCGATCGTGGTTCCTTGTAGATCGAGGTCGGGGGCGAGGGTGATCGTTTTCTCGAAGAACGGAATCGTCCAGTGGGCGCCACCCGACCACATCTGCAGCAATGGGATCAGGGCTGTCTGGAGCGGGATGGCGAGCAGGCTGACGGTGGCCATGAACAGCCAGCTCCGCCCCTTGAACTCGATCCAGGCGAAGGCGTAGGCGGCAAATGCCGCCATTGCGATCGGGATGACGGTGGCCGGGATGGCGATGGCGAAGCTGTTGAGGAGCGCCTGCCAGAGGCCCCCGCTCGGACCCGCCTGGAGCACCTGCCGGTAGTTGTCGAGGGTGAAAGCGGTCGGTTCGGCAAAGGCCGTCCAGAACCCGCTCGCCTGCTGGGCGGTCTTGGTCCGGAACGAGTTCACGAACAACGAGAACGTCGGCAAGCTCCAGATCATGACCAGGAACCACAACATCCCGGTGGGGATGGACCCGAGGAAGCGCTGGATGCGGTTCCCGAGACCGGGTCCGGAGTTCGAGGCAAGGCCCATGGCGGTCATCGTGCCTCCTTCTGCATACGACGGATGTTTATGAACATGACCGGAAGGAT
Organism: Actinomycetota bacterium; assembly: GCA_036745195.1. Classification (GTDB taxonomy): domain Bacteria; phylum Actinomycetota; class Acidimicrobiia; order Spongiisociales; family ZC4RG35; genus JBFHRE01. The sequence goes on along the minus strand of DAIOGO010000048.1, from coordinate 12,398 downwards.
CGACAGGAAGAGCAACACCGCCAGCGTCGAGCCGAGCCCGAGGTTGAACTCCGAGAAGCCCCTCGTCCACATCAGGTTGGCGATCACCTGAGTCCCGAAGTTGCCGTTGGTGATGACTTTCACCACGTCGAACACCTTCATGACCAGAACGATCAGGGTGGTGGTGACCACCCCGATGGTCGGGGTGATCTGGGGGATGATCACCCGCCAGAACGTCTGGGTCTCCGACGCCCCGTCGACCCGGGATGCCTCGACCAGGTCGGCCGGAACCGCCTTGATGGCGGCCGAGAAGATCACCATCGTGAACCCGGTCTGAATCCAGATCAGGACCACCATCAGCCACACGTTGTTGAACGGCCCTTCCTGGGTGAAGATGATCGCCTCGGTGAAGGTCTTGTCTCCGATGGTCTGGGCCACCCCGCCCAGGCCGGGCCCGAGCACCCGGTATGCGAAGAACGCCGAGATGACAGCCACCAACCCCGACCCGAACAGCGCCCCGTAGGCGGCCGCCCGTAGCGCCCGGAGGGCCAGGTAGAGGGCCGCGGCACCGACCACGCCGAAGACCACGAGGAGCACCACCCGGCGGTCGGAGGTGCTCGTCCGGCCGAGCCAGACCCACAGCGAGTTCAGGATCCCGGTCTGGTCCTTCTGAGCCGGCCTGGCTATGTAGACGAACCGCCAGATGATCGAGGCGCCCACGAAGCTGATCGCCATCGGCAAGAAGATGATCGACTTGGCGAGCGACTCGAAGCTCGCTCGGTCGGCCAATACGGCGATGGCGAGGCCGAAGCCGGCGGCGAGCACGGTGACCGTGAACACCCACCACAGGTTGTTGAAGATCGTGCCGCGCAGATTGGAGAAGATGGCGAAGGCGAAGAGGAACACTCCGAACGCCATCGGAGCGATCGACAGCCCGTTGGATTGGAAGCCGCCGCCCGCCTGCCGCCCGGACAGGTATCCGGCGATCAGACCGATGGCGAGCAATGCCACCGCCCACCACAACAACCTGGAAGAGAGGATGCCGGAGGCGTTGGAAAGGTCGATCGCCCCCTGGTCGGAGAACACCGTCCGGTAGTTGGCCCAACCGACCCAGTTCTTGGAGCGGTCGTCCATGAACGACAGGGTGAACGTGCGCACAGTGGGGATGACCAAGGTGACTGTGATGAAGAGCAGCGCCGGAGCCAAGAAAATGGCCGCCCGAGCGTTCTGCTCCAACCCGACCCGACGTTTGTAGTCGGCGGCGGGGTTGAGACCGAGCCGGAGACCGATCACCGCCCCAAGGGCGACCGTCCCGAGGATGGCGTCGGCCAGCGCACCGCCGAAACGATCCGGCGCCAGCCAGGCGGCCACGAACAGCCCGATCGCCAGCCCGGTGATGGCCCCCCGCCACCAGCTTCGCGAACGGAGTCGGGCCACGACGGCCCCCACCACTGCCGCCCCCAGCGGCCACACGATGGCATCGATGCTCTTGATGGCCGGGTAGCTGCCAGGGCGGAGGAATGCCACCACCACCCCGCCGATGATCGCCCCTCCTATCGCCCCGCCGACGGCTCGCGCTCGAGGCGTCTCCACCGAGGTGAGCATCCAGCCCGCCGCCACCCCGACCCCGGCGCCGATGATCGGCACCAGCCAGGAAGTCGACCCCATCGCCAGGATCCGATTGCCAACGAGAACGACCGAGATGAGCCCCACGATCAGGGCGCCCGACGTCATCCCGAACGCCCGCCAGTTGCGACGGGCCAGATTGAACCAGGCATTGGCCCCGACGAAGAGGACGGCGCTGACCGCCACCGCCACCGCCACGCCGACAACCGTCGAGCGGACCTTGGGTTCGACCAGTGCGCCGTACCAGAGCCCGGCGGCGAGCACCCCCAGCAGCACGCCCTTGATCTTCTGGCCCCACCCGTGCGAGCGGAACACCATCACCGCCCCCCACCCAACCCCAGCCCCGAGGACCGCGGCCACCAGGCGGAGGATCAGACCGGGCGGCTCGTCGTCCCCGGTGTCCACCACAAAGGTCAGGGCGGCCAGGAGCACCACGACGGCCGCCAGAACGATCCACCGTCGACCGGCGGCGGTTCCACCGTAGGGCGAGGGCACATCTGACATGTTGGTCCTCTCGTCGGGTACAGGGACGCCCAACATAGCCGGAAGCCGGCACCCGAGGGTGCCGGCTTCCGGTGTTTCGATGAGCGATCTAGACGATCAGCTCGCCGGCCACGAGGCGTCGATGGCGGCGAGCGCCTCATCGACGGTCTTCTCGCCGTTGACGACCGCGGTCGCCTCCGTCCAGAAGGTCCCGGCGCCTACGGCGGCGGGCATCAGGTCGGATGCGTCGAAGCGGACGACCTCGGCGGTCGACAGGATCTCGAGGAACGACTGCTCGAGCTCGTTGTAGATGGCGGGGTCCTGGCCCTTGGCGGCCGAGAGGAAGCCCGAGAGGGTCTCACCGGCGGTACCACCGTTCAGCTCGGCCTGAGCCTGCTGACGGGCGGTGGCATACTCGGGGGAGGACATGTAGGCCATGACGGCCCATACCTCGGGAGCGTCGCGGAAGGCGCCCACCAGGGTTCCGGCGCCCAGCACCGGCTTGTCACCCTTGACCGAGGGGAAGTAGAACACGTTCACCGGGCCACCGGGCGAAGCGGCGATGTCGTCGGCCGAGAAGAAGCTCGAGAAGAACGAGGCCTGACGGTGCATCAGGCAGTCTCCGTTGAGCAGCGGGCTGGCGTTGTCACCGAACGGGGTGGCGGCGATGGTGCCACCGGCGGCGAAGACGGCATCCGGCGTGTTCCACACCGAAAGCACTTCGTCCCACACAGCCTTCACCTCGGGCGAGTTGAACGGCAGCTCGTGCGAGACCCACCGGTCGTAGACCTCGGCGCCATGGACGCGAAGCATGACATCCTCCACCCAGTCGGTGAAGACCCAACCGGTGGCGGGACCCGACTCGATGCCGATGCACCACGGGGTGTCGCCGTTGGCGATCATGGTATCGGCCAGCGCCTTGAGGTCATCCCAGGTGGTGGGGACTTCGTAGCCCTTGTCGGTGAACACCTGGGGCTGGTACCAGACGAGGGACTTGAGGTCGGCCTTGACCGGGATGCCGTACTGGGTGCCATCGACGTTTCCGAAGACGGTCCAGGCGGCGTCCCAGTTGGCGGACACGGTGGCCTCGACGTCGGCCGGAAGCGGGAGAACGTCGCCGTTGCGGGCGAAGTCGGCCAACTTTCCGGGCTGCGGGAAGATGAAGATGTCGGGCGGGTTGCCACCGGCGACCTGGGCGTTGACCTGCTCTTCGGCGTCACGGGCACCGGTGTAGGTGATCGTGATCCCGTTGGCGTCGCCAAAGGCGCTCAGGGTCTGCTGGATGGCGCCGGCTTCCTGATCCGAGCTTTCCGGACCGAATACCGTGACCTCGCCACCCAGGGGCGCGGCGGTCGTGGCAGGAGCGGCAGTCGTTGCCGTGGTGTCACCGGGCTCGGGAGCAACCGTTGTGGCGGCTGGTTCATCCCCCGAGCAGGCGGCGAGCACCATGACGAGCGACAGAAGGAGGGCGAAGAGCCCACGCTTGCGCTGCATTGATGTTTCCTCCGTTGGTTTGCTGAGATCCGTCGTGTGACGGGTGTCGATCGAATCTGAGACGATTCGATGTAAGCGTTTGCAGCTTAGGCGACTTCGCCGCCGCCCGCCAAACCACCGGCGGTGGACGAGCGGACCACCAGCGTCAGATCGAAGCGGCGCTCGACCGGGGTCAAGTCCCGGCGTTCGATGATCGAGATGAGGCTACGGGCCGCCGCCGCCCCCATCGCCTGCGGATCCTGGCGCACCGTGCTCAGTCCCATCACCGCCGCCACCTCATGATCGTCGAAGCCGACCACCGCCAGATCCTCGGGGACCCGTAGCCCGCGACGGAGGGCAACCGCCATCGCCCCGAAGGCCATCTCGTCGGACATGGCGAACACCGCCGTCGGCGGGTCGGTGCGGTCGAGGAGGACGTCCATCGCATCTCCCCCACCTTCGATCGAGAAACCGCCGTTGACCTCCAGTTGCCGGTCGGGATCGACTCCCGCTGCTTCGAGGGCGCGACGGTAGCCGGACCGTCGTTGTTCCGGGGTGGGAGAGTGGACGCGGGTTGGGGCCGCTCCAATCAGACCGATCCGACGGTGGCCCAGCGACAGCAGGTGATCGACCGCCACCCTGGCTCCGTCTTCGTTGTCGATCCAGATGTTGGTGCCTCCCGGGGCCCGGCCGCCCACCAGCGCCCACGGCACCTTCATCGCCATCAGCGCCGCCGACTCGAATTCGTCGGGGACCACGTCCAGGATGACGATGGCATCGGCCCGCCGGGCGGCGCCGCTCACGATCGGGGCGGCCGTACCATCGCCCAACGTGAGAAGCAGCAGGTCGAGGCCTTCGGCACCCACCACCGCTTCGACTCCGGCCACCACCTGGGCCGTGTACCAGAGTTGGATGGAACTGGCCGCCACCGCCACCGTCCCCGATCTCCCCGTCGCCAGTCGGGAGGCGTTGGGATCGGGGCGGTAGTCCAGCACCTTGATCGAAGCCAGCACACGATCCCGCGTGACCGGAGAGACGTTGGGCAGTCCACGCATGGCCCGGCTCACGGTCGCCACCGACACCCCGCTGTGCGCCGCCACGTCTTCGATCGTCACCCTGACCATGGCCCCGATTGAAAACGCTTACAGTCGCCAGGTCAAGCCAACCAATCATCACAGCACGATGATCGTCCCCACCGTCCAGGTCAGAAAGAGACCGATCGTCATGGCCAGCAGGCGAGCCGTGCGCCGCCAGGTGAAGATCCCGGTGACCGTCACCACCGACCAGGCGAAGCCGATCAGCCATGACCACCAACCCGGCACCAACGGCCGGGCGGCCACGATCAGCACCACCACCACCAGGTGAAAGGCGGCCGACACCAACCCGTACAGGACCTGGCGTTCGGGAGTCATTCCACCACCCCCGCCTCCACCGCCGCCAGCCGGTACCAGGCGGCCAGAGACTCGATCGTCTCGTGGGCGTTGAGACCGCTCGGGTTGGGCACGACCCACACCGTCGACGTTCCCAGCCGAAACGGCTGGCGTCCGAGTTGGGCCGGTCGCCGGAAGGCCTGTCGATAGGCGGAGATGCCGGCGATGGCGACCACCCGTGGATCGTGCCGGGCCACGAAAGCCTCGAGTCGCTTCGCTCCCGACTCCAACTCGACCGCCGACAGCTCCGAGGCGCGGGCGGTTGCCCGGTCGACCAGATTGGTGATGCCGATCCCTCGTTCGAGGAGATGGCGCCGATCGTCGGGGGTGAACCCGCTGGAGCGGTCGATGGTTCGGGTGATGATCCCCGCCCGTTCCAAGGCCGGATAGAAGCGGTTGCCGGGATGGGCGAAGTGGGTGCCGGTGGCGGCGGTCCACAAGCCGGGGTTGATCCCCACGAACAACAATCGCAGACCGGGGCCGACCAGGTCGGGAACCCCCGCATCCCGGAAAGCCTCCAGTTCGGCGCGACTGAATCTCACGGCCCCAGTGAAGCAGGCGGGCCAACGCCGGCGATCAGCGCGACTTGCGCCGCATCAACCGTTGCAAGGTCTCCGAATCCGAGGCGACCTCGGCGGCAGAGCCGGACGTGTCCCGTCGCCGCTCGGCCAATTCCGCGACCCGCACCACCTCACGTTTCCGCTCGCTGGTGGCTCCCCGTCGCCACTCGGCCGCATCACCCTCGGCCAGGACCAGCCGCCGCAGGGCGACATCGGTCAGGAACAGGGCCAGCGCCACCCCCACCAGCCACGGCCAGATGGGCTGCTCGGCCCGACCTTTGACAGGAGCCGGCTGGAACAGGTCCGAGGGAACAGGATCGAGCCGGCCCCCGGTGACCGCCGCCAGATCGGCGCCAAGACCGGGGTCTGGTTCGCGAAAGGCGAACTCCTCCTGATACGACGACACCGCCCCCGAGCCGGTGGTGTAGGCGGCCCCGTCGCCGGTGTCCACCGTCACCGCCGCCCAATAGGCCCCAGCCGACGCCGCTCGGGTCACCCCTTCGAAGGTGTCCACCCCGATGCGGGTCAATGGGACGGAGACGGTTTCTCCGCCCGGCATCCGCACCCGCGCCACAGCCGTGGAGTCGTCCGCCAAACCGGGGTCGGTCACCCGGATGTGAAGCTCGCCGCCTTCGACGAACACTTGCGGCGGGTTGTCACGGCCGGCGGGCAGCACGTCGCGGACCAATTCTCCCCAGAAGTTCACGTATCCGTCCCAATCGACCCAGTTGGCGCTCCAGCGACTGGTGGCATCGGAGGTCCAGGCGGTGACCCGCCCCAGACCCCGTTGCCAGGTCGCCATCAACGGGTCCCCCTGGCCGATTTCGAGGGTCACCGCCGCCGACCCTTTGGCCTTGGTGAGGACGTATCCGAGCAAGGGAGGTGACTGCGTCAGATTCTCGGTGACCGGCGACCGTGCCCCCAACACCGGGAAGAACGACCCTTCGGTTGCCAGGTTTCGGGCCACCGTCAAAGTCTCGTCGACGAATATCTCCGGGATCTCGGCGAGGTCCGTGCCCGGGTAATACCGCCCGCCACCCACCTCCGCCATCCGCTGCAGCCCGGCGCCAGGACCTTCCCCCGTGCCGAGCACCGAGAGGGTGATCCCGGCGTCGGCGATCTCGCGCACGATCGGCAGCAGGTTCGCCTCATTGGGGTCCCAGCCGTCGGTGAACAGAACGATGTGACGAAGATCCTCGGGGACTCCCTCGAGCGCGTCCATCGCCTCGCGCAGCGCCGGAGCGATCTCGGTGTCACCCTCGGGAAAGAGCCCACCCAGGGCCGATTCGACGGTCGCCTCGCCCGGCCGGGGGGCGAGCGGCAACACCCAGTCGAATCCCGACGAGAACGAGAGGACCCCCACTTTGTCGGAGTCGGCCAGGGCGGCGATGGCGGCCGCCGCTCCCGCCCGGGAGAGATCGGTCTTGTTGATCCCGGTGTCGGGAGTGGTGGAGTTGCAGTGGCAGGCGGCCATCGATCCGGAGGTGTCGATCACCAGGACCTGGGCCACCGGCTGGCGCCTGATCAGATCGTCGGGGTTCGACGAGACCGGCAACACCGCCTCGAGTGGGGTCAGGTGGTAGTCGCCGAGCCCGAACGACCGATCGCCCCCGATCACCACCAGCCCCCGGCCCAGATCCTCGACGTAGGCGGCCAGGGCGGCAGAGTCGGCGCTGGATGGCTTGTCGACGTTGACGAGCAACACGGCGTCGTACTCCAAGAGAGTGGCTTCGTCAGGGATCGCCACCCTGCGATCCACCTCCAGCCCTGCCGCCTCCAGCGCCGCCGCCAACTGGTCGGCCTCGCCGGAGACACCTTCGACCACCGCCACCCGCGCCGCCCCGAGGACGCGAGTGATTCCCTCGGCGTGGTCGTTCTCCCCTTTGGTGTCGAAGCCGGCTTCGAGATCGACCCGCACCGGCAGGAACCCGGTTCGATCGGCGGTCACCTCCACCACCACTTCGGTTCGCCCCACTTCGAGGTTCACCGGGACGGAGATGGGGGCAGAGTCGCCCGGGGTGACGGTGACGACCGCCGGGCCGGCGGTCGTGGAGCGAATCGAGATCTCGACCGGCACCCGATCGCCCGCTCGCACCGCCGGGGCCAGGGTCACCGATTCCACCAGGGCGTCGGCACTCCGGGCGCTGTCGAGCGTGACCACGTCCACCGCCACCCCCGATTCGGCCAGTTGCCGGGCGACCTCCCGGGCGGACCCGGTCGTCTCGACCAGGTCCGTGAGCACCACGATCCGCCTCGAACCCTCGGTTGGAAGCAGGGAGGCGGCGGCCCGCAGTGCCCCGCCCAGGTCCGTAGCTGACCCGTCGACGTTGGTGAGTACCGACACCGGGGTTCGACCCGCTGCCAGCGCCTGATCGACCAGCATCTCGGTCCCGAACACAGCCACCCCGGATCGATCGATGATCCGGCCGGTGGCGAGAGCCTCGGCGATGATCTCTTCCTGGAGGTCCCTGGCACCGGCCGAGATGGAGTCGGAGCGATCGAGGAGGAAGAGCACCGCCCGGTCGTCCACCGCCCTGACCAGCAAGGGTTGGGCCAGGGCCGCCACCAGCAGTGTGACGGCCGCCACCCGGAGCGCCACCGCCAGCCGGTGCTGGCGGCGGGGAACCGCCCGGCCGCCGAAGCGCGCCACGATGATCACGACGGCGACGGCGGGTATCAGGCCGAGGAGGTACCAGGGGGTCACGAATCTCATGCCGACACCAGTGCTTTGTGGCGGAGCCCGGGACGTTGATGGCCCAGCCACCATTCGATCGCCATGAGCAGGAGGGCGGCGGCGATGATCCAGGGAGCCCACTCCCGCAGGAGCGAGGTCGCCTCCGGTGGTTGTCCCGGGTCGGGCTGCACGCCCACCTCCCGGGCGAGTGCTCCCGCCTCGGCCGGGACGAAGTTGCGGACGGCGGTGATCGCCTCGACCGGGTCACCCTCTCCGACATATCGAACCCGATATACCCCGGGGGTGGTGGTGTCGGCGAAGACCGCCGCCGACCCATCGATCGATCTACTCGAGCCGTCCGGAAGAATGATCTCTGCAGTCATCTCACCGGGTGGGGAGATGGGGATCGGCTCACCCGCCACACCGGTCGACACCGCCTGACCACCCGTTCCCGCCAGCCAGGCCAGCAGCCGGGCCCCGAGGATGGGAAAACCCACCTGCACCGGCAGGTTGGAGTGGGTGATGTCGAATGTGAAGTACACGACCCGGTGCCCATCGACCTCGCCGAGGAGGATCAGCGGGGCGTCTCCCGCCCGCACGATCGGGAGCCAGGTGGGCGCCTCCACCACCTGGGCCTCGGCCACGGCCACCTCGGAGAGGTCGATCTGGTCGAGGATCGGCTCGCCCGGCCGCTGATAGGTGACGGGGACGTTACCGACCAACTCCACCGCCTCCACCCCCGGGGGGGTCTGATCGGTGGCGATCACCCAGGCCGGACGATCGATTTCGGGTAGGTCGCCTCCATCCACCACCAGCACGTCACCCGAGGCCGCCTCCTCCCAGCCGGGGAGCGAGCGCACCAGGGCCTCGAGGAACGGTGAGGGCGACCCCTTCCATGTGACCGATCGAGCGGGGCCCTCGCCCACCACCAACCAGGCGGCGTCGTCCAGCGGGTTGCCGTCGGCCGGACCCACCCGCCTGACCTCGACGACGTCGCCACTGGAGGCATCGACTGCGATGGTGTGGGAGACCTCGTCCCCGGCCGCCAGCTCGAGATCGAAGGACCCGGCCGGAAGCCCGGCCACGACCAGCTCGAACGACTCGGTCCGACTGACGGTGGTGTGATTGGCGGCGGTGACGAGGACCCGCAACAGCCCTTCATCGCTGGAGACGGCATCGAGGGCGAGGATCGACACGTCGTCGCCGGTCTCGTCGAACGGGAGGTGGGTGGCACCCACCACCGGTTCCTCCGGCAAAGGGGCTGCTCCCCCGTCGGTGAACAGGAGGAGGCTGGTGGGCCGGTCGGGTGTGGCCAGCCCGCGTCCCATCCGAATGGCACCGGACAGGTCCGCCACCGAACCGCCGGGCGTGATCGTGGCGAGGGCGTCGCGCACCGGGCCGGGGCTCTGCGAGAACGACGCCAGCACCCGGGGGATCGCTCCCGCCTCGACCACCGAGATGAGGTTGGCGGTGCTCGCCTCACCGGCGAGATCGCCGGCTCGATCCAGCGCCCGCTCCAGCCGACCGGCGGTGCTCATGGAGCCGGAGGAGTCGATCACGAACACCGTGTGGGGGCCGAGCAGCGCCTGCTGGGTGAAGAAAGGGCGGCTGAGGGTGAGCACGAATGCCGCCAGCACCAGGAGTTGGAGGATGAGCAGCGGAGTGATCCGGAGCCGCTGCCAGGGCACCGCCGAGCTGACCGGGGCGCCGACCTGTTCCCACAACATCGTCGACGACACCTCGACCGTCCGGCGGCGGCTGCGCAGCATGTACAACACGACGAGCGGGCCTGCCAGGGAGGCCAGACCGAGTGCAGCCGGGACCAGCAGATTCATCGCACCACCCCCGCCCCTGCCAGTGCGGCCAGCGCCCGATCGAGGGCATCATCGGTGGTCGGGACGAGCAGGTAGTCCAACCCGGCCCGGCGGGCTCGACCGGCCACCCCTTCGACGAAACCCTCCAGTTTCTCCCGATAGAGGCGCCCCGCCTCCTCGGAGAACGAGACCATCGCCTCTCCCCCGGTTTCGACGTCCACCAGGCGAAGATCACCGAAGAGGTCGGGATCGATCTCCTCTCGACCGAGGACATGGAACACGATCCCACCCACGCCCAGGCCCAAACCGTCGAGGACCCGCTCCCACTCGGGATCGAACATGTCGGAGACGATCACCGTCGAACCGCGGGTGGTGGCCGAGCCCACCAGGTTGCGGAGAGTCGTCGCCATCGGCATCGTGCCCCCGGTCGTCAGCCCCTCCAACCACGACTCGAGTCGCGGCCACACCGAGATGTGGCGGCCGCCCGGCCCGATCGTGAGGGGACGCTCCCGGCCGGGGATGGCGTACAGCGCCACCCGATCCCCTCCCGCCAAAGCGAGATACGTGATCATGCCGGCGATCTCGCCCGCCAGCGAAGACTTCCCGTGTAGCCCCATCGACGCCGACACATCCACCACGACCCGCACGGTCAACTCGTCCTCGGCCTGGTACTCGCGGACGACCAGTTGACCGAGCCGGGCGTAGAGATGCTGATCGATCCGGCGGAAGTCGTCACCAGGGACATACGGGCGGAAATCGGCGAAGTCGAGACTCTCTCCCTTGCGGCGCGACCCGTGTCTGCCCCCCAGGTTCGCCCTGATCCTGCCCCGCGACGTGAGAGCCAACCGCTCCAGCCTGGCCCGCATCTCGGCGCTGAGGAGCATCAGGACCCGGCCTCGACTGCGCCCCTCATTGCTCGGTCGGCGTCGGGTGGTGGGCCAGCACCTCGTCGATCAGTTGGTCGGCGGTCACCCCGTCGGCCACCGCCTCATATCCGAGGACGAGTCGATGGCGGAGGCATGGTTTGACGATCGCCCAGATGTCCTCGGCAGCCAGGTTGGGCCGGCCCGCCATCAGCGCCATCGCCTTGCCGCCCATGATCATCGACTGGGCACCGCGCGGGCTGGCTCCATTGCGCACGTATTTCTCGATCCCGGCCGGCGCCTTGGGAGAGGTCGGATGGGTGGCTTCGACGAGGGTGGCTGCATACCGCAGCAGGTGGGCGGCAGCGGGAAGATCGCGGACCGCCACCGCCATGGCGGTGAGGGTCGGCTGATCGAGCACCGGGGAGGCGACTTGCTCCTGGGAGGTCGTGGTCCGGCGCAGGATCTCGACCAGGTCGTCGGCGGGGGGAAAGGAGACCAACGCCTTGAAGAGGAACCGGTCGAGTTGGGCCTCGGGGAGCGGGTAGGTGCCCTCCTGCTCGATCGGGTTCTGGGTGGCCATCACCATGAACGGTCTGGGAAGCAAGTGGGTCTCACCGCTCAGGGTGACCCGCCGCTCCTGCATCGCCTCGAGCAAAGCCGACTGGGTCTTGGGGGTCGCTCGATTGATCTCATCGGCGAGCACCAGGTTGGCGAACACCGGTCCCTCGTGGAATGTGAAGGCTCCGTTCTCGAGCACCTTGGTACCGAGGATGTCGGCCGGCATCAGATCGGGCGTGAACTGGACGCGACCGAACGAGACATCGAGCACCTGGCCAAGGGTGGCGAGCAGCTTGGTCTTGCCCAGGCCGGGGACCCCTTCGAGCAGAACATGCCCTTCGCACAGGGTCGCCATGAGGACGGCGTCGACCAGCTCCCGCTGACCCACGATCACCTTGCCCACCTCCGACCTGGCCGCCTCGAGCCCCGCCGCGAAGTCCTCCGGTTTCATGATCCTCCTTCAGGGTTCCAACAACGTGAAGTAGTCGCGCACCAATGCCTGCAGGTCGGCCGGGATGGTCATCCGGTCGAGCGATTCCAGAGCCGTGCGCTGGTACTCGGCGTAACGAGCGCGGTACGGGACCAATGGCAGGTTTTCGAGCCCGGTTCCCAAGGTCGTTCCCTGGACCTCCCCGGGTTGGGAACCTTCCAGCTCCACCCTCACCTCCTCGCCCAACTGACCACCGACCGGCTCGAACACCTGGCCGCGGGTCGGCTCTCGGAAGGGGTCTTCGTCGCCTTGACCGGACCCCACCGCCCCCGAGCCCGAACCCCCGCTACTGCTGCCGGCCCCGGAGCCGGCCCCACCCTGACCACCGCCGCCTCCACCTCCACCCTGGCCTTGACCTTGACCTTGCCCCCCGCCCTGCCCCTCGCCCTGCCCCTCGCCCTGCCCCTGCCCTTGCCCGCCGGCATCCGAGAGCCGCTGCTGGGCG
>DAIOGO010000047.1:0-18322 GCA_036745195.1 Actinomycetota bacterium | reverse complement strand
GCCTTCAGCCCGGACGGTCGCCACCTCTACTACGAAGTCGAAGGGGGTGTGATCCTCCGGATGCCACTCGACGAAGAAGAACTGGTGAACATTGCCCGGTCCCGCACCTTCCGTGATTTCAATTTCGACGAATGCCGGCGTTACCTCCCCGAGGACACCGACTGTTCGGTCTACCCGGAACCGTGACCACACAAGAGGAGGCCCCCTGCCACCGGGGGGGCCTCCGTCTTACAATCACCTCTCGACTCAGATCCCGTCGATTCGCCAGAGTTCTCCGGTGAGGGTGTAGACGTAGGCGCTGTCTCCGAGGAGTTCGAACGAGGTGGGCCGATCCAGCTCCTCGACCAGCACGGTGAAGCCGCCACCGTCGTTCAACCGAAGAAAGGACCCGGTGCCGGGGTTGGCAGGTGAACCCTCCGGGTTGCCGGGTGTGAACACTCCCTGCGAGAGGGCATACATCGACGTTCCTCTTCCTCGTTCCACGTCCGTGAGGAGGGGAGAACCGGCAGCAACCGTGGTCATGCCCGACCCGTCAGGTGAGAACGAGACCACCTTTCCATCTTCGGGCAGGTGCGGGACCGGGCCGGCCAGTGCCAGGTAGACGGTGTTGCCCCACACCTCCAGGCCGACAGGAACCACGTTTTCGAGGGCGATCACCTCCTCGATCGCCCCGTCCAGCGTCACATGCAGCACCCGGTTGTGGTGGCCGTCCGCGACCAGGAAGCCACCCCGGTAGGCCTCCAGCGAGTACTGGAGGCCCTCGGACACGAAGTAGCTGGTGTTCGGCGGGTTGGCCGCCGAATATGCCCCGATATCGGCGATCAGGGTGTAACTCGACGGACCGTCCAGGCGGTACAAACCGGATTTGGCTGTGCCGCCCAACTCCACACCGGCGAGGGTCACCAGGAAGTAGGCGGTGCTCCCTATGAACGCCACGTCCGCAACTCCACCAATCCCGATGTACGGAAGGGCGGCGGGAAGTCCACCGGCGAAGGTGGACACCTCGCCGGTTTTGGGATCGAACCGCGAGATCCTCCCCAGCGGTCCCTCGGCGACATACACATCGCCACCCGGGCCGACCCCGGTTCCAAACCCGCCTCCCAGACCCGACGCCACCAGGGTGGCCGTGGCCTCCCCCGACGACGCGCCCGCACTCCCCGCCGTTGGCAGCAGCAACAGTGTGGCGATCGCCACCAACACGAACCTCTTCGATACTCGATTCATCTCATTCTCCTTGTCACGATCCGGTCTTCGGGGCCACCTCGGGTCGTCCCCCGGCACTGCGGGGTCGCCCGAGGTGGCCCATCCGTTCAACCCGCTCAGCGGGGCGTCTCGTTGTCCCGGAACAGCTTCAACGTCTCGGGATAGCCCGGCTGCCAACCGCCAAACCACGCCCACGCCGCGTGCGGAAGCTCGTGGATGCAGTACCAGCCATCGAACGCCCCGTTCCCGTCGACCCGCTCCTCGGTGATGGTGTGGCCGAGCGCCAGCATCGAATCCACGGTGACCAGGTCGTAGCCACCCGGACAACCACCTTCCAGATCTTCGGCGATTGCAGGCAGTGGGACGCTCAACGCCGCCACCGCCATCGCTGCTCCAATCCATTTCCTCATCTGCAACCTCCTCTGTCGATCATCGAAATTTCACATGCCAAACGGATTCAGCAGTCGGGAGCCGGAGCATCGATCCGGCGTGGGGCGCCGGCCGGGAGGATCTGAACCGCCACGGTCACCGCCTCGGACGTCGTCTCGTTTCGCAGGTTGTGTGGATGACCGTCGCCGGAGTCGACGAAGCCCTCTCCGGCCTCGTACACCACCGAGGTGCAGTCGTCCTCATAGGCGGTGATCGTGCCCGACTTCACGGTGATCAGGCTCGGCCCCGGGTGGGTGTGCCAGCCACTCTCGCCACCGGGAGCAAAGGTGTTACTCACCACGTAGACGTCGCTTTCCCCTTGGGTTTTGAGCTTGACGCTGTGGCCGCTCTCGTCCTTGGTCTTGACGTCCATCTCCTGGAAACGCCCGACCGACACATTTGTGCCGACGAACCCGATCGATGGTGTCGCCCACGCGGCTGCCGCGGTCACCGCGATCAGGGCCGCCACCCCTGCCATCACGATTGTGTTCCTTCGCTTCATGATCTGCCCTTCTCTCTACAACGGACATTGACTCCTGGGTCCCCTCGAGGCTTCACCTCCATGCTTTGGAGCGATAGACCGTGCCACAGGCATGTCAAGAACCGGTCAAGAGGGGTCGGCTCTCTGTCATGTGTGTTCCCTTCTGCTTTGGGGCGCCTTGAATGAACACCCGACGATTGGGTTGGTCTTCACCAGCGGATCACCGAGTCGCGGGCCTCGTCAGCCCGACGGGGGTCTCAGCTCCTGTGGACCCTCCGAACGTACACCGGACCGGCCCATGGCACATGACCAGAATTCGCCGATTTCTTCCGGGTGATCCCATCGCGCACGATGATCAGATCTGACTACTCCCGGATGGCCTATACGATGCTGGTCAGGGCTCCGGTGTTCTCGATTCGCCCGGTCAGTTCGATGATCACGTCGGCGGGAAGCCCGGCACGAACGGCCGCGTTGCGGATCTGCTCGACGTTGGGAGCCTCGTAGATGCAGTAGGTCTTCCGAAGATCTTGCGACAGGAAGCTGTACAGCCAGCGGATGCCTTCCTCGTCGTTGATGCGGTTGAGTCCCTCGACTGCCTCGAGTTCCAACTGAAGCTCTTCGGCAAACTGTCGTTCGATCAGGAAGATCGGCATGACGACCTCACTTGCAGTGCGACGGGCAACCCGCTTCGTTGCGGGAAACGCATGTCCCGCCTTCAACCTCGCCGCTTAGAGTAATTGAATGGTCGAGACCCGGCCGCCGTTCCCCCAGGCAATCTTTCTCCCTGACTCGGCGTTCGTTGGCAGGAGAATCGAGCTCCGGCGCTTTTCGGAGATTTGGGAGTCGGTGAAGTCGCGACACGGGCATACCGTCTTCATCGGCGGTGACCCTGGTGCTGGCAAGAGCCGGCTGGTTGGCGAGGTGGCTTCGGCCTGCTTCGAGGACGGGGCACTCGTGCTCCACGGCGGCAACAGTCGAGATCTCGGCTACCCGATGCAACCGATGGTGGAGATACTCGACCAACTCTTCGCCGCTCTCGAGCCCTCCGGGATCGAAGGACTCGAGGAGCAGACGATCGACCAGTTGTCGATCTTGAGCGGCCGACTCTCGCCCCTCGCGGCCCGAGGCAACTCACCTGGCGCCGTCGAAGACCCGCTGGCTCTCTTCAAGGCAACCGTCGATCTGATCCGGCGACTGGGAGAGCTATGGCCGGTCGTCCTCGTCCTGGAGGATCTCCACTGGGCCGGGCCTCAGACTCGCCAGCTGCTCAGCTACCTCGTCAACGCCACTGGGCGCGAGCAGTTGCTCATCGTCGGGACGCACCGAACCACCGCTCCGGACCGCACTGGGGAGCTGACGTCGATGATCGCTGATCTCTACGGCCTCTCCTGGGTTTCGCGAATGGACCTCCCAGGTTTGGAGACGGGCGAGATCATTCAGTACCTGGTCGAGACCGCTGGGATCCCGGCGGCAGAAGCGCGCCAACCCGCCGCAATCCTGCGAGACCTGACCGGAGGCAACCCGTTCCTGATCGTCGAGACATGGCGGGACCTGGCTCGCCAGGGCGGGCGGGATGCCCTCATCGCTCGCGCCCTGCGTGCCCCGGCGACGGTTCGCGACATGTTGGAGTTGAGACTCCAGACCCTCCCGGCGGGGGTTGTCGAAGTGATCGAGCGAGCGGCTGTCGCCGGACTCACAGTCGAGCCCGGTCTCTTGATCGCAGCCGGCAAGCTGGAGCCGGAATCCGTGCTGGAAGCGCTCGACGCAGCGGTCGAGTTCGGGTTGATGGACGAGGCGGGAGCCGGATTCTCCTTCCGACACTCCCTCACCCGCCAGGCGGTGATCGAACGGATGCCACGACATCGCCGAGCGAAGATCCACGCCGAGGTGGCAGCGGCACTGGAACAAGTCCCACGTCGCACACCGGAAACGTTGGCGGCCCTCGCTCACCATTACTCCGAAGCCGCTCCGCTCGGGTTCGCTCCCCAGGCTGTCAAGTATCTCGCCCTCAGCGCCCACGCCGCCCGTCATGGTCTTGCCCATCAAGAGGCTGCATCCGGATTCGAGCGGGCGGCCCGACTCGCCGCGCCCGCCGAGTCGACCGAGCTGCTGTTCGAGTCTGCCAGCAGCTTGATCTATGCCGGGTTGTTGGACTCTGCCCGCCGCCTGTATGAGGAACTAGCCGAATCGGGCGACCCGGAAACCCTGGCAAGGGCAGCGATCGGATACGAGGATTCGACCGCCCAGAGCGCCGATCCAGAGGGGTCGGTCGAACTGCTGATGAGAGCTCTCCGGGCTCTTCCCGAAGGAACCCCGCTCTATTTGAAGGCGCTCGCCAGCATCGGCCGGGCGTTGAGGATGTCCGGTGCAGTGGTCGAGTCCCAGCGGGTCGGTGAACTCGCCCTGGCCGGGGCGCGGGAAAGAGGCGACCCCGAGCTGATCGCACACGCGCTGGCCACCGTCATCCACGGGATGGCACGGCCGGAGGACCTTCGTCTTCAATACGACCGAACGTTTGAGCTGTACGACCTCATCGAGCCTTCTGACAAGCCGATCCAAGCCGGCCTGGCTCTCGCCATCGGGACGACTGCCGCCTACAGACTCGGACACCAGGAAATGTGGGAGAGGATCGAGCTCTGCCAGTGGCTGGCCGAATTCATCGGCCAGCCGATCATGGGGCTGGCGGCCGGCTGTGTCGCGCTCACCGAGATGCTGCTCCACGGGCACCTCGAGGCAGCCCGCCAAGAGGCCCATCGGATTCGTGCGGCGGGACTC
This sequence comes from Actinomycetota bacterium, assembly GCA_036745195.1. Taxonomy (GTDB): domain Bacteria; phylum Actinomycetota; class Acidimicrobiia; order Spongiisociales; family ZC4RG35; genus JBFHRE01. The sequence goes on along the minus strand of DAIOGO010000047.1, from coordinate 13,434 downwards.
GAGTTCCAGCACAACGGTGTTGAGGGCGTCTTCGGAATGCAGATGTTTGCTATCGAGCGAGCCACCGGGCGGATCCAGAATCTCCCGGTTGAACTGGTCGAAGCGGCCGGAACCGCCGGTGGCTGGAGACCGGGCATGCTGGCCGTGTACACCGAACTCGGGATGCGGTCCCAGTGTGCCGAATTGCTGCCGGCAGCCATCGGGTTCTGTGAATCAACCACGGTCATCTCCGCCCAATGGAGTGCCGTGGCCGTGTTTGCGGTGGAGGCGATTGCCCTGCTGGGCGACATTCCAAGTGCCGAGAGGATGAAGGTCGTGCTGGCTCCGTTTGCAGGGACCAACTTGATGGCGGGCCATCTGGTGATGCCCCTCGGGAGCGCCGACCGGTTTCTGGCTTTGCTCGATCATGTGTTGGGACTCCCATCGGCCACTGGACTCTTCGAGTCGGCGCTGGCGATGGATCGCCGCATCGGTTCGGTTCTCCACGAGGCTGAGACGCTTCTGTCGTTTGCCGCCCACCTCGATTCGATCGGCGATCACACCCGCGCCGACGCCCTTCGATCCGAGGGCCGGGCGATCGCCGAAAGGATCGGGCTCCGCCGCCGGATCCCTCTCGAATCCGACCTTCCGACCCGCCATTCGCCAAAGTCCGAAAGCGTGCTCTCGGGCCGCGAGATCGACGTGATCAGACTCCTGGCCGGTGGAAAGAGCAATCGAGAGATTGCCGACGAGTTGCTAATCAGTGTCAACACCGCCGCCAACCATGTGCGGGCAATCCTCATGAAGACCGGCAGCACCAACCGAACACAGGCAGCGATGTTCGCGGTTGATCACGGTCTGATTGAATCGGCCCCGTGAACGCCAAAGGCCCCTGTCAATCCATCCCGTTGCTCTCGTACCAGTCAGCCCATTCGTCGAGTTTCTCCATGATCACCGACACGCAAGCCGTGGTAGGGGGAGCATCGCCTTCGGCAGCGGGGTACTCGGTGAAGAACTCTCTTGCGCAGACCGGTTCGCCTTCGACGCGGAGGTAATTCGCCACCGCCGCCATCAGGTAGGTGTGCTCGGGGAAGTAGAACTCGGTGATAACACCATCCTCCACAACGGCGCGGAAGTCGTCCCCGGGGGGGCGGCCGGAGCCGATCGCGTCCGTCAGCGCGTTCTGGTAGTTGGCGAAGCAGTCGAACCGCCCCGGCCCCCGGTCCCAACAAGACAACGCCAGCCGCCCCTCGATGGCCGCCTCGAAGGCGGCAAGCCGACGTATCTCGTCGTCGTCGCGATCTGCCAACTCGAACAGTTCGGCCGCCGGGTCGGCGTCGCCCGAATAGAGCGCCTCCACCCCGGCCTCGATGACCGGAGGCATGGCCACCGGCGGCAGCGCCAGATTGACCTCGGCCCAGGCGATCCAGTCGTCGAGATGGGTCAGGGCGAAATCGGTGCAGCCCGGGGTCAGCCACCCAGACGGGCCGAGCGGATCGGACAAGGAGCAGGGTGGGAAGACCACGCCCTCTTCCTGGAGGTCGCCTTGTGCGGCGAGGAAGTCCCTCAGTGCATCCTGGATGAACCGGTGCGTCGGGTTGAACTCGGTGATCAGTGGATCCGCCACCGCCACCGAGACGGTTTCCCCTGGTGGATCGACCCACCCGATCACCCTAGTGAAGATGTTCTGGTACACAACGATGCATGTGAACCGGCCGGGCGTGCCCTCGTCGACGCAGTCGAGCGACACCCCTCCGCCTACGGCCGCCTGATATTGCGCCGTCTCCCGGATCCAATCATCACCACTGAGGCCGCCGCAACAAGATGGGGAGTCTAGTTCGAACAGTCCCGCCGCCAGCTCGCCGTCACCCGAATAGAGCGCTTCCACCCCGGCCTCGAGCATGTCACCTTCGGTGTACCAACTGGGCGGTTCCAGGTTGGTCTCGGCCCAGGCAGCCCAGGTGTCGAGATGACCCATGACGACCGCGGCACACTCGATCGAATGCTCGAACCCACACTCGTAGTTGCCCTCGCCGATGTATGCCAGGAACGCGGCCAAACCACGCTCCAGGAACGAATGCACCGGGAAACCGAACTCGGTGATGACGCCGTCCACGACCGAAACACTGATGATGTCGCCGGGCGAGTCGACCCACCCGATCGCGTCGGTGAAGGCGTTCTGGTAGGGCACGAGGCAGGAAAACAAACCGGGGTTCTCCAGCGGGTTGCAGTCAAGGGCCAGGCGCCCGCCGATGGCGGCCTGATATGCGGCCTCGGTTCGTATCCAATCGTCGCCATGCGGCGCCGGCAACTCGAACAATTCCGCCGCCCGGTCGGCGTTCCCCGAGTACAAGGCCTCCACCGCGGCCTCGATGACCCGGAGATCGGTCATCGTCCCATCTTCCGGGGTGGCCAGGGTCGGCAGCGACTCGTCGTCGGCCACCAGGTTCCGGTTGCCCGTCAGGACGAGGTTGAGACCGACCACACCGATGATGATGGCGACCAACGCAACCGCCCAGGCGAAACCCCGTGATCGACTTGGACGATTGCCGTCGGGCCGCTTCTGCGTCCCCACGGTCAGGGTGTCTTCCTGGCGATCGGCCACGACGACGAGGGGATTGCCAGCTAGTTCGGCCTCGATCCGCTCGATCAACTCCTCGGCGCCGACCGGGGTGCCCCGTTCGCTCAGCCATCGCAGCTTGGATTCGAAGTCAGCCACCAGCCACCTCCAGAGAAGCGCGAGCCGCCTTCCGCGCCCGGGTCGCCATCGCCCTGGCGGCGCCGGTGGTCATCCCCAACTGCTCCGCCACCTCGCCATAAGGCACATTCTCCACCTCCACGAGGTAGAGGACCGCTCTCTGCCTGGGAGGAAGGTCGAGGATCGCCTCGATATCCGTCGGATAACTCGGCAGCCAGCCCTCCTCAGGAGCGAGCCGGCTGAGGGCTTTGCGCCGGCGCCCCAGACTCCGTCGCTGGTTGGACGCCAGATTCACGATCGTGCGGCGGAGATACGCCAGCGGGTTGTCCAGATCCGAGATCGGGCCCTTTCGCAACGTACGCATCAACGCCTCCTGGACGAGGTCATCCGGTTCCACATCGAACGAGCCGGCCACCGCCGCGATCCTCCTCAGAGCCGGATAGAGCGAAGCGATCAGCTCCCTCTCCCGCTCATCGATCGAAGCTCGCTTCGTCAACCGACCTTCTCCTTGTCGTCACCGCACAAGACACCGGTCGGTGCCAGGTTGTGACGCCGTGGCGACGTTCACGTCAGCCCGGATCGGCCAGGTCGAACATATCCTCGACCGGACGGCCCATCTTCAGCGCCTCGATGCCACCCGGGATCACGAGCGCCGACCCCATCCCCAGCGCCACCCTCCGGCCGGCGGCGTCGAACACTTCGACCTCGGCAAGCCGGATCGTGCGTCCTCGGTGGCGGACCGTACCCACCGCCGTCAGGCTGCTGCCATCGACCGGCACCGGTCGCAGGAAACGAACCTGGAGGTCGAGGGTGGCAGCGGCCTCGTCGGGGGTGAGGGTCGACCACACCGCGGCGGTGAGGGCGGTGTCGCACAGCATCGCGATCGAGCCCCCATAGAGGTTGAGCCCGCCGGCACTGAACCAGGGACTGGCCGGCATCGAAAAGTGGATCGTCCCCTCCTCGGCCTGGATCGTCTGGACACCGGTGAGGAGCTGGACCGGAGCGGGCGGGATCTCGCCGGACACGATCCGGCGCTGGGTCGCCACCCGGTCACCCTCCCAGATCGAAGGCCCGAGCATGCTCCCGGAGGGAGGGGTGCGCAGATACGGGTCGGGTGGATCAATGACGGCCGCGAATGGAACCGGGAGAGTTGCCTCGGGATCGAACGGCACATCGAGCACCACACACCGGGTGGTGGCATGCGCCATCGTCCGGCCGGAGGAGTCCTCGACGGTCGCCTCGCTGACCCCGACGTCGCGCCCTAGGTAGACAGTGCGACCTCGCGCCACCAACCGCTCCGAGCGAACGCTGGCAGGCCGCAGATAGTTGATCGACAATTCGGCGGTGGTGAGCACCTTCCCCGGCGGAAGCCCGGTTTGGAGGGCCATCGAGATCGGAGCGTCGACCAGGAAGGCGTAGACCCCGCCCCAGATGATCCCAACCGAATCTTCCAGCCACTCCGTCACCGGCATGGCGAATGTCATCGTCCCCAGTCCGGCCTCGGTCGGCGTGAGACCTGTCAGATGGTGGATCGGCGGCGCCGGCAGCTCACCCCGAACGAACATCCGGCACGCATCGAGACCCGAAAGTCGGAGCCACGAGAAGTCTCCGAACACACCTCTCACCGGCTCGTCGATGATCGACTGCACCGCACGCCTCCTGTCCAGAAGAATGCTATCGCGAGCCCCCTCCGCCTGTCGCCGGTCAGCTGTGCGGGTGGTCCGTGAGCGCTCGGCAGTCGTCGCAAAAGCCGAGGATGGCGAAGTGGTGGGCATTGATCGTGAACCCGTACTCGGTACGGAAGCGCTCGAACATGGGCTCGACCTCCGCCGCCGGGACCAGGATCGTGCGCCCACAACCCTCGCACACCAGGTGCTGGTGGTCGTGGTCGATCGTCAGGTGCCAGCGGCCCGGCTGACTTCCGAGGTGTACGTGATGAACGAGACCGATCCGGGCGAGTTCGTCGAGGGTCCGGTAGACGGTCGAGGAGTCGATGCTCAGCGATTGGGCTTCGATCCGGCCGATCAGGTCGGCCGCGGTGATGAACCCCTCGCCGTTCTCCGCCAGGACGCGACAAATCGCCCGGCGAGGGAGGGTGAGCCGGAGCCCCGCCCCCCGGATGGCACGATGCAACGCCTCCTCGACCCCTGCAGTGGCGTCAGCCATCGTCCAACTGTAGCGGGAGATCACGAACCTGCATTACCACGTTATTGCAGCTACTTGCAGTAACAGGGACAGGCCATTAGGGTCATCCGATCCGAAACCGAGGCGGAATGTCGACCGAGCGCAACCCGAACCCAACTGCCCCCGCCGGCTTGGATGACCACGACCACCCTCACGACCACCCTCACGACCACGACCACGAAACAGACCGGGGACACGGGAGTCATGGTCACCATGATCACGACCACGACGGCAGGCACGCAACGCGCTGGGCGGCCATCGTCCACGCCTTCAGCGAGCTGACAGGTGCCCACTCGCACGACGCCGCCGACTCGGTCGACAAGGCGCTGGAGAGCAGCGCGCGTGGGATCCGAGCACTCAAGATCTCGTTCCTCGGGCTGATGTTCACCGCCGTCGTGCAGGCGGGGTTGGTTCTGGCCACCGGGTCGGTTGCCCTCCTCGCCGACACCATCCACAACTTTTCCGACGCCCTCACGGCCATCCCGCTCTTCGTCGCCTTCAAGCTGGGACGGCGGGCCGCCAACAGCCGGTATACCTACGGCTATCGGAGGGCGGAGGACCTGGCCGGTCTATTCATCGTGCTGATGATCCTCGTCTCGGCCGTTGTCGCCGCCTGGGAGTCGGTCGATCGCCTCGTCAACCCGCGCGAGGTGCGCTACGTTGGCGTCGTGTTCCTGGCAGGGGTGGTCGGATTTCTGGGGAACGAACTGGTGGCCTTGTACCGGATCAGGGTCGGCCGCGCCATCGGCTCGGCGGCCCTCGTCGCCGACGGGAAGCATGCCCGGGCCGACGGGCTCACTTCGCTGGCGGTGGCGGCCGGTGCGGCCGGGGTTTGGCTGGGATTCGAGCGTGCCGACCCGGTCGTCGGGATCCTGGTGTCGCTGGCGATCCTCGCCGTGCTGCGGACCGCCACCCGGGACATCTACCGTCGTCTGATGGACGCGGTCGATCCCGAGCTGGTGGGCGAGATCGAGGAGGTGGCATGCTCGATCGCCGGGGTCGCCCGGGTCGGGCGCTGCCAGGTCCGCTGGATGGGTCACCGCCTACGAGTCGACATGGAGCTGGCCGTCGATGGATCGCTCAGCGTCGCCGCGGGTCATCAGATCGCAGAAGACGTGCGGCACACGCTCCTCGAGTCGATCGAGCACCTGGACGAGGTCCACGTTCACGTCGACCCGGCGCTCGATCACCCCGATCCTGCCGACCGGCGCACGCCGGTGTCGCGGTGAGCAGGAACGATCCGCTCCGGCCGCCAGGCACCCGGAGCGGCGGGTGAAGGCGTCGGCGACGACCAGTCCCCACCCCGGATCCGAGACCGGCTCGCCCCTGGTCGAGATCCGGGATCTGTCCATCCGGTTCGCCCTCGCCCGATCAGATGTACTCGCCGTCAACGGGATCAGCCTCGAGGTCGCCCACGGCGAGGTGTTCGCCCTCGTGGGGGAGTCCGGCTCCGGCAAGAGCGTCACAGCCCTGAGCATCATGGGACTGCTGGAGCAACCTCCTGCCGTCGTCTCGGGCTCGATCCGCCTCGACGGCGTCGACATCGCCGGTCTCGGGCCGGCCGGTCTGAGCCGGATTCGCGGCCTCAAGGTCGGCATGGTGTTTCAGGATCCGATGTCCTCGCTCAACCCGGTACACCCCATCGGCCGTCAGATCGGCGAGTCGCTCAGGCTGCATCTGGGCGCGAGCCGCAGAGCCGCCCGGGCCAGAGCGGTGGACCTGCTCGACCGGGTGGGGATTCCGGATGCCACCCGGCGGGTTGACGACTATCCCCACGAGTTCTCGGGCGGAATGCGCCAGCGGGCGATGATTGCGATGGCGCTCGCCTGCGATCCAATGCTGCTCATCGCCGATGAGCCAACCACTGCACTCGACGTCACCGTCCAGGATCAGATCGTGGCGCTGGTCCGAGAGCTCCAGGCTGAGCGGAGAATGTCGGTGATCTGGATCACCCACGATCTGGGAGTCGTCGCAGAGATCGCCGACCGGGTGGCGGTGATGTACGCCGGACGCATCCTCGAGGAAGGTCCCGCCGCCGAGATCTATTCGACCACCCGGCACCCCTACACCTCCGGGCTGCTGCACTCGATCCCGCGAATGGACCGGGACACCGGAACCAGGCTGGCCGAGATCCCCGGGACCCCAAAGACAGTCACCGAGCCGCTTACCGGCTGCGCCTTCCACGATCGGTGCCCGCTGGGCGGCGAGGACTGCGTCGACGGGCTTCCCGAGCTCATGAACTGCGACCGTCCCCAACACCGAACCGCCTGCATCCACTTCGACCGTCTTGCCGCCGCTCCCGAACCGTGGTCGACGAGCGAGGCCGGCGGCGCGACGCCGGACGGCCTGGCGGAGGTGGTGGTCGAGGTGTCGGACCTGCATGTCCACTACCAGCTCCGCCGCAAGGCAGGTCGGCGTCGGGGGGTAGTGAAAGCAGTCGACGGGGTGGATCTCGTGGTCAGGAAGGGTCGGACATTGGGTGTGGTCGGCGAGAGCGGATGCGGGAAGACCACCCTGGGTCGATCGCTGGTCGGGCTCGTGGCTCCCACCTCCGGAACTATCACGGTGCATGGAGCCCAACTCGAGCACCGGGGCGGCCGGCATCGGCGGGTGGTCCAGATGATCTTCCAGGATCCCTTCTCGTCGATGAACCCCGGCATGCGGGTGAGACAGGTGATCGGTGAGCCCATGACGATCCTGGGGATCTGTCCGCGTGGGGAGATCCCGGAGCGGGTCGACGCGCTGCTCGAGCAGGTGGGTCTTTCGGCCGAGGTCGCCGACCGGTACCCCCACGAGTTCAGCGGCGGCCAGCGTCAGCGGATCGCCGTCGCCCGGGCGCTGGCAGCCCAACCCGAAGTGATCGTCTGCGACGAGCCGGTCTCCGCCCTCGATGTCTCGGTTCAGGCCCAGATCATCAACCTCTTGCACGAGATCCAGACCGCGGTCGGTCTGGCGTTCGTGTTCATCGCCCACGACCTGGCAGTCGTCCGCCACATCTCGCACGAGGTGGCAGTGATGTACCTTGGGCAGGTGGTCGAGAGAGGTCCACGGGACGCCCTCTACGGCCACCCCCAGCACCCCTACACCAAGGCGCTGCTCGCGGCGGTTCCCATCCCCGATCCGGGGGTGAAACGGCACCTCACCCCGCTGGAAGGAGATCTCCCCAGCCCCAGTGACCCGCCCGCGGGTTGCCGCTTCCACACCCGCTGCCCGGTGGCCGTCCCCGGCCTGTGCGATGTCGAAGCGCCAGAACTGCGGGAAACGGCCCCGGACCGCTGGGTCGCTTGTCATCTCGTCACCGCCACAATCGCGGGGACTCTGGAACCGAGCCCGACATGACCACCACAAAGAACGAGACAGGAGGAAGAATGAGAAGACGACGACTCCTACACCTGGTGCCGTTGTTGGTTGCCCTGGCGATGCTGGCGGCGGCCTGCGGCAGCTCCTCGGGGGCGACGACGGAAGCGCCCGCTCCTACCGGCACCGAGCCGACGAGCGCATCCACCGAGACCACGGAGGCCCCCGACGAAAACGTCGTGGTGCGGGCCGCCATCACCGGCGGTGAGTCCACCCTCAACCCCTACACCTATGTGAGCGGCTTCCCGGGATGGAACCTGCTCATGCTCCAATACGACTCGTTGATGCAATTCGACGTGGACGGCCAGGCTCAGCCGTGGCTGGCAGAGACGGTGACGGCCAACGCGGACCTCACCGAGTATGTGATCACCCTCGCCGAGGGGGTGAGCTGGCACGACGGGACCCCTTTCACGGCGGCAGACGTGGAGTTCACATTCTCCTACTTCGTGGAGAAAGCGGTGGGTCGCTTCGCCCGTGACCTGGCCGGGGTCGAGTCCGTCGTCGTCGACGGCTCCACGATCACCGTGACCCTGTCGGCCCCCAACCCGGCATTCGACCTGGTGGCGCTGGCCGACGTGCCGATCATCCCCAAGCACATCTGGGAAACGGTTGAGACCCCCGAGGAACACGTCTTCGACGACGTCACCAACGTTGGGACCGGCCCGTACCGGCTCGTCGAATATGTCGAAGACCAGAGCTACCGGTTCGAGGCCAACCCGGACTACTTCCGGGGCGCCCCGGCGGTGGACGAGTTGGTGGTCGTGGTCTTCGCCGACGACGCCGGGCCACTGGCGGCCATCCGGTCGGGCGAGATCGACGTCATCTTCGAGCGGATCAGCCCCGAGCAGATCGAATTGCTCGACGGCCAGGACCCGATCGACGTTTCCCTCGGCCCTGAGTTCACCACCCAGATGATCAACTTCGACATCAGCAAGCCGCCCTTCGACGACGTTGCCGTCCGGCAGGCGATCTCACTGGCAGTCGATCGCCAGGACATCATCGACACCGTCTATCTGGGGGCGGCCACGCTGGGGAGTCCCGGCTGGGTCCATCCGGACAAGTCGGTCTACAACCCGGCCGTGGCACCCTCCTACGACGCCGCCGCGGCCGCCGCCCTGCTCGAGGGGGCCGGGTACACAGACTCCGACGGGGACGGGATCCGGGAGTTCTCGGGCGGTCCCATGTCCTTCGAGATGCTGACCAACTCGAGCGACTCGCTCCGCTTGCGGATCGCGGAACTCGTGTCGGAGATGCTCCTCGAGATCGGTATCCAGGCGAACGTGGCGTCGGTGGAGACGACCACGTGGGAGGAGGCGGTCTGGCCCGGCTTCGACATCGCCAATGGGCGGAACTACGAGATGGCGATTTGGGGATGGTCGGCCCCGGTCCAGGCGAACACCATCCGGGTCGCCGAACTCGTCCACAGCAGCCCCGACATCGGCTTCCTCAACCTCACCGGGTTTGCCAACGCCGACGTCGACGCGGTCTCGGAACAGCTCCAGACGGAGGCCGATCCGACGGTGAGCGCCCAGCTCATCGGCGACCTCCAGGCGCTGCTCGCCGAGAACGTGCCCTTCGTCCTGCTGGCCTACCCCGACGGGGCGTATGCGTACAACTCGGCGGTATACGACGGCTGGGCATTCATCGCCGGTCAGGGCATCGTGAGCAAGGTCTCGCTGCTCGGTCCCGACGGACGCCCCTGATCGAAGGATGGTCCGTTGGCGAGGAGAGCGCCGGAAGGCGCTCTCCTCGCCCGAGGTGGTGAAAGCTTGAAGGTCGACTTCGGAAAGCTCATCCAGTACGTCATCGTGCTGTTCGTGGCGGTAACGCTCAACTTCCTGCTGCCGCGAATGATGCCCGGCAATCCGCTGGCGCTCATCGCCGGAGTCGACGTCGGCCTGCTCACCCCCGAACAGCGGGCCGAACTGATCGAGGAGGTGGGTCTCGACGATCCTGTCCTCGACCAGTACGTCGACTACTGGGCGTCGATCGCAACCGGCGACCTGGGGACTTCATACCGCTCGGGACGCCCCATCGCCGACATGATCGCCGAGCGGCTCCCATGGACGCTGCTGATCGCCGGGGTTGCCCTGGTGGTGTCAGGCGTGGTGGGAGTGAGCCTGGGGGCATTCTCCGCCTGGAGGCGGGGCGGCAAGGTCGACCTCCCGCTCCTCACCTCGATGATCGCCCTCGAGTCCCTCCCTTCGTTCTGGCTCGGCATGCTCCTCATTTCGGTTTTCTCCGTGAATCTGGGTCTGCTCCCGTCGTTCGGGGCGGTCACCCCGGCCGCCGACCTGGCGGGCTGGGACCGCTTTCGAGACATCGCCGAGCACGCAACACTGCCCGTCGTCACTCTCTCCGTGCTGTCCGTCCCCGGCGTGTACCTCACGATGCGCTACTCCATGCTCGAAGTGCTGGGCGAGGACTTCATACGAACGGCCCGGGCGAAAGGGGCGCGCGAGCCTCGGATCTTGTTCGGCCATGTTGCCCGCAACGCCATTGCACCGGTGGTGACCTACCTGGCGATCCAGTTCGGGTTTGCCTTCGGTGGTGCCGTCATCACCGAGACCGTCTTCTCCTACCCGGGCCTCGGCCGTCTCGTGTTCGAGGCGGTCTCGGGTCGGGACTACCCGGTGATGCAGGCCGCATTCCTGGTGTTCACCGTGGCCGTCCTGGCGGCCAACCTGGTTGCCGACCTCTTGTATCCGATCCTCGACCCGCGGACCAGGTCGACATGAGCACCGGGCCGACGGCGAGGGTACGAGGAGGCGCTCTCGCCCGACGCCTCGGCCAGGCCGGTTTGGTGATCGTCGCCGCCCTGTTGCTCACGGCCATTCTCGCCCCATGGCTTGCTCCCTACGATCCCGCCGAGCGGGTCGGCCTGCCGTTCCAACCACCCGGCGCCGACCACCTGCTCGGGACCAACGACGTGGGTCAGGATCTGCTCTCCGAGCTGATCTTTGGCGCCAGGGTGTCGATGACGGTGGGGGTGGTGGCGGCGGTGGTGGCGCTGGTGATCGGAACCCTGATCGGCTTGGTCGCCGGCTACTACACCCGCCTCGGTGCCGTGATCATGCGGGCGGTCGACGTCGTGCTCATCCTTCCCTTCCTACCGCTCCTCATCGTCCTCGCCGCCTACCTGGGCCGGAGCCTCACGAACACGATCCTCGTGATCGGTCTCCTCATCTGGGCGGGACCGGCCCGCATCATCCGCTCCCAGGTCCTGTCCCTCCGGTCCCGCGAGTACGTTCTGGCAGCCCGATCGATGGGCGCTCACGATCGATGGGTGATTCTCCGCCACATCCTCCCCCGCACGGCCATGCTCGCCACCGGCTCCTTCGTACGGGCGGTGTCGAGTGCCATCCTCCTCGAGGCGGCGCTCAGCTTTCTCGGGCTCGGGGACCCCATCCAGAAGAGCTGGGGCTCGATCCTCTTCTGGGCCCAGTCGCGAGGGGCATTCCTCACCCCGGCCTGGAAGTGGTGGGTGCTGCCCCCCGGCCTGGCGATCATGGCGGCCTCCCTTGGATTTGCCCTCATCGCCTTCGCCCTCGAAGAGAAGATCAACCCGAAGCTGTGAAAACCCTGCCCGGCCGACCGGGTCTCGTTCAACAACCCGAGAGGAGACATATGCAGTCCGACGTCCTCGAGCCGGTGGGTCTGGAGCCCATCGGCGAGTGCCAGGTCCTGAGGGACATCACCGCCCAGCCGGGAGTGTTGACCGTGGAGGGGACGCTGGTCCCGCTTCTCTCCGGGGAGAAGATCCGTTCGCATCTCATCGTGATGCACGCCGGCCAGTACTGCGACGCCCATCCCCACGACACGGAGAGCATCATCTACACGGTCTCCGGACGGTGGGTGTTCTGCACCCGGGAGGGTGATCAGGAGGTGCGGACGGTGATCGGCGCCGGCGACCTGTTTCGCTTCCCGGGAGGGGTGCCGACCGGGTTCGAGACCCCATTCGACGAGGCGGCAGTCATCCTCATCCTCAAGTCGGGTGAAGAGTCCTACGACGAGATGGCGGCCGGAATGATCGAGGCGCGTGACGAACTGGCCGCCCAGGCGGCAGCCGGCAGCCCGTTCTCCTTCACGGAGCTCGACCCCGATCACCCCGCCCGCGTCTACGCCCGCCAGGTCGCCGGACGTGACCCCGGGCTCACCGGGGAGGGTGCCGGTGAGTGACCCCGCCGGGTGGCGCGATCTCGACACCGGAGGTTTGAACGACGGTCTGGTCGGGGGGGAGCCGACGGTCGATGTCTGCATCTACTACCCGGACAACCTCGACCCGGCCCACGCCGAGAAGGTCGACGTCGACCTCCTCACCCACGGGTTCGCTCGCGCCCAGGAGGTGTTCGCGGCGGCCGGGGTCCAACTCCGGCTTCGATCACTCCGTACCGGCCCTCTCGACCCTTCGCTGTTCTACGTGCATTCGACCGCGCCTGGCACCGAACTTCCGGGCGATCGCTTCACCAACATGTACGTGGCGGCGGAGCGCCGACCGGCACTGGCCTCGTCCGAGGCCCTCGCCGCTTTCGAGGCGATGGTGGGGGGCGCCCCCGAGGCCGGCCGGATGGTCCATCTGGTAACCCTCCAGGACGTGTACATGTCGTTCTACGAGCAACTCGACTTCCGCACATGGCAGCTCAAGACGATTTCCACCGGGGGTCTCTCCTTTCCCGGGTACATGTACGGGACGACCATGCCGCCCCACCTGCGTGGTGTGATCTCGATCACCGATCTCACCAAGGACGAGAACTCGTGGAAGACCATCGCCCACGAGTTGGGGCACAAGCTGATGAACGTGAGTCACGAGTATCGGGACATCGCCCCCCAGCATGAGGTTCGCGCAGATGGCGGACTCATGCTCTACGGCAGCGGGATCGAAATCCCTGAAGGTCCCGAGGGACGATTTCACCGGGAGCGGCTGCACGTGTCGCCCTATGTCTACCGCCAGGCCGAGGACGGCACCCGCACCTGGAACCCCGACTACCACCGCGGTGGCTTCTACTACGACCCGATCTATGAGGGGATCAGCGTCGGATTCGACTGAACTTCACCGCCCCGATCACCAGCGAAACCGAGTCGCAAAGCACGAGGGCCCATCGACTGCGACTCCTTTTGCCTTTGGACCCGACGGGGCCGCCGACACTCGAATAGCCTTCGTTTTCGGCGTGTGAAGGAGACAGTCGGTGAGCGGTGTCAGGTTGCTGGTCGGGACC
>DAIOGO010000046.1:0-18408 GCA_036745195.1 Actinomycetota bacterium | reverse complement strand
TCGATCGATCCACCGCCCCGCCAAAGCGCCGGTCACGGCCCTGGTATTCGATGACGGCCTCGACCAGCGAATGGCGGTCGAAGTCGGGCCACAGGATCCCCGGGAACACGAATTCGGCATAAGCCGCCTGCCACAGCAGGAAGTTCGACAGCCGGTGCTCACCCGATGAACGAATAATGAGATCGGCGTCGGGCATGTCCGGTACCGCCAGGTGGCGGGCGAAGACCACCTCGTCGACCTGATTGGCGTGGAGGCCACCGGCTTCTACCTCGAAGGCGATCCGCTGCGCCGCCTCGACGATCTCGCGTCGGCTGCCGTAGTTGAAGGCGAACACCATCGTCATCCGGTGGTTGTCCACCGTGCGGGACTCGCTCTCGGCCATGTGCCGGCGGTTCTCATCGGGAATCCGTGGGTCGTCCAGGTCGCCTGCAAAGCGGATTCTCACACCGAGGTCGGCCAATTCGTCGCGGCGTCTCACCAGCAGGTCCCGGTTGAAGAACATCAGGAAGGCGACCTCTTCTTCGTCCCGGCTCCAATTCTCGGTCGAGAACGTGTAGGCGGTCAGCCATTCGATTCCGAGTTCCAACGCCCCGTGGATCGTATCGAACAGGGCCTCCTCACCGGCCTGGTGACCGGCAGTGCGGGGCAGGCCGCGGGCGTTGGCCCAGCGCCCGTTGCCATCGAGGATCAGTCCGACATGGCGGGGGACCCGGTTCAGATCGACCTTGGAAAGGTCGAGCGCAGTCACTGGAGGTCCATCGACAAGAGGCCCGCCAATCGCCGATCCAGGTGGTGTTCGATGAACCGCTTCGTCACCCCCAGCGCCTCGCCCGACATGTCCGGTCGGGGCGGTGGAAGGTCGGAGAGCGGTGACCGGGCCAGCGACGCCAGGAAGTCGGTCAGCCCCCCACGCAACCGCACCATCGACTCGACCTGGCACGTCGAGCACAACACCCCGCCACCGGAGAAGCTGAACCGGGTCAGGTCGTCGGCCCGCCCGCACGAGGCGCAGATCTCGAGGGAGGGGGCGACCCCCACCACACCCGCCAGGTGGAGGAGGAAGCCCGTGACGAGGTCTGGGTGGAGTGGTCCCCCCTCGAGGGCGGCGAGGCCGTCCGACAGAAGCCCGAACAGGGCCAGCGAAGACTCCTTCTCCTGGGCGACGGCGTCGGCCGCTTCGACCATCAAGGAGGCGGCATTGAGTTTGTCGAGATCGTCCCGAAGCCGGGGAAAGGCGGCCACCACCTCGACCTGGGTGATGGTGTCGAGGTTGCGTCCTTCGTAGAGAACCAATTCCACGTGCGTGAACGGTTCCAATCGACCTCCAAACCGGCTGAGGGTCTTGCGAACCCCCTTGGCCACCGTGCGCAGCTTGCCGTGGTGGGGGCTGAGGAGCACCACGACCCGGTCGGCTTCGCCAAAGGGGTACGAGCGAAGGACGATCCCCGAGTCGTGTCGGATGGCCACCCGCAGAGGTTAGGAGCAATGCTCGATCATCGAGCAACAACGAAGGGCGAGAAGAGAAGGGGACTGTCGGCCCTGGTTTCTGGAATCTGTCGAGAGTTCAATGGGCTCCTGGAGGTGTTGTGATGTTCACAATGGACGACGCCCGGATGGTGCTCGATCGGCTCGGTCTCGACCTGGAATCGGAGAAGATCACGCTGGAGGCGCTGACTGCAGGAATGAACGTAGAACTCGAACACGGGAGCCGGTTTCCCGATCTGAACGTCTCCGGTGATGATCCCATCGTCTCCGCCAAGATCGCCCTGGCCCACCTGCGCGAGATCCCCGACTACTACGAACGACTCGTCCGGATGGAAGCCGAAGCCGAGACGGCGATGGTCTACGCCAGCGACAGCGACCTCGGCATCATGTGAGAGGTCGGTGGTCCGGCCCCATCAGATTTCGATCGGGATCCCGATCTCGACTGTGCGATTCCGTGGGAGTTTGAAGTAGTCGGCGGCGCTGGTGGCGTTGCGATGGAGCACGGCGAAGAGACGCTCTCGCCACCGCGCCATTCCGGGGTGATCGGTGACTCGGATGCTCTCCTTGGCGAGGAAGTAGGTGGTGTGATCCGGGTCGAATGCCACATGTTTGAGTCGCAGGCTTCCGAGGTCGCGGGGGACATCGGGCTCCTCCATGAATCCGTAGCGGAGGGCGACATGGTGGAAGTCATTGGTGAAGGAGCGCACCACCTCGCGTTCTGCCGGGAGCACCACGGGCACCTCGGCGGTCTCCACGGTCAGGAAGACCACATCCTCGTGCAACACGTTGTTGAAGCGCAGGTTGGCAAGAAAGGCCGGGGGGATCTCGTCGGCATTGGGTGTCAGAAAGACGGCGGTGCCAGGGACCCTGGGTGGAGGGTTCTGGGACAGGCTGCGGATGACGGCCGCCACCGGTTGTCGTCCACGTCCGGCCCGCGAGTACACGAGCCGTCTGCCCGTCTTCCAGGTGGTCATGAGGGTGAATACGACCAGACCGGCAACGAGCGGGAACCAGCCGCCGCGGGGGATCTTGAGGACGTTCGCCGACAGGAACGAGACGTCGATGAGGAGGAACAACCCGACGATCGGAACCACCTTCGCCCATGACCATTGCAGGCTTTCCCGGGCGTAGGCGCCGAACAACAGGGCGGTGATCACCATCGTGCCGGTGACGGCCAGCCCGTAGGCGGCCGCCAGGTTGCCGGATGAACGGAAACCGAGGATCAGACCGATGCAGGCGAACATCAGGACCCGGTTGACACCCCGCAGGTAGACCTGTCCTCGCTCGGTGGAGGAGGTGTGGGCGATGTCGACCCGGGGCGAATACCCGAGTTGGACGGCCTGCAGCGTCAATGAGAAGACACCCGAGATCAGTGCCTGGCTGGCGATGACGGTGGCCATCGTCGCCAGGATCACGAGCGGGATCACCGCCCACTCTGGCGCCATCAGGAAGAAAGGGTGCTCGATGGTTGCCGGGTCACTGATCAGCATGGCGCCCTGGCCGAAGTAATGGATTAGGAGGGCGGGCCCAACGATGGTGAACCACCCCATACGGATCGGGCGCAGTCCGAAATGCCCCATATCGGCATAGAGCGCCTCCCCACCGGTCACCACCAGGAAGACCGAACCCATCGCCACCAGCGCCCGGGTCGTGTAGTTGAAGAAGAAGCCGACGGCATGGGCCGGGTTCACCGCCGCAAACACTTGCGGCGCGTCGGCGAGATGGATGAGTCCGAGCACGGCGAGCACGGCGAACCAGACGACCATGACCGGGCCGAACAGTCTTCCCACCACCCCGGTTCCCCGCGACTGGAGGGCAAACAGGGCGATGATGATGGCGACCGAGATCGGGATCACGAAGGGATCGAAGGCGGGCGTGACGAATCGCAGTCCCTCCACCGCCGAGAGGACCGAGATGGCGGGGGTGATGGCGCCGTCACCGTACAGCAGGGCCGTGCCGAAGAGACCGAGCAGGATCAAGGCCTGGCGGGTGCGACCGGGTTTGGAGCGAGGAATGATCAGGGAGGTGAGGGCCAGGATCCCCCCTTCGCCGTGGTTGTCGGCCCGCATCACGAACGTGACGTACTTGATGGTGATGATGATCACCAGCGACCAGAAGATGAGACTGAGCACCCCGAGCACGCTGGTCTCGTCCACCGGGATCCCGTGCTCCTCAGTCAGCGTCTCCCGGATGGCATACAGTGGACTGGTCCCGATGTCGCCATAAACGACTCCCAGCGCCCCCAGGGTGAGCGCGGCGATCCGTTTGTTCCCTCTGTGTGGTGCCTGGCTCATCGACGGCCGGGATCATATGACGGTCGCCGGCCAACGACGAACTGCCCCCGTCACATCGGGATGCCCATGGCGAACACCGCAAAGAAGGCAAACCCCAATAACCCTGCTCCCGTCAGCACGGCAACGACCCGCCCGGGCATGCGGGCGCCTTCGATGGCGGGAGCGAAGGCCACCGAGAACGCCAGCGCCTCCAGCGCCAGCATGGGGATATACCACCCGGTTGCCAGGATCTTGTCGATGGTCGTGAAGCGCCAGTTGTCGAGGATCGCATCGGTGATCACCGGCAACTGGGTGGCGGCCGCTCCCAGTCCGAGGAGCCAGCGGAGCGCCACCGGCCGAGGTCGACCGATGGCGATTGCCCCGAGGATGACGGCCGGCCACATCACCGCCCCACCCGCTCCGAGCAGAAGGAGCGAACCCAGCGACAGTCGCCACCACCCGCTGCCACCGGAGTGGCGGCGGTGGCGGGCGACACCGAGGACCGTCCCGGCGATCACGCTCGCTCCGAGGATGAAGAGCGTTCCGCTCCACGAGAACTCGCGGTCGGTGGAGATGTAATGCATCCAGGCTCGCATCGCCACCCCCCACATGAGCCCGATCCCGGCGCCGGCCACGATCGGCCGGCGCCCCAGCAGCGTTGTCATCAGAACTCCAGGGGGATACAGGCGAGCCGCGGACCGGCGACTCCGGTGACCGCCGCTGTGGGATCCCGGTGGATGACGATCGACCGGGCGGTTCCGCTGTCGATCTCGAAGGGCACCACAGCCTGGGCATGTCCGGTGCCACCGGCGGTGATCGTGAAGTCGAGCCACACCTCGGTGTCGGGAGATATGCCACCCGCCAGCGAGTTGTAGTGACCGAGGGCGGCCGCCCCGGCGCCTGCCACGCACGGGCCGATGTGGACATGGGCGCCGAGCGTCCGTCCCGTCTGCTCGGCGTCGAGCCCCTTGACGTTCAGCACGACGATGGTCCGGCCTTCGGCGACGGTGGCCGAGGCCACCCCCCAGGCGCCGTCCGTTGGATCGACCGCGGTGCTCAGATCGGACAGATTCGCCTTGGAGAAAATTGCCACTCCCGCCATCGCCGGGAGTGCCCCCGCTGCCACCATTGCCGCCACTGCCAACCATCTGTGGAGTCGCATTTTCTTGTTCCTCTCTCCTGCACTCGACCTTTTGACCAACAGACGTGGCTGCGGGCTCCGGCGGGTGACGGCCAGGAAGAAAAAAGTCGGCCGTCACCCGCTGGGTCCGGTTCGTTCGTCGGTAGGAACGATGCTGCTCGAATTGACCTCGCCCCGGCTGTTCATGGCGACGTCCATGGAGCGAACACTTGCCGAGTTGACACCGACCGAGGTATCGGGGCTCATCGGCCGTCTCTTTGCCGAAGAGGCCACCAATCTGGTCCGATTGGCCCGCTTCTTCGTCGATGACCGGACCGCCGCCGAAGATCTGGTCCAGGAGGCATTCATCCGGTTGGCCCGTTCGGTCCACCGGATCCAGGACGAGTCGAAGATCAAACCCTATGTCCGTTCGATCGTCCTCAACCTGGCCCGGGATCACAACCGGCGAGGCCTCATGTCGTTGCGCCATCACCTGCCGGCCGACCCGGAACCTCCCCCGCTCGAAGATGCTGTCGCCCTCGAGGACGATCGCAGCCATGTGATCGCCGCCCTCCGCCGCCTGGCCCTCGGCCAGAGGAACGTGCTCGTCCTCCGGTTCTACCTCGAGTTGAGCGTGGCAGAGACGGCCGAGACCCTGGGGGTGTCGGTCAACACCGTCAAGACCCAGCAGCAGCGGGGTCTGGCGGCGCTGGAGCAAATCCTGGGGGAGCGGCCATGACCACCCTCGAGCAGCGACTCCACGAGGCGCTCATGGAAGGGGCGAGGGAGACCGAGCCTGCCCCCGATCTCTTCGTCCGCATCCAGCTTTCGATTCAGGACGACGAACTGAGACGTGCCGGGGTCCGCCGGCGACTGGCGGTGGTGGCATCGTTGATCGGGGCGTTCGGCTCGATCGTGTACGGAACCTCGACGTATGACAACGGGAGACTGATCATGCAATGGTGGGTGCTGGAGATGATTACGACCGGGATTCTCATCGGTCTGGCCTTGTGGCTGGGCCCGTTCATCAAACGGTTTGGCCGGGCTTACGCCGCAGACGTGTTCAGAGCCAATCCTGCCACCGGGAAGAGCTTCATCCTCCTGGCGGACATCGTGTATTACCTGATCTTCGGCGCCTACATCTTGTTCACGGTCCGTTTCGAGCGGATCGAGGGCTGGGGTGCGGTGGTCGGCGGCCCCCAGATCCAGTGGGAGGTGGCCCGAATCGGCGGCATCCTTCTCATCATCGGAGTGCTTCACGGAGCCAACATCGTGCTGATGCCGGTGCTCGGCCGGTTGTTCTCGCTCAACCGACGCCTCGACGCCCGCAACACCAAGGAGGGAATGGATGAATGAAGTCGAGGAGGAGGGCGTTTTCGGCTCCCGGGTGATTCGCCCGGACGAGGACGACGAGCGAGTCGGCTGGGAGGGCTGGGCGATCCTCCTCGCCCTCCCCGGTGGGCTGGTGGCGGCCCTCTTGCTGATCTTCGCCCAGGGCGTGCACATGGTTTCGGTCGATGGTGGCGTGAGCGGGGGCGGCGGATCTCGGGCGATGGACCCAACCAGACTGGCGATCGGGCTGGGACTGGGACTGGTGTTCTTGGCGGCGGCGCTGCTGATGGCACGCGGTGAGGAAGACGATCAACGATGAACGATGAACGATGAACGATGAACGGGGATGGTTCCAAGTTGAAGGTTGAAAGTTGAAAGTCAAGTCCTGACCGGGACCTTGAACGGCGCCTGCCGGATTGCCGACAGCCGATTGCCGATAGCCTTCGAACGATGGGCGATGAACGGGGATGGTTCCAAGTTGAAGGTTGAGAGTTGAAGGTTGCTTCGAACTTTGAACTTTGAACTTTGAACTTTGAACTCCTTCAGCCCTGTACCATCCCCCTTCCCCCACCAGGATCTCCTCCACTCTCATGCCCGTTTCGCTCGACACCATTGCCACCCTCGCCCAGCACCGGGGGTTTGTCTTCCAGTCGTCGCAGATCTACGGCGGCACCCGCTCCGCCTACGACTACGGCCCGCTCGGGGTCGAGCTCCTTCGCAATGTGAAGGACGAATGGTGGAGATCCATGGTGCGCGAGCGCGACAACGTGGTCGGGCTCGATTCGGCCATCATTCAGGCCCGCCAGGTCTGGAAAGCCTCGGGACACGAGGCGGTGTTCACCGATCCGCTGGTCGAGTGCACCAACTGTCATCAGCGCTTCCGGCTGGACAAGCTGGAGGATGCCGGCCAGTGCCCCGCCTGCGGCAAGCGGGATTCGTTCACCGAGCCCAAGCAGTTCAATCTCATGTTCCGGACCCACACCGGCCCGGTCGAGTCGGACGAGAACATGGTGTACCTTCGGCCCGAGACAGCCCAGGGCATCTTCATCAACTTCGAGAACGTGCGCCGCACCAGCCGTCTCAAGCTGCCCTTCGGGATCGCCCAGGTGGGCAAGTCGTTCCGAAACGAGATCACGCCCGGCCAGTTCGTCTTTCGCACCCGCGAATTCGAGCAGATGGAGATGGAGTTCTTCTGCCGTCCCGAGGAGGCCCAGACCTGGTTCCAGTACTGGGTCGAGGCCCGGCATCGTTGGTACCTGGATCTGGGCATGACCGCCGACCGGCTGCGGATCCGGCCCCACGAATCCGACGAGTTGAGCCACTACTCGGCGGGGACCGTCGACGTCGAATACGACTTCCCGTGGGGCTGGGACGAACTGGAGGGGATCGCCAATCGGACCGACTTCGATCTCCGCCAGCACGCCGAGCACTCGGGGGAGGACCTCCGCTATTTCGACCAGGAGACCAACGAGCACCTCTTCCCCTACGTGATCGAACCGGCCGCCGGGGCCACTCGTACGACCTTCGCGTTCATGATCGACGCCTACGCCGAGGAGACGCTGCCCAACGGTGAAACCCGCACGGTCCTCCGGCTCCATCCCCGGCTGGCTCCGTTCAAGCTGGCCGTGCTCCCTCTCTCCAAGAAGCCGGAACTGGTCGAACCGGCCACCCGGCTGGCGGCGGATCTGCGCCGCCGCTGGATGCTCGAGGTCGACGTCACCCAATCGATCGGGAAGCGGTATCGGCGCCAGGACGAGATCGGGACACCGTATTGCATCACCTACGACTTCGATTCGATCGAGGACCAGGCGGTGACCGTACGCGACCGGGACACGATGGTTCAGGACCGGGTGTCTGTCGACCGGCTGGAGAGTTATCTCTCGGAGCGGCTGGCCTAGACCCGTTTTGTCCATCCATACGTATACAGGCTCGATCCGAGTCTCCTGGAAGGGGAACCCACCATGAAGAAGATTGCACTGTTCGTCGTCGGCGCCGGTCTGTTGGCGGCGGCCGGCGTCCTGGTCTGGTTCTTCGCCACGACGGGCGTGGACGAGGACACCGCCCAGGTCACCGCCCCCACCCTCGCCCCCGCCACCAACCCGGATACCACCCTCGCTCCGGGGACGACGGCGGCTTCGACCACCGAGCCGGGCGAGGCCGGTGCAGGAGACGGCCTCTTCTCGCTCTCCGCCGGCACCGTCGCCCGCTTCGAACTCGACGAGGTCCTGCGCGGAGAGCCCAAGCACGTGGTGGCGTCGAACACCGAGGTGGCCGGCCAGATTCGGATCGACTTCGGCGACCTCGCCGCCTCGGACTTGGGGACGATCGTCATCGGAGCCCAGACGTTCTCCACCGACTCGAGCAATCGGGATCGGGCGATTCGCGGCCCGATCCTCGACTCCACCGCCTTCCCCGAGATCACCTTCGTCCCGGCCTCGATCGAGGGCTTGGCCGGGGCGGCCGAGGTCGGGCAGGAGCTGACGTTCACGGTCACGGGAGATCTGACGATCCGCGACGTCACCACCGAGGTGACCTTCGAGGTGTCGGCGGTGCTGGTGAGCGATGACCGCCTGGAGGGCTCTGCCACGGCCAAGGTGCTGCGCTCGGTCTACGGTCTGGAGATCCCGTCTGTGGCGTCGGTGGCAGACGTCACCGATGAGGTCCTCTTGGCCATCAACTTCGTGGCGACCCCCGCCTGAGGTTTCCCGGCCACCGGGGTACCCGGGTTCCCGAGTTCCGCTCACCCCGTACACTCGGCGCCGATGGCCTTCAGCGAGCAGGATCGAGATCGGGTCAGGCAGGCGACCAATCTGGTCGACCTCATCGCGGCGATCACGACGGTGAAACGTTCGGGGCGAAACGTCATGGCGGTCTGCCCGTTCCATCAGGAGAAGACCCCTTCGATGTCGGTGGACGTCGCCCGGGGCCTGTACTACTGCCACGGGTGCCATTCCAAGGGAGACATCTTCACCTTCGTCCAGGAGACGCAGGGATTGACCTTCCCCGAGGCGCTGGAGGTGCTCGCCTCCCAGGCGGGGATCACCCTCACCGAGGATCCCACCGCCGCCCGCCGTCGGGGCCAGCGCCACGCACTGGTGGAGGCGACCCGACAGGCGATCGAGTTCTACCACCGGACCCTGATGAAGTCCCCCGAGGCGGGGGTGGCCCGCTCCTACCTGCGCAGTCGTGGCTACGACGCCGACACGGTGGCTACCTATCGCCTCGGCTACGCCCCCCTGTCCGGTGATGCCCTGGTCCGCGAACTCCGATCGCAGGGGATCGATGCGAAGGTGCTGATCGAGGCGGGCCTGGCCCGGAAAGGAACGGGCGGCACCGTCGACTACTTCCGGGACCGGTTGTTGTTTCCCACCAACGACGTTCGGGGGGACCCGGTCGGGTTCGGGGGTCGCATCCTGGGGGAGGGCCAGCCGAAGTACCTCAACACGCCCGAAACCCCGATCTACAAGAAGTCCCACCTGCTCTACGGGCTCGACCGGGCCCGGCGGGAGATCCAGAAGTCGGGGTACTCGGTGGTGGTCGAGGGGTATACGGATGTGATCGCCCTGCAGCGCCACGGGGTGCCGGAGGCGGTCGCCACCAACGGCACCGCCCTCGGCGACGACCATTTCGAGTTGTTGCGCCGGTTCTCCGAACGAATCGTGCTGGCCTTCGACGCCGACGCCGCCGGCGGCCGGGCCGCCTTGCGGGGTGACGATCTGGCGGTACCGGTGAGCCTCGACCTCGACCTGCGGGTGGCCGAGCTCCCCGCCGGGGTCGATCCGGCCGAGATGGTCCAGACCGGCCGGGTGGAAGAACTGCATCACGCCATCGAGCGGGCCCGCCCGCTCCTCCAGTTCCGGATCGAACGTGAGCTGGCCGAGTACGACCTGTCGGAGCCCGAGAGTCGGGCCCGGGCGCTGCGGGCCCTCGGTCCCCGGGTGGCGAGGGTCACCGACGATCTCGCCAGAACCGAATACGCCCGCTTTCTGGCCGAGCGCATGGGGATCGATCTGGGGACCGTCGAACAGGCGATGGGCCGGCCCCGCCGCCACCGTCGCGCAGAGGCGGCCACCTCGCGGAGGAGGACCGGGTCGGGCCGGGACCGGATCGAACGCGAGTTGCTGATGGCGGTCCTCACCGATGGTGGCGCCGCCCGCGCCCACGGGGTGGGCCTCGAGCACTTCACCAGCGAGCCCATGAAGGCTGCCTTCGGTCGAATCGCCCCGCTGGTGGCGGAGGCCAAAGCCGGCGAGCCGATCCCGCTCGGGTCGGGGGAGGACGAAACCGGCGCCCTCCTCATCGAGCTCGCTTTTGACGATCGCAGGGTGGCCCCGATCCAGGAGCTGATCGATCGTCTGGCCACGCTGGACCTGGACGATCGGATGGACCGGCTCTCGGCCGAGATCGAGGCGATGAGCCCCGATGACGAGGGCTATTCACAAAGGCTGCGGGAGCTGACACACTTACAGCAGCAGCGTAAGCAGGGTCGGGAGTGACATGAACGTCGAGGCAGTTCTGGCGGATCTGGTCAAGCGGGGGACCCAGCGCGGGTTTCTCACCATCCACGAGGTCCAGCAGGACCTGGTCGACATGGAGGCCTCCGCCGACGAGATGGAGTCGATGCTGGAGGCGCTGCGTGCCAAGGGGATCCGGCTTGAAGAGGAGCTGACAGAGCCGGACGATCTCCTCGACGACGAGCTGGTCCCGGTGTCGGACCCCGTCAAGATGTACCTTCAGGAGATCGGCCGTTACAAACTGCTGAACGCCCAACAGGAGGTCGAACTGGCCATGCAACTGGAGGCGGCCCGGAGGGCGCGGGAGCGGCTGGCGGGCGATCTCAGCCCGGAGGACCGGGCGCTGCTCGACAAGACCATCCGCAAGGGAGATCTGGCCCAACGGCGGCTGGTGGAGGCGAATCTCCGGCTGGTGGTGTCGGTGGCCCGCACCCATGTCGGCCGGGGCCTGGCGATGCTCGACCTCATCCAGGAGGGGAATATGGGGCTGATGCGGGCGGTCGAGAAGTTCGACTACCGACGGGGTTTCAAGTTCTCCACCTACGCCACCTGGTGGATCCGCCAGGCGATCAACCGGGCGATCGCCGACCAGTCGCGGACGATCCGGGTCCCGGTCCACATCATGGACCTGATCAACAAGCTGGTCAGAGTCCGGCGCGACCTGACCCAGGTCCTCGGGCGGGACCCGACCGTGGACGAGATCGCCCTCGACATGGACCTCGAAGTCGACCGGGTCGAGGAGCTCATGCAGATCGCCCAGAACCCGGTGTCGCTGGAGTCCCCGGTGGGGGAGGAGGACGACTCGACGCTGGGCGACTTCGTGGAGGACGAGGGGGCGGACGTCCCGGTGGAGGAGGCAACCAGGGTGTTGCTCCAGGGTCTTCTGTCGAATGCGCTGGAGGGACTGTCCGAGCGGGAGCGGCAGGTCCTGGTGATGCGGTTCGGACTGGAGGACGGTCGGGTGCGAACGCTGGAGGAGGTGGGGGACTACTTCAAGGTCACCCGCGAGCGGGTCCGCCAACTGGAGATGAAGGCCCTGGCCAAACTCCGCCACCCCCAGCACTCCCGCCGTCTGGAAGGCTTCCTCGAAGAAGGCTGATGCTGCGAACCCAGGGTTCGCAGCTACACGTGGTGTGTTCAGCAGCCCACGGTTGGCCGGGGAGGGTCAGGAGCCCGTGGGGCGGTCCGCCATCCGACGCATGCCCTTCGAGCCCTCCTCGAGACCCCGGGCCACGGTGTTGCGGGCCAGATCGACGACGGCCCCGGCCTGCTCGTTGAGTTGGGCCACCGCCGGGTGCTGACGGGCCTTGGCGCCGGCCCGCTTGAGTTGCTCGTATCGCTCTCGCCCCGCCCGGGTTCCGGCCACGTATCCGATGCCCGCCCCCAGCAGGAGTCCGATTCTGAATCGCATCCACCCATTCTGCCAGGCCCGATACGGTCGGGGACCGTCGCCCGGGGTATTACACTGCCGGGCTGCGTCGACCACGGCGCGCCTTCCGGGGTAGCTCAATCGGCAGAGCGGCGGACTGTTAATCCGTAGGTTGTGAGTTCAAGTCTCACCCCCGGAGCCATCACAATGCCCCTCTTGACCAGGGATTTCGACGGTGTCTTCGACCTAGTTACTCGTCCAGTCGCACAACAAGAGCGCCAAACGACACTGGCCCAAGAGGGCTTGACGCCCGACCGGCAAGACACCAGTTACGTCGGGCGCCCCGTATCCTCTCCCTCCCTGATGCCTTCGATCAAGCCACGGACACTCGTATCGGCCGCGAGGGCCTGATCAGACGGGAGATCGGGAACCCCCAAGTGTTCTGCAATTGCGTACAGCATTTCGAGTGCCTTGGTTGATTCCTGCTCGGCAAGTAGGTTCACCTGAAGATCGAGATGGCTGAGCAGATCCGTCTGTCGTGTCATCCGTCTCTGGCTGATCAAGACGAAGATGGACAGAAAGATCGCTTCGAGAGACACCACAAGGGTCAGGAATGTGAAAGGGAAGGGGTCGAAGATCGGGACCAGTGACACCATCCCTGTCTGCGAAACCAGCCAGCCAGCAAAGAGGAACACGTGAGCCAGAGCGAAGGCCGGGGTGCTGGCCAACCCCGAGATGAAATCGCTGATACGCTCACCTCGGGACCGCTCAGTCAGACCGCGCACCTCCATGGCGCCAACGTCGGATATGTTCTGGTCCTGCGGGGCGGGAGGATTGTTCGACTCTCCGGTCATGTGACCGGTTTACCACAAGCGCCCGCAGTGTGTCGAGGGTGATCGTGTGGCTCATGGAACGCCCAGGGCTGAAACCCAGCTCGACCGCCGCACGGACGTGAGGACCGCCGTAGATAGCGAGCATTCTGCATCGGCGAAGTCGCAACGGCGTCGCATTGCGCCAGGAATGACCGACGCGGTCCATTTCCGGTGCTACGCCGTGAACTAGCGCTGGGCGCGCAGTTCGGCTACATCCGGCGGTAGCGCGACTGGAGTACGGCGAACAGGCCAAAGGCTACGAATCCAAGAGCCAACACCGTGAGCAGCAACTTCCCGGATGGCTGCGCCAGGATCGTCTGCAGGGCGCCATCCAAGCCCTGCATCTGCGGGTCGAAGGTCACGGTCGTGTATGTGAGCAGGGCCCCCACCGCGACCACGACCACCCCTTTGGCGAGATACCCAATCTGGCCGAGGCGCGTCGCGCCTTGGCGCCCGAGGGGAGACATCGACGAGGTATCGATCTCCTCAAGGAAGGACTTCTTCCCGCCCTTGATCACGTGGGCGAGGCCAACACCGATGATGATCATCCCCGCGGCGACGACCATCACTCGTCCGGCAGGCAGCGATAGCACACCGGACGTGGCCTCCCGCTGTTGCGCCGAGCTTGATGGCCGCGAGCCGAATGCGACCCGTCCTGCGCTGACCCCCAGCGCGGCGTACACCACCGCTTTGATCCCAGTGGCGATTCGCCTGCGCTTGGCGCCATCTCGGTTTCGATAACCCCAGATGGACTCACTGGCCTGCCAGAGGGCCAATGCCACCAAGCCCCCCGCGAGCAGCCCCAACATGATCTTGCCGAAGGGCTGTTTAGCCACGGTCCGCAGCGCTCCGGATACATCGGAGCTTTCCCCGGCGGATCCACCCCATGCCATCAGCAGCGCCAACCACCCGACCAGGATGTGGATGAGCCCGTAGGCTGTCAGCCCGGCGCGGGCTAATAGCTCCAACGGCCTGCTGCCCCCGACCTGTCTGGCTACGTTGCTTGCGGCGGTTGGCATCGTTGTGTCGTTTCAATCTCGATGGTAAGCGAACCGCCCGGTGAGGTCGAGGTCTCGGACTTCGCTCTCTCGCTGGCTCGACTCGAGAATAGAGGCCGGAGCGAAGGTAACCATCCGCCTGGTCAACCACGGCGTGTGCTCTGACAACTTCGCGATTCCTTCTCACGGTGTGCTGGTCGGGCTGGTCAGGTGGTAGGGCGACGACGGTCCTGGATGTTCCGACGGGCGCGGTGACGTCTACATCCTTTGCGGCCCTCCGGGTCACTACGAGTCCGGAATGCGGGACACCCCTCGTCATCACCTTGTTGGCTGCCGCGATCTGTCATGAGGGGGGGATCCTCAATGACCGGGACAAAACGTCCTGAGTGGTCACGCGGGCAGGTCCGGGTCTTGCGTCGGCACGCGCTGGGCTTCCACCTGTGATCTTCCTGGTGTGAAAACTGAGCCCAGCAACGAGGTGCCAGAGCCCGAGCTTGGACATGAGGGCTATCCAGGCCGCTTCCACGCGGCCGTGACGCTGCACGCTTTGTGCCTTCGTAGGTCGCTGGTCCTGGCGCTCCAGACCCGGCCGATCAGGTGCCGACGGGCAGGTGCGGGGCTCGTGACCCCTGTGAGGCGGAATCGAATCGCGTCGGCCCTCTATCATCCGGCCCCGAACCGTTCGCAGGAGCCCGTACGTCATGCCGAGTGAGTTGCCCGAGCGGGCCCAAGTGGTGATCGTCGGCGGTGGCGTGATCGGGGCGAGTGTCGCCTACCACCTCGCTCACCTCGGCTGGTCGGATGTTGTCCTCCTGGAACGCGCCAAGCTCACTTCGGGTAGCACCTGGCATGCGGCGGGCGAGATCGTGTCGGGGGGCATGACCAACGAGACCCTGGCCTGGATGGCCCTCTACACTCGACAGTTGTACGAACGTCTCGAGGCCGAGACAGGCCTCTCCACCGGTTTCCGGCCGGTGGGTTATATCCAGACCGGTGCCCGCCCGGCCCGTGTCGACAAACTGCGCCGGGAGGCCGACTTCCTCAAACGGGTGGGGATCGAACGCCTCGAGATCTCGCCGAGCGAAGTCCGGCAACTCTTCCCGATCTACCAAGACGACGAGCTCATCGCCGGGTTCTACACCCCCGAGGAGGGGCGGGCCGATCCGGCCAACTGCGCCATGTCGTTGGCCAAGGGGGCGAGGATGATGGGGGTGGAGATCGTCGAGGACACGCCGGTCACCGGCTTCGATCTTCACCGGGGGCGGGTGGCGAAGGTACGAACCGCTCGCGGCGACATCGAATGTGAACACGTGGTCAACTGCGCCGGGGTGTGGGCCCGCCAGGTGGGGGCGATGGCTGGGGTGGCGGTGCCGCTTCAGGCGGCCGAGCATGCCTACCTGATCTCCGATCAGATCGAGGGCGTTGGTCCCGACATGCCGCTCCTGGAGGATCCAGACCGTTTCGCCTACTACCGGGAGGAGACCGGTGGGCTGATGGTCGGCCTGTTCGAGCCGGTGGGGGCGCCCTGGAGCCTGGGCGACGTCCCCGGCGACTTCACCTTCGGCGAAATCCCGAGTGACTGGGACCGGCTCGGTCCCTTCCTCGAGAAGGCGATGGAGCCGATTCCGGCCCTGGGCGAGGTGGGCGTCCGCAAGTTGTTCACCGGCCCCGAGAGTTTCACCCCCGACAATGGGTTGCTGATGGGACCGTCGCCCGAGGTGGAGAACTTCTGGGTGGCGACAGGGATGAACTCGCTCGGGATCCTCCTCGGGGGCGGAGCCGGCAAGCTCATCGCCGACTGGATGGTCGAGGGTGAGCCTTCGGTCGATGTCACCGGGGTCGACATCGCCCGGGTTCATCCCTATCAGACCACCCGCCGGTTTCGGGCCACCCGCACCGTCGAGCTGCTGGGGAGGCTCCACTCGACCGGTTCCTGGCCGCATTCCCAGCCGGCGCTGGCCCGCAATGCCCGCCGTTCGGTTCTCCACGATCGGCTCGCCGCCGCCGGGGCCCGCTTCGCCGAGTCGTCGGGGTGGGAGAACACCGCCTGGTTCGGGCCGACCGATGTCGAGGTCGACTTCACCCACAGCTACGGACGGCACCCGTGGTGGGAGTATCACGTCGCCGAACACCAGGCCACCCGTGAGGCGGTGGCCCTTTACGACATGTCCTCCATGTCCAACTTCTTGGTGGAAGGTCCCGGAGCGGAACGGCTTCTCGACCATCTGAGCGGGAACGACGTGGCGGTCGAACCGGGCAGGTGCGTCTACACCCAGTGGATGAGCCCTTCCGGCAAGATCCTGGCCGACCTCACCGTCACCCGCCTGGCTGACGAGCGCTTCCTGGTGGTGGTGGCCGAAGGGTTCCACCGTCGGGTCGAGACCATGCTGCGGCGGGCGATCAGACCGGACGATCGGGTGTCGGTCACCGATGTCACCTCCGGACTGACCTTGCTCAGCGTGCAAGGCCCCCGTTCGCGTGACCTGCTCTCCCGGATCACCGACGCCGATCTCTCCAACCAGGCCTTTCCCTACTTCACCGCCCAACAGATCGATCTGGAGTACGCCCTGGGTTGGGCGTTTCGGATGAGCTTCGTCGGCGAACTCGGCTGGGAGCTGTACGTCCCCTCCGAGTTCGCTCCCGGCGTATACGACGCCCTGGTCCGGGAAGGGGAGGGCCTCGGTCTGGTCCATGCCGGGATGGTCACCTTGGAGAGCACCCGAACCGAAGCGGGTCGCCGCGACTACGGCCTCGACATCGAGAACACCGACTCGCCGTTGGAGGCGGGTTTGGGGTTCGCCCTCGCCCTCGACAAGCCGGGCGGGTTCGTAGGCCGCGACGCCCTGGCGGCCGAGAAGGAGGCCGGACCGCCCCGTCGCCGGTTGGTCCAGTTCCTGCTGGAAGACCCCGAACCGCTGCTCCACGGTGAGGAGCCGATCGTGCGGGACGGTGTCGAGGTGGGCTACCTCCGGTCCGGCAACTACGGGCACACCCTCGGGGGTGCGATGGGTCTGGGTTATGTCGAACACTCCGACGGGGTGACCGCCGAGTTCGTCACCTCCGGCTCGTATCAGATCCGGGTCGCCTCCGAGATGGTCCCCGCTCGGGCCTCCCTCCGACCGATGTACGACCCGGCCGGGGAACGGGTCAGGATGTAGCGCCCGCTCGATCGGGATCCGTCCATCAGGGCGTGATGACGAGCGGTGTCGGGGAGCTGAGGATGGCGTGTTGCTCGAATTCGCCGCCCGGGTACTCGTACTGGTCGACCGGCGTTCGGACCTCGTACCGTCCGGGTGGGAGGCGATAGCCGAGCGCCGGGTCGCACGAGGCGGTCCCCACCAGCACCGCGATGTCGAGGAAGTCCCCGGGAGCGAGTTCGGCTCCCACCCCGGTGCCGGAGATGTCGCCCGCGTACACGGCGATCGGGGTCGTTTGACCGGGGTGGAACACGAACCCGACCAGCGGTTGCCCGGACTCGAACGTGATTGTTTCTTGACCCGTGTTGGTGACCCGGACGATCGTTTTGAAGTCCGCACCCGACGGTATCGGGGCCTCGATTGGCAGCATCTCTGCCACCAGCCGGGTGGGTTGCGAGGGAGGCGGGGGGATCATCGCCCCACAAGACACCGTTCCCGGCTGCAGTAGATCCGGGTAGGGCAGCAGACCAACGGTGATCGTGACCAGGTCTCCATACTGCTCCAACAGTTCCGCCGCCACCTCCTCGCCATCCGCCCGTAGAGCGAGGGAAACCGGTGGTCCCGCTCCGACGCCGGACGAGACGAGGAACTCTCCGGCGGCCACATTCACTTCCTGCTGGATTTCGAGGAGGCGGGCCTCGGTGACTTCCGAACGGATGAGCTGGAACTCGTCGGGATACTCGAGGAGCCGGCGCAGGGCGGCGCAGTGCTCGGCCAGTTCGTCGGTGAAGCCGATCACCAGCCTGACCCACGGACTGTTCTCGAAGCGCATCGATCCGAACGTGTCGGGGTGCTGGAGGGCGTAGGTCTGGGCCTTCTCGGCGTCCCCCGCCAGCCGCTGCTGGGTGAGCAGCAACGGGTCGTCCTCGCCGGTGATGGTCGGGTCGGGGCCGGTCTCGACTACGTCGGTGAAGTTGGGGCAGCCCGCCATCTCCCCGAGCGTCCCACTCGGGTTGGCGGTGACGGGCGGTCCAGGCGTGGTCGAGAGCGGGTCCGGCGCCTGTTCCCGGAGGGCGAGCGGCACGAACAGCGCCAGCAGGCCGGCGCCGACCGCCACCGCCCACCAGGGGTTTGCCGTTGTCTGGCGAGTGGGGCGGGCGGGGGCTGTGAACTCGACCGGGGATACCCGCCGGTCGACCTCGTCGCCCATCGCCTTCAGTCGTCGTTCGATGTCGTCCATCAGTTGACCTCCAAGACGGAACGGAGCTTCCCCATCGCCCGGGCGATGTGGTTGCGGACAGTGCTCAC
>DAIOGO010000045.1:0-18462 GCA_036745195.1 Actinomycetota bacterium | reverse complement strand
GTGAAGGCGGTGAAGACGCCGATCACATACAGCTGGATCAACCGTGTGACAGAGGCGTCGAAGAGGATGACGAGCAGTGAGGCGGAGAGGGCGAGCATGCCGACGCCGTTGGAGAACACCAACCGGTCACCGCGGTTTCGAAGCTGGCGCGGCATCAGGCGATGGTTGGCGAGGATGGCCGACAACCGCGGAAAGTCCTGATAGGCGGTGTTGGCGGCGAGAATGAGGATGGCGGCGGTGACGACCTGGAGGAGGTAGAAGCCGAACCCGCCCCCGAACACCGCCCGACCGATCTGCGAGATCACCGTACCGTTTTGGTGGATGATCTCCTCGGAGATCACCACTCCTGTCTCGCGGGCCAGGTAGCTGATCCCAAGGAACATGAGGATCGCGATACCGCCCATCGCTGTGAGGGTGACGGCGGCGTTGTGGGCCTTCGGCTCCCTGAACGCCTGGACGCCATTGGAGATGGCCTCGACACCTGTGAGGGCAGTAGCGCCCGAGGCGAAGGCGCGCAGGAGGAGGAAGAGGGTGAGTCCGGGTAGGACCGGCTCGAGCGGGATGCCGGCCGATACCGCGGTCGGGCACGAGCCGGCGAAACAACGCGTGACACCGACCGCCAGCATCACGAACACGGTCACGACGAACAGGTATGTGGGCACCGCGAAGATGGTCCCCGCCTCTTTGGCCCCTCGCAGGTTGGCGACGGTGAGGAGGATCACGAACACCAAGACCAGGAGGACGCGATAGTCGAATAGAGCGGGAACCGCCGAGGTGATGGCGGCGACACCGGCCGACACCGACACACTCACAGTCAGCGTGTAATCGACGAGGAGGGCGGACGCGGCGATGGTTCCCGGCACGATGCCGAGGTTCTCACTGGCCACGATGAAGGACCCGCCCCCGTGCGGGTAGGCGCGGATCGTCTGACGGTACGAGACAACCACGACCGCCAGAAGGGCCGCCACCGCCAGGCTGAGAGGCAGCAGATTGGCATAGGCGGCGGTTCCGACCAGCGCCAGCACCAGCATCATCTCCTCGGTGGCATAAGCGACCGAGGAGAGCGGGTCCGACGAGAACACGGGGAGCGCCACCAGTTTGCGGAGCAACTGATGGTCGGCCTCGTCCGTTCTCAGTGGGCGTCCGATGAGACGCGCCTTGAAGCTTGGCCAGCGCATGACGACTCTCAGCTCGGCCGGAATGCCGCCTTGGCGGCATCGATGATCCGGTGGGCCTCGCCCGCGCCCCTCCAGCCCATGGCGACGGTCTTCTTGTGCTCCAGGTCCTTGTAGACCGAGAAGAAGTGCTCGAATTCGAGCCGGAGATGCTCGGGGAGGTCCTCGATGTCGGTGGTTTCGTCCCAACGGGGGTCACCGGCCGGAACCGCCATCACCTTGTGATCGGGGAAGCCTTGGTCGTCCATCATGAACACCCCGATCGGCCGGATCCGGATCCGGCAACCCGGGAAGGTCGGCTCACCGACCAGCACAAGGACATCGAGTGGATCACCGTCCTCGGCCAGGGTCTCGGGGAAGAACCCGTAGTCGGCCGGGTAGCGGGTGGCCGTGAAGAGCATGCGGTCGAGGTAGATCTCACCGGTGTGATGATCAGTTTCGTATTTGTTCCGGCTCCCGCGTGGTATTTCGACCACCACCACGATGTCCGCCCGGTCATCCATGTCGCATCCTTTTCAGGCCAGAACCCCGAATCATAGGCCGTTGCGGTCGGAATCCTCCCAATGCAGTTCGCTCCCTGCGCGGCCGCCACGGCCCTGGTGGGGCGGCCACCCGTGATCTACCAGCGGGACGGTCCTATCGCTAGCCTCCCGGCGGTGATGTCGACACCGCCCGAGGAGCACCGATGAGCCTCACGGACCAGTTCCAGGCCTTCGTCGTCGAGAAGACCGATGACGGATTCACCCGGCAGGTGCGAGTGTGCCGGCCGGAAATGCTTGGTGAGGGCGAAGTGACGGTTCGGGTGGAGTACTCGAGCGTCAACTACAAGGACGGCCTGGCGGCTTCGGAGAACGGCCGGGTGGCGAGGGTCTCGCCCCTGATCCCCGGCATCGACCTGGCGGGAGTGGTGGTGGAGTCGACCACCTCGACCGTCGTGGTGGGAGACCGGGTGCTCGCCCACGGCTATGACCTGGGGGTGGCACACCACGGCGGCTTCTCCGAGTATGCCCGTCTTCCTGTCGGCTGGGTGGTGCCGATCCCGGCCGGCCTCGACTCGCGGACGGCCATGGCCATCGGGACGGCCGGCTTCACCGCCGCCCTCTCGGTTGTCGCGCTGGAGGAACGAGGCCTCGTTCCGGGTTCGGGGCCGGTGCTCGTCACCGGCGCCAGTGGTGGGGTGGGTTCGACGGCGGTGGGTATTCTCGCTCGCCGTGGCCATGAGGTGGTGGCCAGCACCGGAAAGGGCGACGCCGCCGACTGGTTGCGGACGCTGGGGGCAGCCGAGGTGATCGACCGCGCGACGCTCACCGAGCCTTCCACCCGGCCGCTGGAGGCGGAGCGCTGGGCGGGAGCGGTCGACTGTGTCGGCGGAAGCACCCTCGCCTCGGTCCTCCGCTCAGTGCGGTATGGAGGGTCCGTCGCCGCCAGTGGCCTCACCGGCGGAGGCGACCTGCCCACCACCGTCTTCCCGTTCATCCTGCGCGGTGTGAGCCTGCTCGGGATCGACAGTGTCGCCGCTCCCATCGCCCGCCGGATCGAGATGTGGGGCAGGCTCGCCACCGACCTGCGGCCCCCCCAGGTGGACTCGGACGACATCGAGACCGTCGGCCTGGACGATCTGATCCCCGTCCTCGACGCCATCCTGACAGGAGCGGTGAGAGGGCGAACCCTGGTCCGACCGGTCTGAAGAAGCGACTTTATGTGGTGAACGAGCAGTTTTCTGCTCTCTCACCGCGCAAGAACGGGTTCAGGGGCGTCGCACCCGGCTCCCGAGAGCGAGAAAGGCCAGGGTCATCGACACCACCCCGACCGAGGCGATCGCCCCCAATGCCTTGAGGAGGTCGGCCGCCACCCACCCCGAGGTGATGGTCGACCTGAGGCCGTCGAGGAGGTAGGTGATCGGGTTGTACCTGGCCGCCGTCGCCAGCCACCCGCTCAGCGCCTCGATCGGCAAGAACGTGGTGGTGAGGAAGGCGAAGGGGAAGAAGAGGATGAAGCTGGAGTTCACCGCGGCGGCGCTGGCCGTGCGCAGAGCGATGGTGTAGGGGAAGGCGGCAAACACCAGTGCCCACGCTCCCGCCAGTCCGATGAACGTGAGGATCCCGAACAACCCGGTTGCCCACCTGACCCCGGTGACGAGACCGAGGATCACGACAGGGACCGACAGTGCCATCGCAAAGGCGACATCGGCGATCATCAAGCCGATCAGCAGGCTCAGTCGGTTCACCGGTGACACCAGCAAGCGGTCGAAGTAGCCGTTCTCGATGTCGGTGACGAGCGCCGAAGCCCGCGAGATCCCGGTCACGGCGAAGATGATCGCTACCGGAAGCTGGAAGGCTCGGAAGTCGCTGACGCCGGCAAAACCAGAGATCCGTTCCAGCGAGCCAACGTTGACCGTGAAGAAGAAGATCGGGACGATTAGGCCGGGAACCCACTGCTCCGGTTCGCGCAACACCCCCCGCAGCGCTCGTCCGGCGATCGACAGGAGGTCCTTCCAGAAGCCCGCCGGCCGGGCAACGACGGCAGTTGTCATTGTTCGATCTCCATGTGGTGTCCGGTGGTGGCCATGAACACGTCGTCCAGGGTGGGTGCCCGGTGGCTGAGTGTCTCCACCCCGATTCCCGCCTCGGAGAGGGCAACCGCCACCCGACCGAGCAGGCGGGAGCCATCGGTGGTCTTGATGGTGAGTTCGAGGTCGCGAAACGTGACCTCGTCGACCCCGTCGAGTAGGCGGACGGCTTCGGACGCCTTCTCCGCCGACCCGTCGACCCGGACCAGCACCAGGTCGAGTCCGACCTGACGCTTGAGGTCGGCCGGAGGACCTTCGGCGACGAGGCGGCCCTGGGCGATGATGCCCACCCGATCGGCCAGCTGGTCGGCCTCCTCCAGGTATTGGGTCGTCAGAAAGATGGTGGTGCCGTATTCCTGGTTGAGTCGCCGGACCTCATCCCACACCACCCGGCGGCTGTTGGGGTCGAGCCCGGTGGTGGGCTCGTCGAGAAAGAGAATCTCGGGGTCGTGGACGAGGGCGGCGGCCAGGTCGAGCCGCCGCTTCATGCCACCGCTGTAAGTGCTCATCCGGTGATCGAGGGCTTCGCCGATGTCGATCAACTCCCGGAGCCGTTCGAGCCGCCCGTCGATCTCGCGGCGGGACAACCCATAGAGACGGCCCTGGAGACGCAGGAACTCGACGCCGGTCTGCTTGGGGTCGAGGGACGCACCCTGGAGTGCCACCCCGATCTTGAGCCGGACTGCCTCCGCCTCTGTGGCGATGTTGTGACCCGCCACCCATGCCTCGCCCGAGGTGGGCGAGAGCAATGTGACGAGCATGCGGACGGTGGTGGTCTTGCCGGCCCCGTTGGGACCGAGAAACCCGTAGATCTCGCCGCGACCGATGTCGAGGTCGATGTGGTCGACCGCGACGAAGTCGCCAAATCTCCGCTCGAGTGAGCGGGCCTGAATCGCACGTTCCGACGCCACGGCGGAAACCATAGCCCGGGCGAGC
Source organism: Actinomycetota bacterium (assembly GCA_036745195.1). GTDB lineage: Bacteria > Actinomycetota > Acidimicrobiia > Spongiisociales > ZC4RG35 > JBFHRE01. The sequence goes on along the minus strand of DAIOGO010000045.1, from coordinate 13,782 downwards.
GGGTGTTCCCGGGCGATTTTATGTGGTAGACGAGCAGTTTTCTGCCATCTCACCGCATAAGAACGCCGTTCGGGGGTCAGCGGAGCTGGCGACGCAGGATCTTGCCGGAGGCGGACTTGGGGATGGCGTCGATGAACTCGACGACCCGCACATGTTTGTAGTGGGCGAGGTGGGCGGCCACGTGGGCCTTGATCTCCTCGTCGGTGGCGGTGGCGCCGGGTTTGAGCACCACGAAGGCCTTGGGGATCTCTCCCGCCTCCTCGTCCGGAACTCCGATCACGGCGGCGTCGGCAACCGCCGGGTGAGTGAGCAGGAGCGCCTCCAGCTCGGCGGGAGGGACCTGGAAGCCCTTGTACTTGATGAGTTCCTTGAGCCGATCGACGATGTAGTAGTGCCCGTCCGAGTCGACGTGGCCGATGTCGCCGGTGTGCAACCAGCCCTCCTCGTCGATGGTGGCGGCGGTGGCGGCCGGGTTGTTCAGATAACCCTTCATCACCTGGGGTCCCCGGATCCAGATCTCGCCGTCCTGGTCGAGGCCCAGCGCAGATCCGGTTTCGGGGTCGACCACCATCACCTCGGTGCTGGGGATGGCCACCCCGATCGAGCCGCGCCGGTACTGACCGGGTGGGGTGGCGTGGGTGATCGGGCTGGTCTCGGTCAGCCCGTAACCCTGCACGACCTCACAGCCGATCCGCCTCGCCGCCTCCTCCGCCAGGTCCGCTCCCAGTGGAGCGGCCCCGGAGAAGATGGAGCGCAGATGGGACAGGTCGTAGTTGTCGACGATCGGGTGTTTGGCGAGGGCGAGCACGATCGGTGGGACCAGGTAGGCGATGGTGATCTGGTGGTCCTGGAGGAGTTGGAGGAACTGTTCGAGGTCGAATCGGGGCATCGTGACCACGGTGCCACCCTCACGGATCGCACCGTTCATCAGGACCTGCATCCCGTAGATGTGGAAGAAGGGGAGGACGGCGATGACCCGGTCGTCGGCGCCGCGCTCGAGGACTTCGGCGCCCTGGGCGATGTTGGCCACCAGGTTGTAGTGGGTGAGCATGACCCCTTTGGGAAGTCCGGTTGTCCCCGACGAGTAGGGCAACACCACCACGTCCTCGAGCGGGTCCACGTCGGCGAACCCCGGGTAGGGGTCGGACGTCATCAGCGACATGAACGAGGTGGTGCCGTCCACCGGCTCACCGAGCATGATGATCTCCTCGACGCCGGTGCCCTCGACAGCCTCCTTGGCCGTTTCGGCGAACATCGGAATGGTGATCAAGATCCGGGCCGAGGCGTCCTGGAGCTGGAACCTCGTCTCTTCGGGGCCGTAGGTGGGGTTGATCGTGGTGACGGTGGCGCCGGTGGTGGCGGTTCCGTGGAAGGCCATGAAATACTCGGGGAGGTTGGGCAGCATGACGGCCACCGTGTCGCCCTTGCCCACCCCCCGGCTCGCCAGCCCTCCGGCCACCCGGGCGGTGAGGTCTGCCAACTGGGCGAACGTGTAGCTGCGGCCGGTGGGGCCGTCGATGATGGCGGTCTTCTCGCCCAGCTCGGCGGCGCGCCCCAGCACGAACGGGGTGATGTGGGTGTGGGGGGGCTCGATGGGGGGGAAGGGGCTGGTGTGGATCATGCTGTCGCCCAGACTAGGTCGAGACTCGTTTCCGCCGCCGTGGTCGCCGGCTCAGACGACCGACACCCCGGCCGCCTCGAGGGTGGCGGAGGCCCGCTCCCCGTCCCCCGGGTCGAGGTTGACCGCAGCCGTGGCGGAGCGGGGGACGACCGTGGCAAAACCGAGGCGGGCCGCATCGAGGGCGGTGTCCTTCACGCAATAGTCGAGGGCCAGACCCACCACCACCACCTGCTCGATCCCGGTGAGGAGCGACTCCAATTCGGTGGGGATGGTGTCACCGCTGGTGGGATGTCGCATTGTGAACCCCGAGTATCCGTCCTCGCCGTTGGTGCCCTTGCGAACGATCGGCCCGGCGACGATGAGCCGTGGGTGCAGCTCGGCCCCCCAGGTGCCCCCGACGCAGTGAACCGGCCAGATACCACCGTCCTTGGCGAAGTGCGGGGTCGTTTCGGGATGCCAGTCCTGGGTGTAGAAGACCCGGCTGCCGGAGGCCACCGCCCGAATGATGGCGGCGTTCACCGTGCCGAGAACGACCTCACCTCCGCCGACGCTCAACGAGCCGGCGGGATCGGTGAAGTCGTTTTGCATGTCGACGACGACGAGAGCAGAGGCGGGAGAGAACAGGTCCATCGGGCGACTCTATTCGACGACCGGCCCGCGGGCAGGGCGTTCGGGAGTATCGTCGGGGATCGTGCCCGGGTTTCTGTACACCGATCACTATCAGTTGGTGATGGCTCAGCTCTACTTCCGGGCGGGCCTACACCAGCACACCGTTCGCTTCGACCACACCTTCCGGAGTTATCCCGACTACGGGACCCACCAGGCCGGATACGCCATCGCCGCCGGCCTCGGTCCACTCCTCGAGTGGATGGAGCAGACCCGCTGCCGGCCCGAGGACATCGAGGTCCTCAGGAACCAGCACAACGACCGGGGAGATCGCCTGTTCGGAGAAGACTTCCTGGCGTGGTTGCTGGCGAATGGGAACTTCGAGCCGATCCAGATGTGGGCAGTCCCCGAGGGCCGGGTGGTCCACCCCCAGGCGGTCATGACGGCGGTGGAGGGTCCCCTGGCCATTGCCCAGATCCTCGAGACCTCGCTGCTCAACCAGCTCAACTTTTCGACCCTGATCGCCACCAAGGCCTCACGGGTGGCCGAGGCGGGCGACGGCGGCACCGTTCTGGAGTTCGGGCTGCGCCGTGCCCAGGGGTACGGCTCGCTCCAGGCCTCGCGGGCGGCGCTGATCGGAGGTGCCGCCTTCACCTCACACGTGGAGGCCTCGGCGGCGGCGGGCGTCCCCTCCAAGGGCACCCATGCCCACTCCATGGTGCAGGTGTTCATGGCACTGGGGGGGACCGAGCTCGACGCCTTCCGCGAATACGCCCGCGTCTATCCGGACGCCTGTCTCCTGCTCGTCGACACCATCGACACGCTCGAATCGGGGGTGCCGAACGCCATCACCGTCTTCGAGGAACTGCGCCGGGCTGGTCACGAACCCCTCGGAATCAGGCTCGATTCGGGCGACCTGGCCCACCTGGCGGTCCGCTCGGCCGCCATGCTCGACGCTGCCGGCTTCGAGGCGGTGGGGATCGTCATCTCGAGCCGGCTGGACGAGTTGACGATCTGGCAGATCCGTAACCAGATCGTGGTGGAGGCTCCTCGCTACGGAGTCGACCCGTCGAAGGTGCTCTCCCGGCTGAGCTACGGGGTTGGCTCGGCCCTCGCCACCTCCGCCGGCGACCCCGCCCTCGATGGCGTCTACAAGCTGGTGGCCATCTCCGAGGGAGGGGAGTGGCGGCCTGCGATCAAGATCTCGAACACTCTCTCCAAGATCGCCAACCCGGGAGTGAAACAGGTGTGGCGCATCATGGACGATCGGGGCAAGGCCACCGCCGACGTGGTTGCCCTCGCCGACGAGACGCTGTCGGAGCGTCCCCTGCTCCTCCACCATGCCACCACTGCCGACGTCAGCCGCTACCTGACGGCCGAACACATCTCCGAGATGGAACCGCTCCTGGTCCCGGTCCGGGAGATGACCCTCGGTTCACCGCACGAACAGTTGCAGGAAGCCCGCAAGCGCCGGCAGGCCGATCTGGAGCGTCTCGACCCGGGAGTAAGGCGGCTGGTCAACCCCCACCTCTATCACGTGTCCCTGTCCGATCGGCTCTACCGTCTCAAACAGGAACTGGTCGAGCGATACAGCACCTGATCACTCGTCGTCGTGGTTGCGGTGGATGAAGGCCTCGATTGGTCTGAGCCCGAAGAGCACCACCGTCAGCACCAGCGAGGCGACCAAGGCGATCTGCCACTCGCCGACCCCGGTGGCCACGCCGATGGCCGCCGCCGTCCACAGCCCTGCGGCGGTGGTGAGCCCGCTGACCGACATGCCCTCTCTGAGGATGGCGCCGGCACCGAGGAACCCGATTCCGGTGACCACCTGGGCGGCGATCCGGGTGTCACCCTGGGTCGCCCCCACCACCGCGAACAACGAGGCACCGATTCCGACCGCCATGTGGGTGCGAAGCCCGGCCTGATGGTGGCTCAACTCGCGCTCCAACCCAACCAATCCGGTGAGGAACGCCGCCAGCATGAGCCGCCACACGACATCGAACATCGCCATCGTCCCAGCCTACCGCCGGACTGGCCCGGTCGCCCGGCCGCCATACTTGGGGGATGCTTCTCTCGGATCGGCTCGCCGGCGCTACGCCGGTCCTCATCGACGGAGGATTGTCGACTGCCCTCGAGGAACTCGGCCATGACCTGTCCGATTCGTTGTGGTCGGCTCGTCTCCTCGCCGACGACCCCGACGGTCTGGTCGAAGCGCACCGCGCCTTTGTCGAAGCCGGCGCCGAGGTGCTGATCACAGCCTCCTACCAGGCGAGCATCCCCGGCCTGATGGCGCAGGGTTGTTCGACGGAGGAGGCCGAGACCCTCATCCGGCTTTCGACCGACCTCGCCCGCCGGGCGGTGGGCGGACGGGCGCTGGTGGCGGCCTCGGTGGGACCGTACGGCGCCTACCTGGCCGATGGGTCCGAGTACACCGGTGATTACCGGATGTCCGTCACCGAACTGACGGCCTGGCACGCCCGGCGCTTCGAGGTGCTGGTCGAGAGCGGGCCGGATCTGCTGGCGATCGAGACCATTCCCGGGGTGGACGAGGCGCGGGCACTGGCTCCGCTTCTGGCCGGGTCCGATGTGGAGGCCTGGGTATCGTTCACCTGCGGTCCCGAGGGCCTGACCCGGACCGGGGAGGATCTCGCCGCCGCGGTTGCGGTCGTTTCGAATCTCGAGCCGGTGGTGGCGGTGGGGATCAACTGCACCCACCCCGACGACGTCGATGCCGCTTTGCTCCGCCTCCGGGCGGGCACCGATCTTCCGGTGGTCCTCTATCCGAACCTGGGTCGAGCGTGGGACTCCGTCGCCCGCCGCTGGACTGGTGACGGGTCGACCTGGGTCGATTCGGGGGCGGTGGAGCGCTGGCTGCAGGCCGGCGTCAGGGTCATCGGCGGGTGCTGCGGCACCGCCCCCGCCGACATCGCCCGTCTCCGCCGCCACCTCCACCGTTCGGCCTGAACAGAGGCAGGGACATCAGACCGGTAACGCCCGTCGGGCGATGGTGGCCAGGTCGCCGCCGGGACGCAGTCCGCCGAACAGCGGTTCGCCCGCTCCGTTCAGCCTCGAGTCGAGAAAACGCTCGGTCACCTCGGGGTCACCGTGCCTGATGAGCAGCGACCCGGCGAGGATGACCGCCATCTGCTGGGCGATCCGTCGGGCCCCCTGCTCGGCGCCGGTGGTGAGCATCGAGTCGAGCGAGTCGAGCGCAACCTGGATCCGACGATCGCCGGCTGCGAGTGCCTCCTCGCGGAAGACGGCGAAGGTGGCCGGTTCCTTGGCCATCGCCCGGAGCAGATCGAGGGCGACCACGTTCCCCGACCCTTCCCAGATGGCGTTGACCGGTGACTCCCGGTAGAGCCGGGGGAGGATCGATTCCTCGACGTACCCGTTGCCGCCGACACACTCCAGCGCCTCCCTCACCACTTCGGAGCAGCGTTTGGTGACCCAGTACTTGACGAATGGGGTGGCGATTCGTTTGAAGGCGGCCTCCCGCGGGTCGAGGTCGGCCCGATCGAAGGCTCCCGACAGCCGCATCATGAGAACCGTGGCGGCCTCCACCTCGATCTCGAGGTCGGCCAGGACGTTCTGCATCAACGGCTTGTCGATGAGCAGTGAGCCAAAGGCACTTCTATGGGCGGTGTGCCAGGCGGCCTGGGTCACGGCCTGTCGCATCAGCCCCACCGACCCCACCACACAGTCGAGGCGAGTGCCGTTGACCATCTCGATGATGGTGGCCACTCCCCGCCCTTCCTCCCCGATGGGGACACCCCAGGCGTCCTCCAGTTCGACCTCGGAGGAGGCGTTGGACCGGTTGCCGAGTTTGTCTTTCAGGCGCAGCAGACGGATCCCGTTGGGCCGGCCATCGGGGGTCAGGCGGGGGACGAGGAAGCAGGTGAGCCCGGCGCCGGTCTGGGCCAGCACCAGGAACCCGTCGCACATCGGGGCGGAGAGGAACCACTTGTGTCCATTGATGACGTGCCCGTCGCCCACCGGTCTCGCCTCGGTGAGGTTGGCGCGCACGTCCGAACCACCCTGTTTCTCGGTCATTCCCATCCCGAGCAACAAACCGACCTTCTCGCCCGCCGCCAGCGGGCGGCGGTCGTAGGTGCGCGAGAGGATCTTCGATCGCCATCCCCAGGGGTCACCGTGCCCGCCCAGGGTGTAGTTGACCGCCGTCGTCATCGAGATCGGACAGCCGTGCCCGGCTTCGATCTGGGACATCAGGCTGAACTTGGCGTCTCGCACGACCCGGCCACCGCTCCCGGCCGGTTGTTCGAAGGGAAGCGAGTGGAGACCCTCGCCGACCGACAGTTCGAGGAGGTGATGCCAGGCCGGGTGGAACTCGACCTGGTCGAGGCGGTCGCCGAACCGGTCGTGGGTGAGCAGGCGGGGAGGATTGACGTTGGCCTGCTCCCCCCAGCCGATCACCTCGGGCGAGGTGACCCGCAGACCGAACCTCCGGATGTCGTCGAGCGCCCACCCACCACCCTCGCGGGCGATCGCCCGGGCGAGGGTCGGGTCGGCGGCAAGCGGGTCGTACCCTTCGAGGGGAGGGGCTTGGTTCACAGCCATGACCTCAGGCTATTCCACCGTAGGATCAGCCGGTGCCGAGCCATCCGCCGACCGAGCCGCCGCCCACCCCCTACCGGCTCCCGGATCCGGCCCGCGCTCCGCAGGAGGACTTGATCGCGATCGGGGGTGGCCTCGACGATGGGACGTTGCTCGCCGCCTACCGCCGGGGCATGTTCCCGATGCACCTCGAGGACGGGCAACTGGGTTGGTGGTCACCGGTCCGCCGCGGGGTGTTGCCACTCGACGGGGTGAGGATCTCGCGGAGCCTGCGGCGGTCGTGCCGGCGGTATCGGGTGAGTTTCGATCGCAACTTCGACGCCGTGATCGCCGGGTGTGCCGATCCCCGCCGACCACACGGATGGATCAAGCCGGACATCGTCGACGCCTATCGCCGCCTTCACGAGCTCGGCTGGGTCCACTCGGTCGAGACCTGGGATTCGTCGGGGAGATTGGTGGGTGGCCTTTACGGGGTGGCGGTGGCCGGGCTATTCGCAGGCGAGTCGATGTTCTCGCTGGCGACTGACGCTTCCAAGGTGGCGCTGGTCGGGCTGGTCGATCACATGTCGGAGGGCGGGATGACGCTGCTCGATGTGCAATGGGCAACCGATCATCTGGCCGGGCTGGGGGCGGTCGAAGTGCCCAGAGCCGAATATCTGGCGCTGCTGGAGGCGGCGCTGGCCTCCGATGGCCGGTGGCTGCCGGGGTAGAGTCGGCTTCGGAACGATGACCTCAGTGCTCGCCGCCGTCGACCTGTCCACCCTCTCCCGCAGGGTGACCGAACGCGCCCAGCTCATGGCTGAGAGTCACGGGGTCGTTCTCCACTTGCTGCATGTTGCCGAGCCCGCCGCCGACGCCATGCTGTCGACCGAGGTGTCCAGGATGTTGATCGAACACAGCCGCAACAGCCTCGACAAGCTGCTCGAATGGGCCCGGCAGCGGGCCGCTTTCGACGTCACCGGTGAGGTGATCAAGGGGTCGCCGGTGTGGGAGATCGTCCGCGCCGACAAACACGCCGCCCTTACGGTGATCGGGTCCTCCGCCGTCGATCAGGCCGAAATCGGGCCCGTCGCCCAGGGGGTGGCCACCTTCGGCCGCAACGACGTACTCATCGTCCGTCGCCAACCCCGCAACGAGTACCGAAAGGTGGTGGTGGCGGTCGATCTGTCTTCGGCGTCGCTGACGGCGGTCGACCGGGCCCAGGCGCTCTTTCCCGAAGCCGACATCTCGGTGGTGTTCAGCCTCCCCACCCGATTCGACGCCATGATGAACGAGGCCGGCATGTTTCTCGAGGAGGTGGAGGAGTCGCGCCTCAACCGGATCGAACGGGCCCGGAGCCTGCTGGAGACGGCGGTCGCCAAACACGGCGGATTCCCTATCTCGGTGGTCAACGGATCACCGATCGAGATGATCGCCGAGGCGGTCCGCCGACGGGCAGCCGACCTGCTGGTGGTGGCGAGCAGGGGAGCAGGGGCCACCAAACTGACCTTGCTAGGGACAATCGCCCTCGGCGCCGCCCGGGCCACCCCCTCCGATGTGCTCGTCGCCCGGGTGCCCGGCGAGTTCCGGCGACCTTGAGTAACCTCTCGCTGTCGCATCGGTGTGCGCGGGCGACCTTCATGGGGTAGGACTGGGAATTGGAGTGGGGATGAAGCCGGCGTTGGTGGTGTCGTGTTACACCATGGGACTGGGTGTGATTCGCAGCCTGGGGGAGCGCGGGGTGCCGATCGTGGCGGTCCAGTTCGACCGCAGAGACATCGCCCAGCATTCTCGCCACGTCGTCGACGTTCATCATGTCCCCGCTCCCGACCGCCATGAGGAGGCCTTCGTGGCGTCTTTGGTCGAACTCGGGCGCCGCTACCCGGGAGCGTTCCTCGTCCCGGCGCACGACGCACCGCTCGTCGCCATCGCCCGCCATCGCCGGTTGTTGGGCGAATCGTTGGTCGTGGCCGCCCCCGAGTGGGAGACCGTCCATCGCTGCATCGACAAGAGCCAGACCTACCGGGTTGCCGCCGAGGCCGGGGTGCCGGTTCCGCGACTGGTGACGCCTGGTTCGATCGAAGAACTAGAGACAGGCATCGAGGAGATCGGGTTGCCGTTGCTGGTCAAGCCTTCCTGGAGTCATCTGTTCGTCCACGAGTTCGGCACCAAGATGGTCCACGCCACTACCGCCGCCGAAGCCCGGGGCGCATTCGAGCGATCCGCCGTCGCCGGCCTCGAAGTGATGCTGCAAGAAGTCATCCCCGGCCCACCGTCAGCCGGGGTGAACCTCAACTCGTACACGGTGGCCGGCGAACCGGTGGCCGAGTTCACCGCTCGCAAGGTGCGTAATTCGCCCTCGCAGTGGGGTTCGCCCCGGGTGGCGGTGAGCGAGTACGTGGAGGAGGTTCGCGAGCCCGGACGGAAGCTGATGCGGGCGCTCGGGATCGAAGGGTTCGCCAACTCGGAGTGGAAGCAGGACGAGCGAGACGGCATCTACAAGCTCATGGAGGTGAACGCCCGCCACAACCTCTCGTCGTTGCTGGCGGTGCGGTGCGGGGTCGATTTCCCCTGGATCGATTATCGATTCCGGATGAACGGCGCCATCCCCGAACCGCCGGATCGAGCGGAGCAGGGCCGATATTGGATAGACCTCGTCAGGGACCTGGCCGCTTCGCTCGGCGACATGCGGGATGGGCGGCTGACCGTCGGCGACTTCCTCAGACCTTATTTCAGACCGCACGTGGGTGCCCACTGGTCGTGGCGTGACCCGTGGCCGGGGCTGGCTCGTGGCTGGGACGCACTTCGTCACGGTCGGCGGCACTGATCGATCGGTTGTGGCATCGAGCGAGGTACGCGTCCGAATTGGCGCCAAGTGCAACTGGCCCCACGCGGGCCAGAACCGAGGGTGGTCGGCGGGTTCGTCTCTTAGGCTTCGCGTGTGAGTTTCGAGATTCGAAATGCCAAACCCTCCGATTACGACGGCTTGATCGGGAAGGTCAACTCCTGGTGGGGCGGGCGGGAGATGGTGCCGATGCTCCCCAAGCTCTTCTTCGTGCATTTCGGGGCCACGAGTTATGTGGTGGAGGACGATGCAGGCTCTCCCGTCGCTTTCCTCACCGGCTTCCTGTCCCAGACCGATCCCAGCGAGGCATACGTGCACTTCGTCGGCATCGCCCCGGAGCACCGTGGAGAGGGGTTGGGCCGGATGCTGTACCAACGGTTCCTGGAGGAGGTCCGAGGGCAGGGCCGGACGGTGATTCGGGCTGTCACCTCCCCGGCCAATCTGCAGTCGCTCGGATTTCACCGGGCTCTCGGATTCGAGGTGGAGAGAGTCGTGGCCGACTATGACGGACCAGGTGAAGATCGGGTGTTGCTCGTGTGGCGGTTCGATGGAGCGTGACGTCGATCGTGCTCGGACCGGCGGGTGGTGATCGACTCCGTAAGATCCGCTTGCGACGTGGAGCGTCGAACTGAATATCGCGGGCCCGTAGCTCAATCAGGTCAGAGCAGCGGACTCATAATCCGTTGGTTGCAGGTTCGAGTCCTGCCGGGCCCACCTCGACGAACTGGGCGTTCGCGGCCGCCGCCCTTCACTCCCACCGAAAGAATCTGATGGCGGCGGCGGCGGCCACCACCGTCGTCACGGCCACCCACACCCAGGCGGCACCGGGATCGAGACCGAGCCAGCCGTCCTGCATCACCAGGATGGCCTGGCGCAGCGGGGTCCATTCACCCGCCGAACCTACCGCCCCGCTCAGCACCTCAGGGGGTGGGCCGGCCCCGCCGATCATCAGGAACACGAACCACAGCAGCACCCCGAGTGCCTGTGCGGCCCGGGAGGAGGGCAGCACCGCCCCGAGCAGAAGGCCGATCGCGGCGAAGTCCAGCACCACCAGCAAGAACCCGAGGATGACCAACCCCAGCGAGAAAGGCGCGACGACCTCATAGGCGGGCATCGCGGCAGCCACCAGCACCACCGCCGACACCAGGGCGATGACCAGAGTGACGACCACCTGGGCTCCCGCCAGCGCCCAGGTGGCGATTCCCGAGGCTCGATACCGCTTGAGAACCCCCCGCTCCCGGTTGGCGGCGAGGTGGGTGGGAAGCGAGATCACACCGACCGCGGCAGTCACCAGTGCCAGGTAGGCGGGGACGTAGTAGTCCATCGAACCCACCCCCCGATAGATCTCGGGATCCGAGCCCTCGTTGCCGAACACTCCGCCCATCACGAACAACACGGTGAGCGGGAGGACCAGCGCGAAAAGGGCCGTGAGCGGTTCGCGCAGGAACAGCTTCAGCTCCAGCCAGGCCAGCTTGGCAAACACCTTCACGACTCCACCCCCCAGGCAGCCGGCTGCTCGGTCAGTCGGAGGAACACATCCTCGAGCGTGGCCCGCTCCACCCTCAGATCAGGAGCCTCGATCCCGTGCGAAAGGAGGGCGGCCGCCACATGGGTGAGTACCGGTCCCTCTCCCTGCACCTCGAATCGATCACGGTCGGCGATGACGTGCCGGACATGAGGCACACCGGCCAGCCAGCCGAGATCACCGTGGGCGGTGAAACGGACCCGGACCGCACCACCATGGAGATCGATGAGCTGCTGCGGGGAGCCGGTGGCGACCACCACACCACGGTCGATGACGACCAGCCGATCGCACAAGGTCTCCGCCTCGTCCATGAAGTGGGTGACGAGCACCACCGTGGTCCCCTGTTCGCGGATACGTCTGATCAGGTCCCACGCCACCCGCCTGGCGGCGGGGTCGAGGCCGGTGGTCATCTCGTCCAGGAAAACGACCTGAGGGTCGTTGACGAGCGCCAGCGCCACGAACAACCGCTGTTGTTGGCCTCCGGACAGGCTCCCGAAACGGGCGTTCCGTTTGTCGGTGAGGCCCCAGTCCAACAGGAGTTTCTCGGGGGCGGGCCCGGCCGGGCTGAGCGATCCGAACAGGTCGAGCGCCTCCCACACCCGGATCCGATCCGGCAAGGCAGACTCCTGGAGTTGAGAGCCGGTCCGCTTGCGGATCTCGGCGGCCTGGTGGCGGGGGTCGAAGCCCAGCACCGACACCTCGCCGCTCTCCAACGGCCGCAGACCCTGCAAGGTTTCGACGGTTGTGGTCTTGCCGGCCCCGTTGGGACCGAGGATCCCGAAGATCTCACCCGCTTCGACCTGAAAGGACACGTCGGCAACAGCCGCCACTCCGCCGTAGGTCTTGCGGAGGTGGCGGACCGAGAGCACTGCACTCATACCCACTCACCCTACGCCCGCTCCCGGGGCCCAACGACCGGGTGACGGGCTAGATGAAGACCTCCCCACGGCGGCCGAACGCTCGGCATCGGCCGACCGTGGAACGATCGGTGTCTCCCTGGCGGTCCCGAATCGGTCCTGGTGAACCGGCCAGGCCCGCTAGGTATGTTGCGCTCGGCTCGCTACTTGCTCAATTGACCGCGGACCGCTCCGGCGGGATAGGCCGCATTGTGGATGTTGATGTAGAAGCCGCCCGGATTCTGACGGATCTCTTTCACGAGACCCTTTGGCGCCGACACACAACCTGACGTTGCCACCGGGACCACTGGAGTCACGGCGGTATCGAAGAACGTCACCTCGACTCCACCGTTCACACCGGCCATGCCACGATGGATGTGCGCTCTGGTCGGAGCAGCGATGTTCTTCACATCGAGGCGCCAGCAGATCTGTTCCTGTCCCTGGTTGAGGGTCAAGTACATCTTGCCGGAACCATCGGTGTCCCCTCCACCGACCTCAGCCGCTCCGGTCAGGTTGGCCGAGAGGGGCCGCCCCCCGGCCCAGGCCGGCCCGGCCATCGCCATCACCAAGAGCAAGGACCCGACCAGCAGGTTCAACACACGACGAGTGCCCATTCGAATACTCCCTCTACTCGACTGCCGCCACACTGAGAAGCTTACGCGGCGATCGAGCCGCGTGCGAGCGACTACGGTCGCGGGTGTGGGAGGCCTCGTGGATGTGATGCTCCGCCCGGTTTGGGTTGATTCGAGCGTGCGATCCAACATGGGGGAGTGGAAATGAAACCGGCGATCCCTCGGGGCGGACGCATCGCCGCCGACATTCGCACCGCCCTGAGCCGCCCTCCCCTCGATCGGGCAGTGGTCGCCTCGTTACTCGAGCCCTTCGGTCTCACCCTCACCTCCAGGGTTCACAACGCCTCGGCCGGATCCAGGAACCCGGTTCTGGTGGCCAACACCAACCGGGGACGGGTGGTGGTCAAGCGTTACCCCGACCGGTGGGCCAGCGAGACGATCGTTCACGAACACTCGATCCTCAATCGCCTGGCCCAACTCGACTTCCCGGCGGTTCGGGCGATCGAGACGGTCTCGGGATCAACCTGGGTTGAGCACCCGGAGGGTCGCTTCGTTGTCTTCGAGCATGTCGAAGGAACCAGTTATGCCGGGTACCGGTTCACACCGGGGTTGCGCGCCACGCTCATGGATGAAGCCGCCCGGCTTCTCGCCCGCCTCCAGTTGATGTTGGCGGACTTCTCGCCGGAAGGAATCCACCATCTCGGTCATGACCCGGACGACGGAAGCCGGCGCCGCGACACCACCTGGCTCCTCGAGACGCTGGATCGGGCACTGGCAACCCACGACGCCAGAACGGTGGACCTCGCCTGGCTGGCGGACGATCGAGACCGGATCCGATCCACCCTCGTCGACACCGGTGAGGAGTTGGCGGCTGCAGCCCTGTTCACGACGGTGATCCACGGGGATTTCGGGATCCACAACCTGATCTTCCCCGACCTCCACCATCCGGTGGTACACGACTTCGAACTGGCCAGGCGAGATTGGCGGCTCGTCGACCTGGCCATCACGGTCGCCCGGCTGCGCCCCCCGGCGGCTTCCTCGTTTCTGGCCGCCTACCGGAATCATGCGGCCATCGACGAGTCCGAATGGCGGGAGTTCCCCACGGTGTGGCGCCATTACCATCTGGTCGGGGCTATCCAGGGGTTGGCGACGTTCATGGACCA
>DAIOGO010000044.1:14297-18522 GCA_036745195.1 Actinomycetota bacterium | reverse complement strand
GGCTGAAGAGCGAGGCGATCGACGACCTGCTTCCCGAGAAGCTCGAGACGGTGCTCAGCGAGAACGAGCTCAACCCGGCCATCACCCCCGAGTTGTCCAACCTCGACGAAACACCGGACGGCTTGGATGTCGAGGTGAAGGTGACACTGTGGCCGACGCTGGCCGCACCCCCCAGCTACGAGGGGAGGACGGTCACCGTCGACTCTCCCGACCTCTCAGAGTCGGAGATCGATGCCCAGATCGAACGGATCCGCGACCAGTTCGCCGAGCTGGAGACCGTCGAGCGACCTGCCGCCGAGGGCGACTACGTCTCGATCGACATCGCCGCCACCGCCGACGGCGAGGACGTTCCCCAGGCCCGCGCCTCCCAGCTTCTGTACGAAGTCGGGTCGGGCGGGTTCGTCGAGGGGATCGACGGTGTGCTGGTGGGCGCCTCTGCCGGCTCGGTGCGCACCTTCTCGTCGAAGCTCCCGGCGGGTTTTGGTGAGGTGGCCGGCCGGGAAGTGCAGTTCGAGGTCACGGTGGGTGAGGTGAAGGCGAAGGTCCTCCCGGTAGTGGATGACGGCTGGGTGGCCGATGTGACCGAGTTCGAGACCGTGGCCGAACTGCGGGCCGATCTGGCGCTGCGGATGGGAGCCATGAAGCGGAAGGTCCTGGGCGACCGCTTCCGCGAGCTGGCGCTCGACCAGCTGGTCGACGAGGTGAACATCGAGCTTCCCGAGGGGCTGGTCCGGTCGGAGATGGACGAGGTCCTCCACCGTTTCGTCCACCGTCTCGAATCCCAGGGCATCTCGCTAGACGACTACTTCCGGGTGGCGGGCATCGAGCAGGATCAATTCCTCGACGATCTCCGCCAGCAGGCGGCCCGCGGGCTGACAACCCGGATCGTCCTCGAATCGGTGGCGTCGGCGGCCGGGGTGGGCGTCACCCCCGAGGAGGTCGGCATGATGATCGAGATCCTGGCTCGCCAGTCCGAGCGGCCGGACGAGTTCCGCAAGGCGATGGTGACGTCTGGACGGAGTTTGTCCCTGGCCGGTGATATCCTCAGAAACAAGGCCTTGGAAGTCATCGTCGCCAACAGCGTCGCGGTCGACCGCGATGGCAACCAGGTCGATCTCGAGCCGGAAGAAGCCGAGGTGGAGGCTCTGTTCGAGGTCGGAGAATCAGGCGAATCCACCGAGCAGGAGACCGTCGAGGTAGTGGAAGGCGAGATCTTGACCGGAGAGGTGGTCATGGCAGAGGTTGTGGCCGACCCGGTCGTCAGCACGTTCGAAGAGGAGGAATGATGCCGGTCGAAACCCCCCAGGGTTACATGGTCCCATACGTCACCGAGCAGACCAGCCGGGGCGAGCGTACGTACGACATCTACAGCCGGCTGTTGAAGGACCGCATCATCTTCCTCGGCACACCGATCGACGACACCGTCGCCAACCTGATCATGGCCCAACTCCTTCACCTGGAGTCGGAAGATCCCGACAAGGACGTGTGGCTGTACATCAACTCGCCGGGAGGCTCCATCACCTCGCTCTTCGCCATCTATGACACGATGCATTACATCCGCCCGGATGTGAACACCGTGTGCATGGGCATGGCCGCCTCGGCGGCGGCTGTGATCCTCGCCGGGGGAGCACCGGGCAAACGGTTCGCCCTTCCCCATGCCCGGGTCATGCTCCACCAGCCACATGGTGGCGCCTCCGGTCAGGCCTCGGACATCGAGATCCAGGCCCGGCTGATCGTCGAGATGCGGGAACAGCTCAACCTGATCCTTGCCAACCACACCGGGCAGACCCTGGAGAAGGTGGCAACGGACACCGAGCGCGATTACTGGATGTTGGCGGATGCCGCCAAGGACTACGGTGTTGTCGACCAGGTGCTCACATCCCGCGATCTCGTGGCTGTAGCCTCCACCTGAGGCGAGGAGAAACATGGCCAAGTTCAGCGAAGGCGGCGACCTGCTGAAGTGCAGCTTCTGCGGTAAGTCCCAGCGCCAGGTGAAGAAGCTGATCGCCGGTCCCGGCGTCTACATCTGCGATGAGTGCATCGACCTGTGCAACGAGATCATCGAAGAGGAGCTGTCCTCCACCGAAGAGGTCTCCTTCGCCGAATTGCCCAAACCGACCGAGATCCGGGAGTACCTCGACCAGTATGTGGTGGGCCAGGAGAGCGCCAAGAAGTCGCTGGCCGTCGCCGTCTACAACCACTACAAGCGAGTCCGCAGCCACGAGCGTCGGACCGATGACGTGGAATTGCAGAAGTCGAACATCCTCATGATCGGGCCTACCGGGTCGGGCAAGACGCTGCTGGCCCAGACGCTCGCCCGCCAGCTCAACGTCCCGTTCGCCATTGCCGACGCCACCGCCCTCACCGAGGCCGGCTACGTCGGCGAGGACGTGGAGAACATCCTCCTCAAACTGATCCAGGCGGCCGACTACGACGTCAAGCGGGCCGAACAGGGGATCGTCTACATCGACGAGATCGACAAGATCGCCCGCAAGGCCGAGAATCCCTCGATCACCCGCGACGTCTCCGGGGAAGGCGTTCAGCAGGCACTGCTGAAGATCCTGGAGGGAACGGTGGCGAGTGTGCCCCCACAAGGTGGTCGCAAGCACCCGCACCAGGAGTTCATCCAGATCGACACCTCCAACGTGCTCTTCGTGTGCGGCGGCGCCTTTGCCGGGTTGGAAGACATCATCGCCAGCCGGGTGGGCCGCAAGCAGGTCGGATTCGGCGCCGAGGTGCGCTCCCGCAAAGAGGCGAGGTCGGCCGAACTGCTGCGTCAGGTCCTCCCCGAGGACCTGATGAAGTTCGGCCTCATCCCCGAGTTCGTCGGGCGCCTGCCGGTTCTGACCACGGTGGAAGATCTCGACCGCGCCACCCTGATTGCCATCCTCACCGAGCCGAAGAACGCCCTCGTCCGCCAGTACGCCCGGATGCTGGAGATGGACGGGGTGGAACTCGAGTTCACTCCCGACGCCCTCGAAGCGATCGCCGATCAGGCCATCCAGCGGTCGACCGGGGCCAGGGGCCTGCGCGCCATCCTCGAGGAGGTGCTGTTGAACACGATGTTCGACGTCCCCTCTCGCACCGACATCGGACAGGTCGTCATCGATGCACCCGCCGTCCTGCAACGGGTCAACCCAACCCTTATCCGCCGCTCGGAGATGAAGCCGACCGAACGTTCGGCCTGAGCCCCGGCGAGCGAGCCCCCGGCGGTCCAGCCGAGTCGCTACTCGAATTCCCCCCTTCCCGTGTTCGCCCTGGGAACTACCATGCGTGGTGTAAGGCCACGAAACGTGGCGGGGCAACTTGGGAGGCGATGACCTGCAACCCGTATTCGGTCACCTTGGGATGCAGTGAGCTAGTGGTGAGACCGGCCCTCCCCCCGAACAGGGCGAGACTGGGGAGGCAACAACATGGTAAGGCGGGCAAAACGGGACCTGGCGCTGTTCAATGCGCTGTTCGTGTTCCTTTCTTCGATGGGTCTGTATCTGACTCTGGGTGTGGCCACGGCCTTCGCGGCCAGTGGCACGACCTTCGAGATCACGGACGGCAACACCGCCGGTGCCAATGACTGGGACGGCGACGCGGCCGCCTATCACGTCAACGCCACCCCGGACTCGTGTGGCAGCGGCAAGGAGGACATGATCGTCCCCTCGACCAAACTCGACAACGATCCGTGGCCCCTCACCACCGGCCAGGTCCTCCCCAAGGGTGATCTGTGTACGGTATGGACTGGCTACGAGAAGCTGGGCAATGGCGACATCGTGTTCCTGTTCGCCTGGGAGCGATACACCAACAACGGGGAAATGACCGTGTACGCCCCTCTGTCTGACGGGGCCGCCAACGGGCGAACCGGCGACGTGATGTTCCGCTTCTTCTACGAGTCGAGTTCGAAGACCATGACGATCGACACGATGGCGTGGAACGGCTCGGCCTGGATCGTCTCCGGCTCGCCCGGCTCGTTCGATTTCGGCGTGAGTTCGGACACCCTGTTCGCTGAAGTCGGAATCAACCTGATGGATGCCGGAGTCCTCCCCAGGAACGGGCAATGCGACAGCGTTGTCACCGGCGACGTCATCACCGAAACCGGCGAGCAGGGCGGAGCGAACCCCACCCTGAAGGACAGTGTGGACGTTCCTCCCCTCGTCATCTCCACCTGTGAACCCGTGTCGGTGTCGGTGTCGGGTCGTTGTGTTCCGAATGGGTTCGAGTCGGCGTACTTGTT
>DAIOGO010000044.1:12737-14197 GCA_036745195.1 Actinomycetota bacterium | reverse complement strand
CGCCCGGGTTCGACTTCTCGGGTCCGTCGTCGGGGTCGGCGACGATCGTCGAGTGTGACATTGATCCGGTGACGGTGTCGGTGTCGGGTCGTTGTGTTCCGAATGGGTTCGAGTCGGCGTACTTGTTGGACGTTGTGATTGATCCTGATTCGGGTGCGACGGTGACGGTGGCCGGCGGGTCGTATTCGGTGTCGACGTCGGGGATCGTGGTGGCGGGTGCGGGTTCGTATCCGTGGTCTGCGTCGGCGGCGCCCGGGTTCGACTTCTCGGGTCCGTCGTCGGGGTCGGCGACGATCGTCGAGTGCAAGACGCCGCCGCCCCCTCCGCCACCCCCGCCGCCCTCATTCCAGAATGTGCTGGTGTCGGTGTCCGGTGGATGCTCGACGATCGAAGGACGGCTGGGGCTGGCCGACCTCCTGATCACGGTCGACCCGGCGGGCGGTGCGACGGTCACGGTCAACGGCCAGCAGTTCACCGGTAACGCCGCGCTGCTCGGCCTGGCGGACGCAACCACCTATGTGTGGACGGCGGTGCCGAACTCGGGTTATGCGTTGCTCAACGTGGGCACCGGGTCGGTCGTCATACCGGAGTGTGACGTGGCAGTCCTCGGGACCGTGGTCGAAACCACGGTGCCGGCAGTGTCGGCGGAGACACTCCCGTTCACCGGGTTCGAGGCCGGCCAGACCATCATCGTGGGTCTGCTGGCGCTGTTCGCCGGCGGGGTGTTCTTGATGGTGGGCAAACGGGACGATGAAGAGCCGGTCACGGCGAGCCGGTCCCGCTGGAGCGACTGAGTACCGTTCGGCCCCTCTGAAACGACCCCCGGGGAAACCCGGGGGTCGTTTCGTCGTCTAGGTCGATGGTCCTATTGCGGATGTATCTGCGGGCCTGTTTGACTCTCTCTTGTAGGACCCGCCGAGCGATCGGAACCTTCGCTCCGGGGCCGACGAGAATGAGGAACACGAGCCATGTGAGATGGCAGGGCAAACGGGCGGCGTCGAACCACAACCTGTAAATCGGTCACCTGGGTTGTGGAGAGCCACTGGTGAGACCGGCCCTCCCCGATGATCTGGCTGAGACCAGGGGAGAAGAACACAATGAATGGGGTAATGAGGCGAAGGACTGCGGCGGGCTCCGCAGTCTTCTTGATGATGTACATGCTGGCGGTGGTGCTGATCGCCCCCTCCGCCGCCCGAGCCGAACCGCAGGAAAACCCGGTATTCCCCACCACCACCTGTGGCGGGGAGTGGCATTGGGTCCACAATCAACTGCCCGATGGCGTCAAGTCGGGAACCCTCACGGTCGTATTCCAGAAACGGGGGGTGGTAGAGGTCGACAGCACGTTCAATAACGCGGTCCTCCACTACAACCTCGTTCTCGAGGCGGGCGACACCCTGATCAGTGCGTCGGATGACGTTGAAGGCGGCAAGCTGGTGCTCTCCCACTGGCCCGGTTGTCAG
>DAIOGO010000044.1:0-12637 GCA_036745195.1 Actinomycetota bacterium | reverse complement strand
GGTCAGACGACGACTACGGGTCAGACGACGACTACGGGTCAGACGACGACTACGGGTCAGACGACGACTACGGATCAGACCACCACCACCCCCGCCGGCGTCTCGTCCGGCGTCTCGGTCTTGGGGACTGTCCTCGAGTCCTCGACCACGGTGGCTGCGGTGAGTGCCTCCACCCTGCCCTTGACGGGGTTCGAACTGGAGAACACGTTGTTGCTGGCCGGGGCGGCTCTCATGAGCGGGGTCGGTCTGCTGCTGCTGACCGTCGGCAAAGATCAGGAAACGGCCACCCCGGTCCACGACCGCTGGTGAATCGATAGCGTCGACGTTGGCCCCCGGGCTCTCCGGGGGCCCAACGTTCTTCGTTCTTCGTTCTTCGTTCTTCGTTCTTCCCGGATGGGTCCTGAGCCCCATTGCCGGTGGCGGTGTTGCAGCTTGAATGGTGTTGGCCGGGCGGGAGGACACTCACGTTCGGGATGATTGGACTACTCCGGGTAGGCGACGGCCACCTCGAGTGGTTGTGGGAGGAACGCGGGGATCGACGACCTGTGAAACGGTCACCCTTTGGGTCGTCGGGAGCGAGTGGTGAGACCGGTCCTTCCCCAAGACGCGGGCAAAGCTGGGGAGGCAACAAATGAAGACCGTAACGAGAAGGCGAACCTCGGTGTTCGCCGTCGCCATGATGCTGCTGGCGGGACTGGCCGTGGTGGGAGCACCCGCCGCCCTCGCCCACCATCCGGTGATCGCAGTGACCACATCGTGTGATCCCGCCACCGGGGGTCCGGTGCTGTCGGTGACCGCCAATTCCTGGTCATTCGTGCCGACCGAGGCCGGAAACCACGACGACGTGCGGATCCAGATGCGCCGTCTGAAGGCGGACGGTACCTGGACCGGATGGCTCCACCAGATCGGGAACGGAGCGTTCCTCCCCGGAAATCGATCGTTCGTCCGCACCTTTGATGCCAATTCGGTGATGGCCGATTTCGGGACGCTCGGCAGCATGGTCGGGCAGACCGTGCAGGTGAGACTCCGCGTCGAAGACACCGTCGCTGACGAGCCCGAGGATCTCAGGGCAGGCTGGTATACCGACGCCGGAGTCTATCCGGAAACCAGCTCCGGCAACGGCAACCCGGCCGCCTACAGCGGCCAATTCGTGATTCCGGGCGGGTGTCAGGCCAACACCACGACTACGACGGTTCCTCCGACCACGACGACGACTGTCCCTCCGACCACGACTACGACGGTTCCTCCGACCACGACGACGACTGTCCCTCCAACCACGACTACGACCGTTCCTCCGACCACTACGACGACAGCACCTCCCACCACCACGACGACTGCTCCTCCTGCCACCACGGCAATTCAGAACGTGACCATCACCATGAGCTGCGACGCGGCGGGTTCCTCGATCCCGCAGGCGACGGTGATGCCTGCCGGTGGTGCGTCGGTGCAGATAGTGGCGGTTGGCAACGGTGTCTTCAGGTGGACGGCACAGGCCAACCCGGGGTATGCCGTCAACGGGTTGACGAGTGATGTGTTCGACACCACTCCATGCGTCAAGGTGCTAGGTGAGGCCATCGTTGCCACCTCGACGACGTCGACCACCGTCGCCCCCGTGCCCGGCGACCAGCTGCCCTTCACCGGCTTTGCGCTGGGCCGGACGGCGCTGCTTGCTCTGTCGACCCTGGTGGCGGGGATGGGGCTGCTGGCGATGGCTGCGCGGCGCAAGGTTGAAGCTCCGGTGGTCGAGACCGACCAATGGTCTGACTGATCCCGGATCCAGGATCGAGAAGCGAGCGAGGCCCGGGCCGAGTCCGGGCCTCGCCCGCGTCCATGCCCAAGCGACCGAAGTCCGTGGATTGGGGTCCGGTCGAATCCACCCCGACCCCGGGTATCCTCGTTGTCTTCCATGTCCCCGCCACCGATGAACCCAACCTACGAGCCCCACGAGATCGAGAGTCGCTGGTACTCCCGGTGGGAGGACGCGGGCCTGTTTCGACCCGAGTTCCGCCCGGGCGGGCGTCCCTTCTCGGTGGTGATCCCGCCGCCCAACGTCACCGGATCGCTCCACATGGGCCATGCCCTCAACCACACGATCCACGATGTGATCATCCGCAGGAAGCGAATGCAGGGGTACGCGGCGGTGTGGATTCCCGGCACGGACCACGCCGGCATCGCCACCCAGAACGTGGTCGAGCGCGAACTGGCGGCGGAGGGTCTCACCCGTCACGATCTGGGGCGGGAAGCATTCCTGGAGCAGGTGTGGGAATGGAAGCGCAAATACGGCGACCGGATCACCACCCAGATCCGGCGGATGGGGAACTCACCCGACTGGACCCGTGAACGTTTCACGATGGATGAGGGGCTGTCGCGAGCGGTGCGCGAGGTGTTCGTCCGCCTCTACGAGCAGGACCTCCTCTATCGGGGCAACCGCATCATCAACTGGTGCCCGCGCTGTGCCACCGCCCTGGCCGAGATCGAAGTCGAATACGAGGATGTCGAGGGATCGCTCACCCACATCTTCTATCCGTTTGCCGAGGGTGACGGTGGTATCACGGTGGCCACCACCCGTCCCGAGACGATGCTGGGAGACACCGGTGTGGCGGTCCATCCCGACGACGACCGTTATCGGGAGGCGATCGGACGGACCCTGCGACTCCCTCTTATCGGCCGGCTGATCCCGGTGGTGGCCGATGACGCCGTCGACCCCCAGTTCGGTTCGGGGGCGGTCAAGGTGACCCCGGCGCACGATCCGACCGACTTCGAGATCGGTCTCCGCCATGGTCTGGGGAGCGTGGTGGTCCTCGACGAGGCGGCCGTCGTCACCGAGGCGGGTGGCCGTTTCGCCGGATTGGACCGGTTCGAGGCACGGGAGGCGGTGCGGGCGGCCCTGGACGAGGGCGGGTTCCTGGTCAGGCTCGAGTCGCACCGGCACTCGGTGGGCCATTGCTACCGGTGCCGGACGATCGTCGAGCCCTACCTGTCGCTGCAATGGTTCGTCGCCACCTCTCGCTTCGCCCAGCCCTCGATCGATGCCGTCAAGAACGGCGCCAACCGATTCATCCCCGGTCGGTGGGAGAAGAGCTACTTCCACTGGATGGAGAACCTGCGGGACTGGTGCATCAGCCGTCAGATCTGGTGGGGACACCGGATCCCGGCCTGGTACTGCCCGGATGGGCACGTCACCGTTGCCCGCCAGGACCCGGCGGCATGCGCCACCTGCGGCCAGAGCGAGATCCATCAGGACGAAGACGTCCTCGATACCTGGTTCTCCTCCGCCCTGTGGCCCTTCTCGACCCTCGGATGGCCCGAACAGACGGCCGATCTCGAGCGTTTCTACCCCAACTCGGTGTTGATCACCGGCTTCGACATCATCTACTTCTGGGTGGCCAGGATGATGCAGATGGGTCTCCAGTTCATGGGGGAGACACCCTTCGCCGAGACCGTCATCCACGGACTGGTGAGGGACGCCGAAGGCAACAAGATGTCGAAGTCGAAGGGCAACACGATCGATCCCCTCGACCTGGCCGACGAGCACGGCGCCGACCCGCTGCGACTGGCTCTCATCCAGGCGGCCAATCCCGGCCAGGACGTGCCGCTCGACGTCGAGTGGGTGAAGGGCACCCGCAAGTTCGGCAACAAGCTGTGGAACGCCACCCGCTTCGTCCTCCGCAACGTCGAGTCGGTTCCAGCCGAGGGCGGCTATCCGGAGGCGCCCGGTCCGGCCGACGCCTGGATCCTGTCCCGGCTCGGCGAGACGGTGGGGCGCTTCGACGAGTTGTGCGACGAATACCGGTTCTCCGACGCCTTTGGCCTGCTCTACAACTTCGCCTGGTCCGAGGTGTTCGACTGGTATCTCGAGATCTCCAAAGTGGACCTCGGCAGCACCACCACCAATCAGACCCTGGGTGTGGTGATGCGCGACCTGCTCAAACTCTTCCATCCGGCCATGCCGTTCCTGACAGAGGAGCTGTGGTCCTATCTCGTCGGCGACGGGATGGTGGCCGGCTCCGACTGGCCGATGGTTCCCTCCTACCCGTCTCCCCTGGGAATGGAGGCGAGCCAGGAGTTGATCTCGTCGATTCGCCGGTTCCGGGCCGAACAGGGCCTCGCCCCCCGCCGGCCGCTCTCGCTGATCCTGGTCGACGGAACCGGTGTGATCGAGCCGTGGGCGATTCAGCTCATTTCCGCGCTGGCTTCGGTCGAGATCATGCCCTCCACCGACGAGCCCGAGTCGGGTCACACCCGGGTGTTGGCCGCCGGCCTGCAGGGATTCATCGCCCTCGAAGGGATCGTCGACACCGACGCCGAACGGGCCCGACTGGAGAAGGCTCTGCTGGCTGCCCGTGAAGACATGGACAGGATCCTCGGCAAACTGGGGAATCCCGAGTTCAGGGACAAGGCTCCCGCTGCGGTGGTGGACAAGGCGCAGGCCCGCCGGCTCGAGATCGGCGAGTTGATCGAACGGATCGAAGCTCAGCTCGAGGCGCTGTGAATCGGGCAGAAGCCCTCGAGTACCTCGACGCCCACATCGGCTGGGGGATGGAGCCCGGTCTCGAACGTATCGCCGCCTTCCTCGAGTTGATGGGTCACCCGGAACGGAGCTACCCCATCATTCAGGTGGCGGGAACCAACGGCAAGACCTCCGTGTCGCGGATGGCGACCATGGTTGCCATCTCCCACGGACTCACCACCGGGACGTACACCTCGCCCCACCTGCAGCGCTTCGAGGAGCGCATCGCCATCAACGGGACACCCGCCTCCGAGGAGGAGTTCATCCAGGCGGTGATCGATGTCAAGGCCTTCGCCGACATCTTCGAACGTGATCGACACCTCACCTACTTCGAACTGGTGACGGCGCTCGGCTTCTCGTGGTTCGCCGACCAGGCGGTCAACGCCGCCGTGATCGAGGTCGGTCTGGGAGGAAGACTCGACGCCACCAATGCCGCCATCGCCGATGTGGCCGTCATCACCTCGATCGGTCTCGACCACGCCGAGATCCTCGGTGACACCCTCGAGAAGATCGCCGGGGAGAAGCTGGGGATCCTCGATCCGGAGTCGACCCTGGTGGTGGGGCCGCTCGACGACGACATCCTCAAGCTGGCACGGAGAACCGCCGCCGAACGGGGTGCCCGGGTCTACGAGTACGGCAAGGACTTCCGGGTGGAGGGGGCGGAGCAGGAACTGGATGGGTGGCGAGTCGACCTGGAAGGGGTGTTCGGCAGCTATTCGGACCTCGTCTTGCCGGTGCACGGCCGTCACCAGGTCACGAACCTGGCGGTGGCGGTGGCGGCGGTGGAGGCCCTGACCGATCGGCGGCTCGATCCCCTGGCCATGTCGGGAGGGTTGTCGGTGCTCCGGTCGCCGGGGCGGATGGAGGTGGTCGGTCACGAACCCCTGGTGATGCTCGACGGGGCGCACAACCCTGACGGGTTCAGGGTTCTCGGCTCGGCGCTCGCCGAGGAATACGGTGGGATTCGCTGGGTGGCAGTGATCGGGGCGATGGCCGACAAGGATCTGACGGCGATGCTTCCCCACCTGTCGGGTCGGGTGGAGTCGGTCGTTGCTACGACCGTCGGCGCCGACCGGGCGATGTCACCGGAGCTGGTGGCTGCCGCCGCCGGCCGGCTCCTCGGCGTCGCCACCCATCAGGAGCCGACCCCCGAGCGAGCGATGACCCTCGCCAGGAGGCTTGCCGGCGAAGGAGGCGCGGTGTTGGTGGCCGGGTCGCTCTATCTGGTGGGGGCGGTTCGATCGGTCCTGCTCGACGATGGCGGCACCGACCGGAACGAGCGGTCCACCTGAGGCGCCCGATTCCGACGGCGGGGCACCCAGCTCGTATCCTGGTTGGATGGCAATCGAACACACCTATGTGATGGTCAAACCCGACGGCGTGAGCCGGGGACTGGTCGGCGAGGTAATCGGCCGATTCGAGAAGAAGGGCCTCAAACTCGAGAAGCTCCAGATGCTCACGGTCAGCGAAGAGCTTGCCCGGCGGCACTACGCCGAGCATGTCGAACGGCCGTTCTTCCCTGAGCTCCTCTCGTTCATCACCAGCGGCCCGGTGGTGGCGATGGAATGGTCGGGCAACGAGGCGGTGGCGGTGGCCCGAACCCTGATGGGCCCGACCAATCCGGTGGCGGCCCCTCCCGGAACCATTCGGGGAGACCTGGCCTCGGTCATCACCGAGAACATCGTGCACGGGTCCGATTCGGTCGAGAGTGCCGCCCGAGAACTGGCGATCTTCTTCGGCTGAGCTCGCACAACCGGAACCCCCCCGGTAGACTTGCCCAGAATCCTCCAGCCCCAGGAGTCGACCCTTGGCCGAGTCCCTTTTTGCTTTCGCCGGCCAGGACATGGCCATCGATCTTGGAACCGCCAACACGCTCGTGTTCGTACGCGGTCAAGGAATCGTGCTCAACGAACCTTCGGTGGTGGCCATCAACGCCCAGAACGGGCGGGCGCTGGCCGTCGGGATGGAAGCCAAGAGGATGATCGGGCGCACGCCCGCCAACATCACTGCCATCCGGCCGCTGCGCGACGGTGTCATCGCCGACTTCGACATCACCGAGAAGATGCTCCGCTACTTCATCCAGAAGGTTCACAAGCGGCGTTGGGCCCGCCCTCGCATCGTTGTCTGTGTGCCATCGGGGATCACCCCGGTCGAACGCCGGGCGGTGGAGGAGGCGGCCTACCAGGCCGGCGCCCGCAAGGCCTACACGATCGAAGAGCCGATGGCGGCGGCCATCGGGTGTGGCCTACCGATCGGCGAGCCGTCGGGTTCGATGGTGGTGGACATCGGTGGGGGGACCACCGAGGTGGCCGTCATCTCGCTTGGAGGGATCGTCGTGTCTCGCTCGATCCGTGTCGGGGGCGACGAACTGGACGAGGCGGTGATCGAGTACGTCAAGAAAGAGAACAACGTGCTGCTCGGAGAGCGAACCGCAGAACAGCTGAAGATGGCGATCGGGTCGGCGTGGCCGCACGCCGACGAGCCGGCCGCCGAGGTCAGGGGGAGGGACCTGGTCACCGGGCTTCCCAAGACGATCCTGCTGACCAGCCCCGAGATCCGCGAGGCGATCGAGGAGCCCACCCAGGCGATCGTCGACGCCGTCAAATACACACTCGACAAGACGCCACCCGAGCTGGCCGCCGACATCATGGAACGAGGGATCTGGCTCACCGGGGGAGGGGCGCTCCTGGAAGGTCTGGACCAGCGACTGGCCTCGGAGACAGGGATGCCGATCGTGACCGCCGCCAAACCGCTTCAGTCGGTGGTGGTCGGGAGCGGCAAGTGCCTGGAGGAGTTCGAGGCCCTCCACCACGTCCTGGTGTCATCGTCGCGGTCCTGATGGTCTGACATGCGAGACGATCGGCGCGATCACTCGCTGCCCACCTTCATCAGTCTGCTGGCGCTGGCGCTCATGTTGATGACACTCGATGTCCGCTCCCAGGGCGGCGGTCTCCTGGGGACGATCCGCAACGGCGCCAATGGTGTCCTCAAGCCGTTCCAGGTCGTAGCTTCGTTCGTGGTCGACCCATTGGCGGACTTCGCCTCCAACCTCGGCGATCTCGCCGCTCTCCGGGCGGAGAACGAGGCACTCAGGGCCGAACTGGCCGACATCCAGGCGATCCAGGCAACCTACGAGGACAAGCTCGCACGGCTCGACGAGTTGGAGGCGCTCCTCTCCCTCCAGCTCGACCTGACGGACATCGCCAGTACCCCCGCCAACGTGATCGGTCGAACCGACTCCTTCGACCTGACGTTCCGCATCGACAAGGGCGAGGAGTCGGGGGTGGTGGCCGGCAACCCGGTGGTGGACGCCAACGGCTACCTCGTCGGTCGGGTGCTCGAGTCGGGCCCCGGCTTCGCCATCGTCGTCCCATTGGTAGCCGACGTGGAGGCGGCCACCGTGACGGTGGGCGACCAGGTGGGGAGCCTGAGCGGGGTCCTCGGCAGCGACGACCAGCTTGTGCTCGATGTATTCGACCAGGCCGGTCCCGTGCTGGCCGGCCAGCAGGTGGTGACGTCCACCCAGTCCTTTGCGTATCCACCTTCGATCCCGGTCGGCGAGATCGTTGCGGACGCCACTCCCGTGGGAAGAGCCCTGACGGTACGGGTGAGGGCGTTCGTCGACGTCCGCAGCCTTCGGGCGGTGCTGGTGCTGGCCTGGCCCGACCCCAAGGCGGCCATCTCCGACGACATCCCCACCCCTACCACCACCACCGTTCCCGCCACCACCACGACCGGGGCGGGCGGATGAGAAGCAGACAGGCGATCGTGATAACGCTCATCTTGCTGGTGGCCGTGACCGTCCAGGTCTCGGTGTTCGGCCGCTTTCGAGTCGGCTCGATCGCACCCGATCTCGTGCTCATCGCCCTGGTGCTCACCTCGTTCCGCATGGGTCCCTCCACCGCCCTGATCACGGCGTTCGGGTGCGGGCTGGCGCTCGACGCGCTCTCGTCGGAGGCTCTCGGGCTGCGGGCGATGACCTACACCGCAGTGATGTTCGCCGCCGTGCGGACCAAAGAGCGCGCCAACGCCGGTCCGGTCGCCACCGCCTTCTGGATCGCCGCCCTCACGCTGGGCGGTGTCCTGTTGCTGGGACTGGTAGGTACGCTCTTCGGGCAGTTGCAGTTCTCGGGAGGTCAGATGCTGGCGAGGATCGTCGTCATCCCCCTGCTCAACCTGGCCATCGGTCTGGTGCTGGTTCCCGCCATCGCCCGTATCCAGGCCCCGTCGAGGCGCTTCCGATGAAGTACACCACCCGCCTCGGAGTGGTGTTCACCATCTTCATCTCGCTGTTCTCGATCCTCGGGCTCCGGCTCTGGTTCGTCCAGATCGCCGAAGGGGCGGCGGCGGTCTCCCAGGCCGAAGGTCAGTCGGTGATCGAAGTGATGATCCCTGCTCCGCGCGGCGACGTATTCGACGCCAACGGGGTCTTGTTGGCTTCGAGCAGGTATGTGCCCGCCTTGTGGGTCGACCGTCATTTCGTGGAGGGCGACGATCGCGACCGTCTGATCCAGAGTCTCTCCGCCCTGCTGAGCCAGCCGGCCGATGACATCGCCAGGCTGTACGACGAGGCAGGTCCCAACGGGCGGTTCCAGGTGGCCACCATCGACACCGTCAAGGCCTATCAGGTCGCCGAGCAGCTCCGCGACTACCCCGGGGTCAGCGTCGAGAAGATACCCGAGCGGGTGTATCTGCAGGGTGAGAGCCTTGCCCATGTGATCGGCCACATGGGCAAGCCGACCCGGGAGGACATCGAAACCGATCCCGATCTCGACCCGGAGACGAGGATCGGCAAGCTCGGTATCGAACGGAGCTACGAGGACTTCCTGCGGGGGACTCCGGGGATCGTCACCTACTCGCTCCAGGCGGGTCAGATCTCGACGGAGACTCGAACCGTCGACCCGTTCCCGGGCAATCAGGTGTTCCTCACAATCGACTCCCGGTTGCAGTCTGTGGTCGAGGAGGGGCTCGTCGCCGGTATCGCCGAGGCGAACAACATCAAGGCCGGTCTGCGCGCCGCCGGCCGGGGGAGCGGCGCTCGCAACGAAGTCGTCAGAGGTTCTGTGGTGGTCCTCGACGTTCGTACCGGAGCGGTACTGGCGATGGCCTCCCATCCTTCCTTCGATCCGGGACTCTTTGTCGGAGGTCTCGATCAGGCGACCTTCGACGAACTCCAGGCTCAGAACGCCTTCCTCAATCTGGCGGTGGGTGGTCTCTATCCACCGGCTTCCACCTTCAAGGCCGTCACGTACATGACCCTGCTCGAAAAGGACATCCCGTTCCCTGCCGGCACCGACGGGGTGGACGCCCCCAACAAGCTCGTTCACTGCGATGGCGAGATGCAGGTTCCGCTCACCGACGGTTCAGCCCAGATCCTCCGCGACTGGTACGGGGACCGGGATCTGGGTTGGCTCAACTACCACGACGCCCTCTCCAACTCCTGCAACCTCTTCTTCTACGCGGTGGCGTTGGGGGTCTGGGAGAGCTGGCGGGGGTCGCCCCTCGAAAACGTGATCCAGGACGAGGCCCGCTCGCTCGGGTTCGGGGAACAGACCGGGATCGATCTGACCGGGGAGGCGGGGGGCGTCGTTCCCGACCGGGCCCTGTACGAGTCGTGGAAGAAGCAGA
Source organism: Actinomycetota bacterium (assembly GCA_036745195.1). Classification (GTDB taxonomy): domain Bacteria; phylum Actinomycetota; class Acidimicrobiia; order Spongiisociales; family ZC4RG35; genus JBFHRE01. The sequence goes on along the minus strand of DAIOGO010000044.1, from coordinate 2,499 downwards.
TGCTGGAGGACGAGGACGCCCCCAAACTCCTCACCGAGGACAGGCTGGAGGCGGTCTCTCCCTGGTACGGGGGCGATCTGATGAACCTGGCGATCGGGCAGGGTGGCCTGCTGGCCACCCCCCTCCAGGTCGCCGCCGCCTATGCCACCCTCGCCAATGGTGGAACCTTCTACAAGCCCTACGTCGTGAGCCGGGTGGTGAGTCCCGACGGTCAGCTCGTCCAGACCACCTCTCCCACCATCGTTCGCCAGGCCGAACTGGATCCCGAGGACGTCAGGCAACTCCTCACCGATCTCAATCGGGTCGTCACGGTCGGGACGGCCCGGCAGGCGTTCGAGGGGTTCGGGGACTCGCTCGGCCAGGTGGGGGGGAAGACGGGGACCGGTCAGTCGGTCAAGGCGAAGGACAACCACGCCTGGTTCGCCGGGGTGGCCCCAATCGACAATCCCCGGTATGCGGTGGTCGTCCTGCTCGATGAGGGCGGGAGCGGAGGAGCTGCCGCGGCACCTATCGGCCGTTACATCCTCCAGCACCTGATGGGCGAGGAGCTGGATCCGATCCGAGCTGGACAGCTGGCCGACTGATGGCCACCCTGATCCGCTCCCGGGCTGCCGTCGGAGAACGGCCCCAGCGCCGTTCGGATCTCGTATTGCTCTCCTCGGTCCTGGCCTTGTCCGGATTCGGGCTGTTGATGATCTACTCGGCGACCCGATTCATCAATGAGAGACAGGGCGCCCTCGCTTCGTTCTCGATGGAACGGCAACTGGTGTTCGTGGTCATCGGTCTCATCACCATCGGTGTGTTCTCATTCCTCGATCATCGCGAGTTGCGCAACTTCATCGTCCCCGCCTATGTGGGAATGCTCGTCTTGCTCGTGGTGGTGCTCTTCTTCGAGCCCATCAACGGAGCCAGGAGTTGGATCCAGCTCGGCGTGTTCCGGTTGCAGCCGGCCGAGTTCGCCAAGGTGATCACCATCGTGGCGCTGGCCGCCCTGTTCTCGCTCCAGCGCAGCCCGGGGATTCTGAAGTGGAAGCTGGTGTTTCAATCGGCGCTGGTGCTGGGGGTGCCCGCCTTCCTGATCATCATCGAGCCCGACCTGGGAACGTCGCTGGTGTTCCCGTTCATCTGGCTGGTGATGCTGTTTGCGGCCGGGGCCAGCCTCAAGCAGCTCGGGTGGATCGTCCTTGCCGGCGCCTCCTCCATCGCCCTCGTGTTCCGCAGCGGGCTGCTCCGAGAGCATCAGTTGGACAGGATCAGAGTGTTCATGAAGCCGGAGCTGGATCCGCAGGGCATCGGGTTCCAGCTCCTGCAGTCGAAGCGGGCGATCGGCGCAGGCCAGTTGGTGGGGCGAGGGCTGTTCCAGGGCACCCAGACCAACCTCGCCTACATCCCCGAGCAGGAGAACGACTTCATCTTCACCGCCATCGCCGAACAACTCGGCTTCATCGGAGGCATTCTGGTGCTGGCGGCCTTTCTGGTGATCGTCTGGCGGCTGCTGGCCATCTCTGCCAACAGCCGGGATCGGTTCGGGGCACTAGTGGCGGTCGGCTTCGCCGCCATGATCGGGTTCCACGTGTTCGTCAACGTGGGGATGACGGTGGGGCTGGCGCCTGTGACGGGCCTCCCATTGCCCTTCATCTCGCAAGGAGGGTCCTTCTACATTTCGATGGGGATGGTGATCGGGATCGCCAACTCCATCTGGTTGAGGCGTTCGGTGGTGCCGGGGGAGATGTACTCCGGCTGACGGCGGTCCAGGCTCGTGTCGGGCCGGTTAGCCTGCCACCGAGATGTTCCGACGCCCATTCACCGGCTGGATCGAAGTCATCTGCGGCCCGATGTTCTCTGGCAAGAGCGAAGAGTTGATCAGACGGGTCACCCGCTCCCAGATCGCCCGTATCCCGGTCCAGACCTTCAAACCCGATTTCGACGACCGCTACGCCGAACGCGAGGTCGTGTCACACTCGGCCCTCCGGGTCGGGGCCGTTCCGGTCGGTTCGGCCAAGGCGCTCCTGGCGCTGGTCGAGGATGTCACCGAGGTGGTGGGGATCGACGAGGGCCAGTTCTTCGACGAGCAGTTGCTCGACGTGTGCGAGAGCCTGGCGGCGGCCGGCAAGCAGGTGGTGGTGGCGGGCCTCGACCTCGACTACCTTCGGCGCCCGTTCGAGCCGATACCTTCGCTATGCGGTCGGGCCGAATACGTGACCAAGATGCTGGCGGTCTGCCATCGGTGCGGCGGTCCGGCCCTCTACACCCAGCGGATCGTCAGGAGCGACGATCTGGTGGTGTTGGGGGCGACCGGCGCCTACGAAGCCCGCTGCCGGGTGTGCTACTTCCCGTCGGAGCCGGAACAGCCCACGCTGGCGATCTAGTTGTACCTGGCCGGGAGGTTGGTGACGGTTCTTGGATGGGTGAAGACCCCCGAGTGGAACTCGCGGCCGGTTTTGTTTCTCCCTCCGCAGGGGGGAGTACCCCGAAGGGGGGAGGGGGGCACGGTCCCAC
>DAIOGO010000043.1:0-18557 GCA_036745195.1 Actinomycetota bacterium | reverse complement strand
CGATGCCCGCGCTGGCACCGGTGACCAGCGAGGCCGTCCACACCGCCGCCACTCCCAGCAGTGGGGCGGCCCACAGCAGACCGGCCGCCACCATCGCCAGGACGGCGATCACCCTCAGCGAAGCCACCGTACCCAGCCAGGCCTCGGCCACTCTCCCCCATCCGATCCGGGCCACGATCCCCGCCAGCCCCATCGCCGCCACCATCCGCCCGCCCTCGATCGACGACATGCCGAGCGACTCCTGGGCGAACAGCGACAGGAAGGCGAAGATCGCCGAGCCGCCGGCGCCGATCAGAAAGCCATACCCGGCCACCAGGTAGATCAGCCGGGGGAACCGGGCCGGTACCGGGCTGGCCGCCTCGCCGACCGCCGGGGCGGGGTCGGGCGGGACCAGGAAGCGAACCAGGGTGGCCGTGACCAGCGGCACCGTTGCGCACAGGGCGACCGTCGTTCGCCAGCCCAGCGTCGCCGCTCCCAGCGGGAGCAGAAGGCCGCCCAGCAACGTCCCCGCCTGGACCCCCGATTGTTTGATCCCGGTCGTCACCCCCTGGCGCCCGGGGGGCAGGTGGAGCGAGATGAGTTTGTTGGTCGAGGGATTACCTCCGGCCTGACCCAACCCGCTGGAGGCGGCGGCGATCATCAGCAGCCCGAAGCCGGGAGCGCCCGCCACCGCCAGCAGGGCGAATCCCCCGAGGGCGAGGGTGGCGACGGCGGAAACCCGCGCCCCAAGACGGTCGACGGCCCTGCCCAGCCCGAACGACACGGCGGCGCCGGTGAGGGACGAAGCCGTCCCCAGCAACCCGAGTTGAGCCCGCGACAGCCCGAACTCGTCGATCAACTCGTTGGGAAGAACACCAAACACCGTCAGCACGAAGGTGGCGCCGGCCATCGTCACGACGAGCACGAAGTTGAAACCGAACGGACGTCTCAGAGTTTGCGACGCTAAACGTTGCCGCCCGGGTTTGTCAGAATGCGCTCCGTGTTACCCGGCCTCGTGTTCACCTACGGCGTCCTGACGATCTTCCTGACCGTCAATGCCCTCCGCCGACCATCCCCACCCACCTCCCGCTTCCCACCGCTGTGGCTGCCGGCGATGTTGACCACCGAACTCCCCGCCGCCGCCGTCCTCCTCCGCTCGCTGATCGCCGTCGCCGCCCTCCTCGGAGGCCTGTGGAACAACCCGGTGGGACGGGCCGGACTGGTGCTGATCCCAGTGTCGGTTGGCCTGATGATTCCGATCTTCGGCCGCCGGCGACAGGCGCTGCGCCGGATGGGAACCACCGATCACCCCCGCCCGCGGGGACTCGCCCGGCTGTCGGGCCGCCACGGACTGCCGACCGATCTCGCCCTCGACGTCGACATCCCATACACGGACGATCTCACGCTCGACATCTACCGGTCGGTCGAGCCTCCGGTCACCTCGCCGGTCCTCATCTATGTCCACGGCGGCAGTTGGACCGGTGGTTCCCCGCACCGGCAGGCCCAATCGCTCTTCCACCGCCTCGCCCGGGCCGGGTGGAGGGTCGCTGCCATTCGGTACCCGCTGTCACCGGCTGCCACCTTCCCCGACCATGTGATCGGAGTCCACCGGGCGATCGATTGGGTCAAGCGGCAGCCGTGGGCCGATCCCGACCGGGTGGTGCTCTCCGGTGGATCGGCGGGTGGGCATCTAGCGGCGCTCGCCGCCCTCACCGCCGGTGAGCCGAGGTTCCGACCCGGATTCGAGGAGGCCGACACGTCGGTCGCCGCCTGCGTCCCCATCTACGGGATCTACGACTTCTTGAACCGGAACCGGACCCGTTGGGACTGGCCGGTCATCCCGCTCCACGTCATGAAGACGACCAAGGAACTCGACCCGGCCGCCTACCGCGACGCATCCCCCCTCGATCACGCCAGGATGCCCGCCCCTCCATTCCTGGTCGTCCATGGTGAGTACGACTCGCTCGTCCCCCCGGCCGAGGCCCACCACTTCGTCGAGGCGCTCGAGGCGGCCGGGGTGGTGGTGGACTACCTCGAGGTGGCCGGCGCCCAGCACGCCTTCGACGCCTTCAACACCCACCGCAGTCGGGCGGTCGCCAACTACATCGCCCGCCATCTCGGTGCATTGCTTCCCGGGACTGCCGCCGAGCCGGGCGAGGGCCACCCCGGCCGTCTCCCATCGGACCGGTAGCCCGCCCGGCCTCAACACCGGACGGCTTTTTCGACTCGGTGTCCCCAACCGGTCCATCTAAGTTCTTCGAATGGAGGTCAGCGCCATATCCGCCGGGACGGGCACACGCAGTCTGCTGGCCCGCGTGTTGTATTTCCTGGCCGGTTCCGTCAGCCTGATCCTGCTGGCGTTCTCCTTCCTCCCCGGGATTCCCACAGCCGACCTGGTGGTTCTCAGCCTCTTCTTCTTCGCCCGGTCATCGCCCCGTTTCGAGCGCTGGCTGCGGAGTCGGGCGATCGTCCAGCGGATCTTGAGCCGTTATGAGGGAGGTCTCACCCGCCGGACGAAGATCCAGGCCACGGTGGGGATCGTGGGCTCGCTCGCTCTATCGGCCGGGTACCTCACCCAGAGCGTGACCATCCGGTCCTTGCTCGGATTCGTCGGGATCTACGCCCTCTGGTTCGTCTGGTCCCGACCCGTGCGACCCGCCGACTGAACCGTCCCGCCGATCGGCTACCTTTCGAGGACCGAACCGAAGGAAGTACCGTGCCGATCGTATCCCCCGACTCCTACCGTTCCATGCTCGACGCCGCCCGCGACGGCGGCTACGCCCTCCCCGCCATCAACGTGACCTCCAGCGAGACACTGCACGCCGCCCTGGCGGGGTTCGCCGAGGCCGAGAGTGATGGCATCGTCCAGGTCTCCACCGGCGGGGCCGAGTTCCTGTCCGGGTTGCGCAACAAGAGCATGCCCCTCGGGGCGGCCGCCCTGGCCGAGTTCGCCCACGTCGTCGCCGAGCGTTACCCGGTCAACATCGCCCTCCACACCGACCACTGCCAGCCTGACAAAGTGGACTCGTACATCCGGCCCTTGCTGGCCCTGAGCCGTGCGCGTCGGGCCGAAGGGAAAGGGCCGCTCTTCCAGTCGCACATGCTCGATGCCTCCGAGTTGCCGCTGGAGGACAATCTGGCGCTGGCCTCGGCACTGCTCGCCGAGTGCTCCGCCGTCGACGTGATCCTCGAGTTGGAGATCGGGATCGTGGGTGGAGTCGAGGACGCGGTCGACAACGAGTCGGTTGACAGGTCCAAGCTCTACACCTCGCCCGCCGACATGGTCCGTACCGCCGAGGTACTGGGAACGGGAGAGAAGGGCCGCTACCTGCTGGCGGCCGTGTTCGGGAACGTACACGGGGTGTACAAGCCGGGGGCGGTGCAACTGCGGCCGTCGATTCTCCGTGATGGGCAGCAGGCGGTCGAGGAGCGTTTCGGGGTGGCCGGTCGCCACCACCTCGTGTTCCATGGGGGAAGCGGTTCGTCGCTGGCCGAGATCCACGAGACCCTGGGCTACGGCGTGATCAAGATGAACGTCGACACCGACACCCAGTACGCCTTCACCCGCCCGATCGCCGATCACATGCTCGCCAACTACGCCGGGGTGCTGAAGATCGACGGAAACGTCGGCGACAAGAAGCTGTACGACCCTCGCAGCTACATGAAGAAGGCCGAAGCGGGCATGACCCAGCGCGTCGTCCAGGCCTGCGCCGACCTCAAGTCGACGGGTCGCACCATCGGAGTTCCCGCCTGATGGCAGGCGGGAACGGCGACGGCGACGCCCGACACCGGACCTGGCTCCACTCCGAGCGCTACATCCCCCGGCGGTTCATCCGGCCCATTCAGTCGTTCATGGACATCGAGGCGGCTTCCGGGGTGGTGCTGCTCGCCGCCGCCATCGCCGCCGTGTGGTGGGCCAACTCGCCATTCCGCGACTCGTACGAGAGCATCCTGGGCAGCGAGGTGTCGCTGGGCATCGGCGGGTTCGGCTTCACGGACACGGTCCACCATCTCATCAACGACGGGCTGATGGTCATCTTCTTCTACGTGGTCGGGCTCGAGATCAAGCGGGAACTGGTGCTGGGAGAGCTGCGCGACCGGCGGGCGGCGATGCTCCCGGTGCTGGCCGCCCTGGGGGGGATGGTCGTACCGATCGCGATCTACCTCGCCTTCAACGCCGGGACGGGAGAGGGCGCTCGCGGTTGGGGGGTCCCGGTGGCCACCGACATCGCCTTTGCAGTGGGGGTGCTCGCCCTGCTCGGGCGGAGGGTCCCGGCCGCCGCCAAGTTGTTTCTCCTCGCCCTGGCGATCGTCGACGACCTCGGCGGCATCCTCCTCATCGCCATCTTCTACACCGAGGACCTCGCCCTCGATTGGCTCGGGGCGAGCATCGGGCTGCTGGCTCTGGTGGCGGTCGCCTCCCGCGTCGGTATCCGCAGCCACATCGTCTACTTCCCGCTGGCGATCATCATCTGGTACAGCTTCGTGCGGTCGGGGATCCACTCCACCGTCGCCGGGGTGGCGCTCGCCTTCCTCACACCGGCCCGCCCGATGTACTCGGTAGGCGAGCTCGATCAGAAAGCACGGTCGATCATCGAGACGTTCCCGGCCGCCGACGAAGACACCGCCCTCGCCCGCGAGCGCTCCGAATACGAGGCGTCGCTCCTGGCCCAGATCTCGAGGGAGTCCGTCGCCCCGCTCATCCGCAACGAGCACACCCTCAACCGTTGGTCCTCCTTCCTGGTGATTCCCCTCTTCGCCCTGGCCAATGCCGGAGTCCACTTCGGCGAGGTCGGTATCGGCGACGCCCTCACGAGCCGGGTGGCGTTGGGAGTGATGCTCGGACTGGTCATCGGCAAGACCGCCGGGATCACGTTGTTCAGCTGGCTGGCCATCAGAACCGGGTTGGGCCGGCTCCCGGCCGGGACCAACTGGCGACAACTGGTGGGGACGGCGGCGGTGGCCGGGATCGGATTCACCGTCGCCCTCTTCATCGCCTCGCTCGCCTTCACGGATGACACTGCCATCAACCAGGCCAAAGTCGGGATCTTCGCAGGATCCCTGATCGCCGGCGTCCTGGGGTCGGCGCTGCTGTGGTCGGCGGGCGGCCGGCGGGACGACATTGTGGAGGCGGTCGCCACCGGATGACCCGGCCATCGCCAGGGTCATCCGACTCTGACGGGGTGGTCGACGCCGGGATACCATTCAGAGCGTGAAACCGCCCAGCGTCATCACCTGCGTCGACTGCGACGGTGTCGCCTCCCTCATCAGCTTCCTGCCCGAGGACGGAGAGGTCGAACCGGGTACGCCCCTCGCCTACCGCTGCGCCGACTGCATGGAACGATTCGACGTGGTCACCGAAGAAGAAGACTGACCTCCCGTCGCGCAGCCCGCCCATGAGGCCGGCTGAGCGGGATGGAGGCCGGGATCCGATACCCTCACCGGTGTGACCGATCGATTCGACGCCGTGGTGGTGGGGGCAGGGCCGAACGGGCTCACCGCCGCCATCACTCTCGCCCAGGCCGGCCGGTCGGTGCTGGTGTTGGAAGGGGCCGACTCGATCGGAGGCGGGATGCGGACCGCCGAGTTGACCGTCCCCGGGTTTCACCACGACATCTGCTCGGCCATCCACCCGCTCGCCACCAACTCCCCCTTCATGCGCACCCTCCCCCTCGCCCAACAGGGGTTGGAGATGGTCCACCCGGAACTGCCGATGGCCCATGCCCTCACCCCCGACCGGGCGGTGCTGGTGCACAGAGACATCGCCCGGACCGCCGAAGGGCTGGGAGCCGATTCCGCCCGGTACCGGTCCATCCTCGGTCGGGTCGTCGAAGGCTGGCCATCACTCGAAGACCAGGTGCTGGGACCGATCGCCCGCCTGCCCCGCCATCCTCTGGCCATGGCCCGATTCGGGATCGATGCCATCCGCCCCGCCACCCGCTCCGGCTTCAAGACCGTGGAGGCACGGGCGCTGTTCGCCGGCAACGCCGCCCACTCGTTTCTCCCACTGGATCACCCGTTGACAGCCTCCTTCGGCTGGTTCCTGCTCGCCGGCGCCCACCGGTTCGGCTGGCCCGCCGCCCGGGGTGGTTCCCAGGCCATCGCCGATGCCCTCGCCGGCCACCTGACAACACTCGGCGGCGAGATCCGCACCGGCACCTGGGTCGAGTCGCTCGACGACCTCCCGCCCCGGCGGGCCACCCTCCTCGACCTGACCCCGGCGGGCTTCGCCCGCCTCGGCCGAGGGCAACTGCCCGCCGGCTATCTCCGCAAGGTGACCCGGTTTCGGCACGGTCCCGCCGCCTTCAAACTCGACTTCGCCCTGTCCGGGTCGATGCCATGGAAGAACCCGGACCTCATCAAGGCCGGCACCATCCACCTCGGGGGAACGATGGAGGAGATCGCCCAAGCGGAACGAGCCTCATGGGATGGCGTGGTCCATCCCCGCCCGTTCACCCTGGTGGTGCAACCCAGCGTGTTCGATCCGAGCAGGGCGCCGGAGGGCCTCCACACGCTGTGGGTGTATTCGCACGTGCCCAACGCCAGCCGGGTCGACTTCACCGCCACCATCGAAGACCGGCTGGAGGAGTTCGCCCCCGGGTTCCGGGATCTGGTCGTTGGCCGCCACGTGATGACCCCGGCCGACTTCGAGGCCCACAACCCCAACTACGTGGGAGGCGACATCGCCGGGGGCGCCCATACGATGCGTCAACTCATCTTCCGACCGTTTCCCGCCCTCGATCCCTATTCGACCCCGCTCGACGGTGTGTTCCTCTGCTCGGCATCGACCCCGCCCGGAGCCGGCACCCACGGCATGTGCGGGCATCTGGCGGCCCGATCGGCCCTGACGTGGCTCGGGCGGTGATCGTCGAGATCGAACGTCTCGGCTGGGCGGCGGCCCCGGCGGCTGAGGCGTCGTCCGTGGCAGGGTGGTCGGTCAACCTCGGTCGGGGAGAGGTGGGGAGGATGAACTCGGTCACCACCTTCGGTCACGTTCCCTTCGAGATGTTCGAGGCGGTGGAGACCGTCGAGCGTCGTTACCGCGCCCGCCGGCGCCAGGTGGTGTTTCGTCTCACTCCACTCGACACCGAACTGGACGACCTGCTCTTCGCCCGCGGGTACGACCGGTCGGAGGAGATCGTGGTGATGCAGGCCCCGGTGCGATCGGGCGACCAGCAGCGGATCGAGATCCTGGCAGGAGTCACCGCCGGGTGGCTCGAGCGATACGCCGCTTTCCGTCCCGCCGGGCCGGCCCGGGCGGCGGAGATCAGCGAGAGCCTGGCCGTCCTCTCCCTTCCCCACGCCACCTTCCTTGTCGAGGAGGCGGCGGTGGGCACGGCGGTGCTCCAGGGCCGCTGGGCCGGTCTTTTCAATGTGGCGGTCGACCCGGACCGCCGCCGGTTGGGGCTGGGTCGGAGGGTGAGCCAGGGGATGCTCGACTGGGCGGCCCGGGGCGGCGCCGAGAAGGCCTACCTCCAGGTGGAGGAAGACAACGCGGCGGCGGTGGCCCTCTACCGCTCACTCGGGTTCGAGGAGGCCTACCGCTACTGGTACCGCCGCCGGGACTGACGGCGGCTCCGGCTCCAGGATGCGTTCTTATGCGGTAGACGAGCAGATTTCTGCTCTCTCACCACATAAAATGCCATCCGGGGACCTTCACAGGGCGTGTTGCTCCAGATCTGCCAAACGGCAGAAGTCGAGTGAACGTTCGTGGGTCGACACCAGGATCACCCGGGGCGCCTGCCCGGCTTCGAAGGCCTGTTGCCAGCGGGAGGCGCACAGACACCAGCGGTCGCCGGGCACGAGTCCCGGGAACCCGTAAGCCGGCATGGGAGTCGAGAGGTCGTTGCCGGCCGCCTGCGAGAACCGGAGGAAATCGGCCGTGACCTCGACACAGACGGTGTGCACCCCCAGGTCCTCGGGGCCGGTGTTGCAGCAGGCATCGCGGTAGAAGCCGGTGAGCGGTTCGATCGAACAGGGCATCATCTCGGAGCCGAGGACGTTGCGAGCCATCGGCGATCACCCGCTCCGGACGGGCAGGTCCCGCAGGATCGTCCGCTCGAAGCCGAGCTCGGCGCACAACTCCTCGAAAGCGGGCCGGTCGACCCCCCGCCAGCGGAGATCCTCGAGTGACTCGGGGAGGGGGACGTCGGTGACCAGGGTGGTCAACGTGCGGTAGAGGGTCGCCTCGCGTCGCATCTCTCGAAGGGTCGCCGCCAGTTTCGAAGCCCCCCGAACGGTCACCTCCCATTCGGTCTCCGAATCCGGGATGTGCTCGAGGTGGAGATACCGGGCGAGCACCGCCGCCGCCGACTTCGCCCCCCACCCGGGCAGCCCCGGCACCCCGTCGGCCGAATCGCCCACCAGCGCCAGGTAGTCGGGGATCGACTCGGGGGGCACCCCGAACTTGGCGATGACATCGGCTTCGGCGTAACGAGCACGCTCCCGCCGGTTGAAGGTCACCACCCGCTCCCCCTCCACGCACTGGGCGAGATCCTTGTCCGGGCTGAGGATCACCACCTCGTCGACCTGATCCTTGAACCGGGCGGCGCCGGTGGCCAGCGCATCGTCTGCCTCGAACTCGACCATCGGCCACAGCACCACCCCCATCGCCCGGAACGCCCGCTCGGCGATCGGGAATTGGGCCATCAGTTCGGGATCGACGCCGGCGCCGGTCTTGTAGCCGGCAAACAGGTCGTTGCGGAACGACTCGATCACCTGGTCGGTGGCGACGGCGGCGTGGGTCACCTCCGGATCCATCAGCAGGGCCAGCGTGGTGTCGATGATCCCGCGCACCGCCCCGATCTGGCGACCGTCCGGGGTCTCCCTCGGCGGGAAGCCGAAATGAGCCCGGAACAACTCATAGGTACCATCGAGCAGGTGGACGCGCACGACACCGACTCTAGAGAGGACCCCTGGCTCAGGGCGAGCGATCAATGGGCGAGTCTCACCGCCACCCTCAAGGCCCAGTACCAGGAACTGGTGGGGGAGAACGGGCCCAACCAGGAGACGGTGGGAGAAGCCCTCCGCACCCTCGGTCATGCCGCCCAGTCGATGACCGAATCGCTCGGGAGATCGCTCCGCGACCCCGAAACCCGGGCCCGCATGAAGGAAGCGGCCGCCTCGTTCCTGGCGGCGGTGGCCCGAACGTTCGACGACCTGGGCGAAGAGCTCAGATCGACCGAGGACGAAAAGCAAGAACCGGAAGAGGCATGAGAGCCGGCAACCTGCTCATCGCGGTGGGGGTGGCGTTGGTAGCGGTCGGAGTGGGTGTCCGTCTCGGCCTGTTCGGCTGGTTCGGCCGGCTCCCGGGTGACATCCGCTCTGAGGGTGAGCGCACCACCGTCTTCATCCCGATCACCTCGATGCTGATCGTGAGTGTGGTCGGCAGCATCCTCCTCAACCTCGTCGCCCGATTCTTCCGGGGTGGTTCCTGATGCCATTGATGAGCGCAACCACGCTGGCCGCCCTCGACGACCTCCCCCGGATCTGCGACACCCGCTGGTACCTCGACGACCCCGACCTCGGCTGGCACCAGTACCGGGAGGCCCACATCCCGGGAGCGGTGTTCGTCGACCTGGAAACCGTGCTCACGGGAAGTTGGGGCCCGGGGCGACACCCGCTCCCCAAGCCCGAGGACTTCTGCGAAAACCTGGGGCACCTGGGGATCACCCCCGACACGCACGTGGTGGTGTACGACGGGAGCGGCGGTTCGGTCGCCGCCCGGATGTGGTGGATGCTTCGATCGATCGGTCACCCGCGGGTCTCGGTCCTCGACGGCGGGATCGAAGCCTGGATCCGCCTCGGGCTCCCGGTGACGGCCGAACCGACCGAGGTCAAACCCACGACTTACCCGAGAGTGACGGAATGGTCGGGGACGGTCGACCGGCGACAGGTGGAGGGCGCCATCGGGACCGGCCGGCTGGTGGATGCGCGGGCCCCGGAACGGTTTCGGGGCGACTTCGAGCCGATCGACCCGAGAGCGGGACACATCCCGTCGGCGGTCAACCTCCCTTACGCCGGCAACCTGAATCACAACGGGCTGTTCCGCAGCCGGGAGGACCTGGCCACCCGGTTCGCCGCCCTCCCTCCCGCTCCCATCGCCTACTGCGGTTCGGGGATCACCGCCTGCCACGACCTGCTCGCCATGGAGATCGCCGGGATCGAGGGAGGCCTCCTCTACGAGGGCTCATGGTCGGATTGGGCCGGCCAGCCTCATCTGCGGGCCGAGACCGGTTCATGATCGAGCGACAGGCATTGGAGGCGGTCGAAGCCTCCGACACCGATTCCCTGCTGCGGATCATCGATGGCTGGTGCGGCGCCCGCCGCTGGGACGACCTGGTCGGGCTCCGCCCCCACCTGTCCGCCGCCCTCGAACGGGGCAAGCAACTGTGGGCGATCGACGAGCACATTCGCTTCCGATTGGCGCTGGAGGGGCCGCACGATCTGGCCGGGGCGGCGGTGGCCGAGGGTCCCACCCGCTTCACACTGGGACCACTGACCGAAGTGGTCGCCCAGAACCGGACCTGGGTGGAGATCGCCCCCCATCTGGGACACGGCCCCCATCGGTCGATCGTGGCCCACGAGCGCGCCATCCGCGGAGACCTCATCGACGAGAGCGAGATCGACGACCCGGTGTACGAGATCCCCCACACCATTCAGGATTGGGAGCCGGGATATTGCCTGGCCGAGTACCAGTCGGATCGGGTGGAGACACCCTCTCCCTCCTCCCGGCCCCTCCAAGCGGCCGAACTCTCGGGCCACTCGCCGGCGGACGACGACGAGACGATCGAGGCACTCCTCAATCTCACCGCCCCCTGGGTCGAGGAGTCGACTGGTCGGGCCGAGGCGCGGGCGGTGAACGGAGACGCCACTGGTGCCATCGCCGCCCTCGGGGTGGGTAGGGCCTGGATCGCCGCGATCGAACCCTCGACCGCCCTGGCCTGGATGGCGTGGGCGGCGGCATCGAGTGGGGCCCACGGTCGGAGACGAGGAGCGGCCGCCGGTCGGTACTCGGCCTGGTGGGCGGCGGCGGCCTTGTCCGGGGTGGACTGGCCGGCTGAACCCGACGGGCTGGGCCGGGCGATCGACGAACTGGCCTGGTTCGTGTGGTCGGACGGCGACGAATCCGGCTGGCATCTCCGTCTCGCCGTCTCCGACCCCCTCCACGGACTGGGGTGGGCGATCTCGGCAGTGGATCTGGCTCCCAACGGTTCAAGTTGAAAGTCCCAGGTTGAAGGTTGAAGGGAACCTGGAACTTGGCACCTTGAACCTTGAACCTTGAACCAATGAACGATCAACCACAAGCCGAAAAGAGACCTAGCGACCGGTTCAGGCCGGTTGGCGGAGGCGGGCGGCGATCTGGGGGAGGGTGCGGAGCGTGAACAGCAGCGCCCGGCGGGAGACGAGGGGGGCGACCGGGGCGAGGGAGACGTGCTCCAACCCGGCCTCGCCCAGTGCCCGCAGCCGCCCGACCACATCGTCGGGGGTCCCCCACAGCAGGAAGTCGGCCAGCACCTCGGTCGGCACCGCCTCGATGGCGGCCTCGATCGCCGCCGGTTGATGGTGGGAGGGGACGAAGTCGACCATCCCCCGGAACCCCTCACCGAGTGGATGCCGGATCCCCGCCTTCTGCCAGATGGCATCGGGGGCGAGCAGGGCGAGAAACCGGATCGCCCGGTGCTCGAGCCAGCGTTCGGCGGTGGGCCGATCGGGGGCGGCCAGATAGAACGCCTGCATGGCCGCCTTGATCCCGGCGCCATCCCTCCCCTGCTGGATGGCCACCGTCCGCACCGACCGCAGCGACTCCCGATACTCGTCGGGAGCCATCGGTAGGGTGGGATACCAGCCATCGCCGTAGAGACCGGTGAGCCGGAGCATGCGGGGACCGTGGGCCGCCACCCAGATCTCGGGCTGGCCACCCCGCCCCGGGGCCACGTCGAGGATGGCCCGATCGAGCCGGAAGAACCGGCCCTCGAAGTCGACCGGCCCCAGTGACTCGAAACAAAGCCGGATGATCTGCAGCGCCTCCTCCAGCTTGGCCACCGGGCGGTCGAATTCGACCCCATAGGGCACCGTGTTCTCCGCCTCGCCCGCCCCGATCCCGAGGATGAACGGCCGACGGGACAGGTGGGAGAGGGTGAGAGCGGCCTGGGCCAGGGTCACCGGGTGGCGCCGGAGCGGTTCGGTCACCCCCACTCCCAGCCGCCGGCCGGGGAGCCGGGCGGCGTGGTAACCGGCCATCACCTGCCAGTCGAAGTAGGCGTCCTGGCTGCCGCCGCGCCGCGCCAGCCAGGTGAAGTCGGGGGTCCACAACTCCTGCGGAAACCATCCGGTGTAGTGGTCGACCAGCCAGAGAACGTCGGCCCCCATCCAACCCGCCAGCCGGGCAGTGATCCGCGACAGCCCGAGTGGAGGCGAGGTACCGATGTTGATCCCGACCGAGAGGGCGGCCACCACCAGAGTTTATTCGACCGGCACCGAGGCCGGGCTTGGCAGTGCGGCCGTCGTTTGACTACACGACCTCAACCGTGATCGTGTGGTAGCCGGTGGCTCCGTCGGGGGCGGGGGGACGTTCGATTTCGTCCTGGGTGGCACCGTCGGCGTCGGTCGCCCTGACCCGGAGGGTGTGGGTGCCCGCACCCGCCTCCCAGGCCAGCTTCCATTGCACCCAAGAATCCTTGCTGATCGGGACGCTGACCTCGGCCTCCCGCCACTCGCCCTCGCCCACCTGCACCTCCACCCGGGCGATCCCCCGATCGGGCGCCCATGCCACCCCGGCCACCGGGACCACCCCCGCCGCGAGCGAGCCTCGGTTCTTGGGGGTGTCGATTCTCGACTGGGTCTTGATCGGCGCCTGCTTGGCCCACCCACGCGGGATCCAGTAGGCGTCGAACCCGTCCCAGGTGGTCAACTCGATCTCCGACAGCCACTTGGTGGCCGAGACGTACCCGTACAACCCGGCCACCACCAACCGGGCCGGGAAGCCGTGCTCGAACGGCAGCGGTTCGCCGTTCATCCCCACCGCCAGCAGCGCCTCCCGCCCGTCGAACACCGCCTCCACCGGGAAGCCGACCGTGAACCCGTCGACGCTCCTGCCCACCACCTGGCCGGCGCCGTCCTGCACTCCGGCCCGATTGAGCAGGTCCGCCAGCGGGTATCCCAGCCAGCGGGCGTTGCCCACCAGCTTGCCCCCCACCTCGTTGGAGACACAGGACAGGGTGACATACCGTTCGACCAGCGGCATCGCCAGCAAATCGTCGTAGCTGAACTGGATCGGGCGATTCACCATCCCGGTCACGGCCAGCGACCAGGTGGACAGGTCGACCTGGGGAGGGTTGAAGGGGGCGGTGTCGATCCGGTAGAACCTGTCGTTGGGGGTGATCAGGGGCGAGAGATCGGGCACGTCGAAGACGGCTTCCACCGCCGGGGCTGCCACCACCTCGGTGGGGACCGGCAACTCGACCTCCTCCCGGCGGGCGAGAACCCGCCGGGCCCGCTCGGCCAGGGCCCTTCCCCCCCAGGCCACGACCACCGCCAGCGCCAGCAGCCCGCCGGTCTGGGCCAGGAACCGGCGCCGGTCGGGGTCGGTTTCGGTGGGACGCCGATCGAACCACTTCCAGGCGCCCACCCCCAGCGCCGCCGCCAGCGAGCCGTTGACAAGGGCCGGCGCCAAAGCCACCTGGGGTGAGCGGGCGGAGGCCAGGGCTGCCAACAAACCGAAGAGCCCGAACACCGGCGTCACCGACCGTTTCCCGAGCCGGCTGCCGATCACCAGCGCCACCGTCACGATCCCGATGCCGAGCACCAGTTTGTCGTTCACCCCGAAGGTTCGAATAGCCCAGTCCTTGACGGGCTTGGGGACCGTGTCGATCACGAAGGTGGCCATCCCCGACACCAGCGAAGGCAGCCACGACCACAGACCGGCCAGCAACTCGGATACCGATAATGACAGAGCGACGCTGACCACCCCGGCGATCGACCGGGCCAATCCGGCCCCGGAAGCCGGGGGGAGCGAGGTTGTCTGACCCTGTTCCAGCGTCTCCATTCAGGAGAGGATATGGGGTGTGGACCGGTACCGACAGCGGACACCGGGTTTGTTTCGAAGCTGTTCACATCGCCCGGTAGCCTCGCCCCCCATGCCCAAACGAGCCATCCGCATCCAGGCGCTGACGATCGCCCTGTCGACCGTGCCCTTCGGGGTGGCCTTCGGTGTCGCCTGCAAGGAGGCGGGACTGCTGTGGTGGGAGGCGGCCGGTTTCTCCACGATCGTGTTCGGGGGAAGCGCCCAGTTCGCGGCGGTGGGCGCCCTCTCCGATGGTGGGACGGTGGCCACCGCCATCGCCGGGGGGGCCCTACTCAGCCTGCGGGCGCTGGCGTTCGGAGTGTTGCTCGCTCCCACCCTGGCGGGACCTCGCTGGTTCCGGGCCCTCACCGCCCAGTGGATGATCGACGAGTCGACCGCGGTGGCGGTCGCCCAATCCGACCCGGTGTTGCGCCGCTACGGATACCTCTCGGCCGGGCTGGCGGTCTTCGTCCTCTGGAACCTGGCCACCCTGGTCGGCTTCTTCGCCGCCACCTCGCTCGGCGACAAGATCCAGGCGTGGGGGCTCGACGCCACCATCCCCGCCGCCTTCCTCGCCATGCTGTGGCCCCGACTCCAGCAACCGCACCTGCGCAGGATCGCGCTGATCGGCCTCGCCATAGCCGCGGTGACGGTTCCGTTCACGCCCCCCGGAATCCCCATCGTGCTGGCCGCCGGGGCGGTGCTCTTCGCCAGAGGGCGGCAGGCATGAGAGCGGCCACCATGGCCTTCCTCGGTCTCGGGTTGATCACCTATGGCCTCAAGTCGTTCGGCCCCCTGTTCCTGGGCGGCGACCGCCGGTTGCCGGCGGCCCTGGAGCGACTCGCCGAACTGGTGCCGGCCCCGTTGCTGGCTGCACTGGTGCTGGTCTCGTCGGTGGCCGAGGGAGCCGGATTCGTGTTCGATGCCCGGGTGGGTGGCCTGGTGGCGGCCGGGTTGGCGCTGCGATTCAGGGCGAATTTCCTCGTGACGGTGTTGGTGGCGGCGGCGGCCACCGCCGGATTGCGCTGGATGGGCGCCTGAAGGCCGATATCCTGCACCGGAATGCGGTTGTTCGTCCGGATCCTGGCCCTGGCCCTGGTGGGTGCACTCGCTTTCATCTTCGGAGGCCAGTTCCTTCCGGAGGGTTCCTTCATCAACGAGGCGGCCGATGGATTCGCCCGCGCCCTGCGGATTCACTGGGCGATCTCCCCCGTCACCGGAACCTGAGTCACGCGAGGCAGACGTTTGGAACGGAGCGAACTCGATACGACCCGCCTCATCGGCGCCGCCTACCGGTCTTCCTCGGCCGGGCTGATGGTGCTGGACGTGGATGGCACCGTCCTCGAGGCGAATGCGGAAGCCGTCCGATGGTGTGGCCCGCTCGAGTTCGGTGAGACCAACTTCCCCGAATGGGTGGGCGACTGGCTGCTCAACGCCTTTTTCGCCGAGGTCCAGGCCGGCACCGCCACCAATGCCACTGCGTCTGCTCAAGGGGGGACGCGAATGTCAGGCGCGATTGATCGCCATCCAGGAAGAGGCGCAAACCCTGGTCATGTGCACGCTTACCCCCACCACCGAACCGGGGCGGCCGACCACCCCCACCGAGTTCGATCAGGAGCGACTGCAACGCCTGGTCGAATACGGCCCCGTCCCGATCCAGTTCGAGACCTTCTCCGAGACGCTGGCCATGCTCGAAGCGCTGCGAGCCGAAGGAGTCACCGACATCAGAAAGCATCTGGAGGAACACCCCGATGAGGTCGCCCGCCTGATCTCGGGTGCCAAGGTCCTCATCTCGAACCAGGCTGCCTACCGCCACGTCTACGACCGTGGGTTTCTCGATCTCGACAATGTCGCCGCCAGCCAGGTATTGGCGGCGAGACTGGCCGACGCCACCCGCCAGGCGTTCGTCAACGAGTTGGTGGCGATCTGGGAGGGCAAGCTCACGGTGTCGATCGAGATCGACGAACTGAGCCGTACCGGTGAGCCCCGATCCACGGTGATCCACTGGAACGTTCCCGAGATCGCCGGGGTGCCTGCCTTCGACGAGGTGATGGTCGTGATCCAGGACGTGACCGAACTGCGCAGCACCCAGCGGCAACTGGAAGCCCATCTCAAATCGAAGGACCGGTTTGTCGCCAGCGTTGCCCATGAACTCCGCACCCCCCTCACCGCGGTGGTGGGCCTCGCCAACCTGCTGGCCGACGGTCAGCTCGACGAACAGGACCTCAAGGACATTCATCTGACCATCGCCTCCCAAAGCAACGAGCTGGCCGGGTTGATCGATGACCTGCTGGTCATTGCCCGGGGTGATCTCTCGGAGGTGAAGGTGGTGATGGAGCCGCTGGACCTGGCGAAGGAGGCGGCGGCGGTGGTCAAGGCCCACGACTGGACCTCACAGGTGGCGGTCGATCTCGAGCCGGCGCCGGCCCAGGCCGATCCGAAACGATTGCGCCAGATCATCCGCAACCTGGTTTCCAACGCCATCCGCTACGGCGGCGCCAGCGTCGAGGTGACAACCAGGACAGAGGGCTCGGTGGCGATCCTCGAGGTGGCCGACGACGGGCCGGAACTCAGCCCAGCCGATCGGGAACGGATGTTCCTTCCCTACGAGCGCATCCGCCAAGAGAACGTGCCGTCGGGGTCGATCGGGCTCGGCCTGGCGGTCGCCCGCACCCTCTCCGGGTTGATGGGCGGAACACTGGATGTGACCCGGGCCAACGGTCGCAACGTGTTCCGGCTCATGCTTTCCCGCTGAACATTCGACAGCGGCGGCCCCGCTTCAGCGCGTGTCCTGCTCCTCGAAGAGATGGGCGTTGTGGACGAAACGGGACACCGTGAACGGTTGGGCAGCCTCGTCGTGATGGGGTGGGAACACCAGGAATGACGCCACTGCCCCGATCAGGCACGCCACCCCGCAGATCCCAAACGCCAGCGGGAAGTTCCCCAGATCACCCAACCATCCTCCCAGTATCGGGAACACGCTGCCCCCCACCCCGTAGGAGAGGAAAACCCAGGGGTAGTTGCGACCCACGGCCCCGTCGCCGAACTCATCGGCGGTCAGGGCGGGGAAGAGGGCGAAGTTCCCCCCGAAGTTGAAGCCGATCAACGCCGCCCCCAGATACAGCCAGTATTCGCTGCCCGCCATCAGGGTGAACGTCAACAGGAACACACCCTGGGTTGCCGCCATCAGGACGATCGAGCGCTTCCGGCCGAGCCGATCGCTGGCGGCCCCCCAGGCCAGCCGTCCGATCCCGTTGGCCAGGCTGAAGAACACCGCCATTGCCGTCCCGGCGATGGCGCTCGCCTCCGCTTGGCCCTTGCCCGTCGCCATCAGGGCCTCGATCGGATAGAGCTTCATCAACCCGATCGCCATCAGGCCCGCGCCGGCGCTCACCGCAAAGGTGAGCGAGATCAGGTGGAACTGGGGCGTGCGCAACATCTCCCGTGGCTGGAACTCCTCACCGACCGATCCGGGGGCAGGGTTGAACCCGGCCGGGAGCCAGCCGGCCGGTGGCATCCGCATCGCCGGACTGGCCGCTAGGACCAGGGCGGCGAACGCCACGCCATAGATCGTGAACGTCGAGCCAAGCCCCCGGGTGGCGATCAGGTCCCCCCACTCGCCCGCCAGTTTCACCCAGCCGAGAGCGCCGAACCCGAAGCCGGCCACCGCCACCCCGGTGATCAGACCCTTGCGGTCGGGGAACCACCGCATCCCCACCGCGATCGGAACCACGTAGGCGAGACCGATCCCGGCGCCGCCGAGGATCCCCACCCCCAGAAGCACCGTCCAGAACGAGGTGCCGCCGCCCAGACCGGCCACCACGTATCCCGTGCCCAGCAAAAGACCGCCGCCGGTCGCCAACCGGCGCGGGCCCCAGGTCTTGAGCTTGCGTCCGGCGAGGATCATGACGATGGCGAACATGGCCAGGCCGACGGAGAAGACCACCTGGGTCTGGGTGCGGGTCCACCCTGCCTCGGTCAACGCCGGTGTGAACACCGACCAGGCGTAGATCGCCCCCAGACAGATCTGGATGAGCACGGCGCCCAGCACCACCGTGATCCGTGAGTTTCGCATGAATCGTCCTTTCGATACCGCTCGCAGCCAAGGGTATGGCACCACGCCACCGGAATACAGGGTCCGAAGGCCCCCTCCTGCGGTCATTGGCCCCAAACCGGACCCGATCGGCTGGACGCTCGCGAAATGCAGCCTCGTGGTGGGTTTTCGCGCCCCGACCCGAGCGTCGTATGGTCCCCTCCGGTGGCGGCAAAACCGGATCCGACGGTGCCGGACGGGACGATCAGCCTGCTCGCGAAATCTCCCACCGAAAAACGTTGCGGAACCACAGCCGTGTAATTACAGTCGTACGCCCAGCCCCCAAGATGTGGTGTCCGCAAGCACGAGGACCACAACATATTGTGGTTGGGAACCGGAATCGATGCCCGGGAGACGCCACCGACGGGAGTGGCCGGTGGGCACGATCCGACGAGTTTGGAGACGATCGGACGACGATCG
>DAIOGO010000042.1:0-18690 GCA_036745195.1 Actinomycetota bacterium | reverse complement strand
TGCTGCTGTGGCCCCGCCAGCCGCTGACCGCCGACCTCTCGGAGCTGGGGGTGACCGACCAGGTCCACCGGGCCGAGGTCGAGGACGTGAGCGATGGCGCCTGTTCCTACAATGCCGAGTTCGAGTGTTCCCGTGTGATCTTCCGGCTGCTCGAGGGCCCTTTTCCCGGCACCCGCGATGCCAAGGAGTTCGAGCAGCTCCCCACCACCCCCCGCTTCGAGGTGGGAGAGATCGTTGTCCTCTCCTACCGGCCGGAGGCCGAAGCCCTCTTCCAGTACCAGTACGCAGACCGGGAGCGACGCCCGCTCCTGCTGGGGGTGGCGCTCGCCTTTGCGCTGGCGGTGGTCGCCCTCGGCCGGCTGCGCGGTCTGGCGGCGCTGGGTGGTCTCGCTGCCAGCCTGGTGGTGCTGGTCGCCTTCATCGTCCCGGCCATCCTCCAGGGAACCAGCCCGATCCTGGTGGCAACGGTCGGCGCCGGAGCCATCGGCTTCCTGGCCCTCTACATCGCTCATGGGTGGAACTCACTGACCCACGTGGCGGTCGTCGGCACCTTCACCGCACTGCTGCTCACGGTCGGCTTGTCGGCTCTGACCGTGGAACTGGCCCGCTTCTCCGGGTTTGCCTCCGAGGAGAGCCTCTACCTCACCTTCATCGATCAGTTCGACGTCACCGGTCTCCTGCTGGCCGGCATCGTGCTGGGAGCGCTCGGCGCCCTCGATGACGTGACCGTCACCCAGGCCTCGGCCGTGTGGGAGGTGCGCAGGGCCAACCCGTCGCTCGCCCGCCGCGACCTGTACCGGGCCGGGCTCCGGGTCGGACGCGACCACATCGCCTCCACCGTCAACACGCTGCTCCTCGCCTACGCCGGCGCCTCGATGCCGCTCCTCCTGCTCTTTGCCCTCTCCGGCCAGTCGCTCGGCATCGTGGCCAACTCCGAGGTGGTCGCCACCGAAATCATCCGCACGGCCGTCGGATCGATCGGTCTGGTGGCGGCCGTACCGATCACCACCTGGCTGGCGGCCCGGGTCGCCGCCGGCCTGGCACCGGAACAGCTCGGTCATGACGTCTGAGAAACAGGTGATCGGGTGGAGGGAGTGGGTCGGGCTCCCTGAACTGGGTGTGGACCGGATCCGCGCCAAGATCGACACCGGCGCCCGCTCGTCCTCGCTCCACGCCTACGGCATGGAGCGGTACTCGGTCGACGGCGTGGAGATGGTCCGCTTCCGGCCCGAGCCGCCCCGATCCGGTCCGGTGGTGGAGATGCCTGTGGTGGCCGAGCGGGTGGTGCGCAATCCTGGCGGACGCTCCGAAACCAGACCCGTCATCAGCACCCGGCTTCGCTGGAACGGGCGGTTGTGGCGGATCGAGCTGAACCTGACTCGTCGGGATGAGATGGGATTCCGTATGCTCCTCGGCCGACAAGCCCTCCGCAAGCGCCTCGTGATCGACCCCGGCCGGTCGTACCTCGGCGGCACCGATCCTCGCAAGGAGTGACATTGAACATCGGGATCCTGTCGCGTAATCCCCGCCTCTATTCCACCCACCGGCTGAAAGAGGCGGCGATGGAGCGCGGGCACGATGTGCGGGTGATCGACTACCTGCGCTGTTACATGAACATCACCTCGGCCAAGCCGAAAGTGCTGTTTCGGGGCGAGGACCTCCACTTCGACGCCATCGTCCCCCGGATCGGAGCCACCTACACCTTCTACGGCACCGCCGTGGTCCGCCAGTTCGAGATGATGGGGGTCTACCCCCTCAACGAGTCGCAGGCGATCGACCGGAGTCGCGACAAACTCCGTTCCTTGCAGTTGCTGGCCAGGGCGGGGGTCGGACTACCGGTGACCAGCTTCGCCCACTCCACCCAGGACATCGACGGCCTCCTGGAAGTGGTGGGCGGTCCACCGGTGGTGGTGAAGCTGCTCGAGGGGACCCAGGGGTTGGGGGTGGTTCTGGCGGAGACGAAGAAGGCGGCCGAGTCGGTGATCGGCGCCTTCCGCCAGCTCGACGAGAACATCCTCGTGCAGGAGTTCATCAAAGAAGCCAAGGGCGCCGACATCCGCGCCTTCGTTGTCGGTGGCAGGGTGGTGGCGGCCATGCGCCGCCAGGCGCCCCCGGGCGAGTTCCGTTCCAACCTCCACCGGGGCGGTACGGCCGAGAAGGTCAAGCTGACGGCGATGGAGCGGGCCACGGCGATCAAGGCCGCCCGGGTCATGGGTCTCAACGTCGCCGGAGTGGACCTGCTCCAATCGAACCACGGACCGCTCGTCCTCGAGGTGAACTCCTCGCCGGGGTTGGAGGGCATCGAGGGCGCCTCCGGCCTCGACATCGCCGGCAAGATCATCGAGTACATCGAGGCGAACGCCAAGCCGGGAAGGACTCGTGACAAGGGACGCGGCTGAGCCGGTGACCATCGGAAAGGAGACGGTCGGGCCTGGCCGGTCCAGGCAGTTCGATCTGCGCTTTGCCCGGCTGCCCACCGGAACCTGGGAGTCGATCCCGATCTCGATCGTCAACGGGCGCAAGCCCGGGCCGACCATCTGGCTGAGCGGGGCCGTGCACGGCGACGAAATCAACGGGGTCGAGGTCATCCGTCGGGTGCTCCCCCGGATCGAAGCCCGGCGTCTGTCGGGAACGGTCATCGCCGTCCCCGTCGTGAACGTGTTCGGGTTCCTCAACCAGACACGCAACCTCCCCGACCGTCGCGATCTCAACCGCTCCTTTCCCGGGTCCAACCGTGGTTCGCTCGCCTCACGGCTGGCCCACCTGTTCATGACCGAGGTCGTCGGCAAGTGCCAGTACGGGATCGATCTGCACACCGCCGCCGGACACCGGACCAATCTGCCCCAGGTCAGGGCCGATCTCAGCGACCCGGAGACGCGCCGGTTGGCGACCGCTTTCGGACCACAGGTGACGATCCATGCCCGGGTCCGGGACGGGTCGCTCCGTCAGGCCGCCACCGAGATGGGCATCAAGGTCCTCGTCTACGAGTCGGGCTCGGTTCAGCGGTTCGAGGAGCAGAGTGTGGAGACGGGGGTGGCGGGGATCCTGCGGGTGATGCAGGAATTGGGGATGGGAAGCTGGGACACACCACCACCACCCCAGCCGACACTGATCGTCCACAAGACGACCTGGGTACGGGCCAACCGTTCGGGGATCCTGACGCTCAAGCTCGAACTGGGCGAGACAGTGGAGGCGGGCCAACGCCTCGGCACCGTCGGTGACGCCCTCGGGGGACGTCCCACCTTGGTCAAGGCCCACGCCTCGGGGACGGTGATCGCCCGCACCCTCAACCCCTTGGTGTCACAGGGAGACGCCCTGGTCCACATCGCCGTCCCCCGGGCCGACGGCAAGGACGAGCCGGCGATCCGCCGCCGACTCGATTGAACCGCACCCACCGAACTGTGGGCTGCGGAACACACCACGTGTAGCTGCGAACCCCAGGGTTCGGGAGGACAGCTGGTTCAGCGGGGCACGCGAGTTCGTTTGAACTCGTTGAGTCGGGTCCACTCGATCATCCCCAACACCCGGTCGAGGTCGTCGACCCGGCCCCGCTCCATGAACCGGACGTACACGGCCTCGTCGCCGGCGATGAAGGTGGGAACCCCGAATACGGACCATCGCTCGACCGCCTCGGTGTGCTCCACCCCGATGGTCTTGAGCGGTACGCCGGAGGCGACCAGTTCCGCCGCCCTCTCGACATCGGCGCCGGCCGAACCGACCGCCTCCCGCACCACCTGCTCGTCCTTGATGTCGAGCCCGTGGTCATGGCGGGCGGCGAACAGGGCTCGGTGAACCGCCGGGAAGAGGGCAGGTTCTCCATCTCGGACCGCCACCCCCCACTGCAGCGCCAAGACCCCCGACTTCCCGACCGGCTCATCCCAGACGGCCGGCTCCCCCTCCTCGACGTGGACCTGGGTCAACGAGAACGGCCGGAATCGCGGGTAGATCTCCACGTCCTCGGCCACGGCAGTGAGAACCGCCTCGCTGGCGTTGCGGGCAAACGGGCACAGGTAGTCAAAGGTCAAGTCGAATTGCATCAGGCGACCCTACCGGCAGCCAGGGACAACCCTGAATCGACTCGAAGACCCGGGACACCGGCAGGACCTTGGAATCTGGCGACCCTCCACCCCCCGTGCGTACGGTTGGGCGAGGATGAGATCGACGACCGCCGGGACCCAGGGAGCCACCACCAACGCCGGCAGGAGGCTGGTCGTCCTTGCCCTGGTGGGAAGCGTGGTGTCGTCGATGCTGATGGCCGGTGAGAACAACACGACCGGTTCGGGTTCGACCGTTTCGATCGCCCTGGTCGGAGACATCATGCTGGGAAGAGGAGTGGCGCCGATCGCCGCCGCCGATCCGGTGGGGATGTTCGAGGAGAGCCGGTTGGTCCTGCGCAGGGCCGACCTGGCGATGGGGAATCTGGAGTCGCCCTTGACGGCCAGGGCCCATACGTCGCCCACTCCCCATGCACTCGAGGCCGACCCCGCCACTGCTCGGCTGCTGGCGGGCGCCGGCTTCGACGTGATGTCACTGGCCAACAACCATGCCGGTGACGCCGGTCCGGAGGGCCTGCTCGACACCATCGCTGCGGTTCGGGGAGCCCAGATGGTGCCGGTGGGAGCGGGCGAGAACCTGACGGCGGCCGGCGCCGCCGTGAATCTGGGGGCACATGACCTGGAAGTGGCAGTGCTCGCCTTCGATCTCTCCGGGCCCGGTGGGGCGGCGGAATCAGGGCCGGGAGTCGCCGCCTGGGACCCGGCCACCGCCCACCAGCTGGTGGAGGAGGCGGCCGGGAGATCCGATCTGCTCATCGTCTCCATCCACGGCGGGGTGGAATACCTCATAGAGCCCGATCCCCGGATCGTGGCGGTGGCCGCCGAGCTGGCCTCCTGGGGAGCGGATGTCGTCTGGGGCCACGGTCCCCATGTCGTCCAACCGGTGACAACCACCCCGCGCCGGGATCGCCGGACGTCGGTCGTCGCCACCAGCCTGGGCAATCTCTTGTTCGACCAACGAGGCCCGCTCACCGGGCAGGGGGCTGTCCTCGAAGTCCGAGCCGGGCCCGAGGGAGTGGTCGCCTACCGGGTGGGCTCGACGGCCCACCGCGATCTCAGAGTCCATTTCGAGGGGTGGCGCCTCCCGGAGGGGAACGCGGTCCTCCTCGACGGCGAGTGGTGGAACCTGGTCTCCGAGCCGGAGGTCTCATCACAAACGGCGCCCGGCCCGGATACCTTCGAATGGGGCGAGGTCATCTCCTCCGCCCTTGGCAACATCACCGGAGAGGGTGACGAGGTGGTCGTCTCCTTCCGACACGTACCCGGTCCCCATCCGGTCCGGCTGGGACTGGCCGACATCGACTGGGTCGACGCCCGTGGGTTGAGTCCCCACCTCGGGATCTACCGGGCGGATGATCTGACCCCGATCTGGGTCGCCGGCATGGTGCCGGCGCCGGTGGCAAGGGTGGCTGCCTGCGACGGCGAGATCGCCATGGCCTATTCGACCCTGGATGGCTCGGAGATCGTCGCCACCGGGGCCGCCTACTGGCGTCAATTCGGTCTCCAGGCGGCCGACCGGCTCCCGGGACCGGGGACTCCGGCGTGTGCCGACGTGGACGGCGACGGCCTCTTGGAGTCGGTGGTGATCGGTCGCCGGTGAGCCATAGGGGCTTCCGTCTCTGGCGGCGATGAACCCGGTCTGACAACGTGAGCTTCGGGATCTCCAAGTCAGGCCCGACGGAGAGGAGCCCGTCATGCCCAGCCGTCACCGACCCGCCGTCGCAGCCACCGGCGTTGTGTCCCTGGTGATGCTTCTCGTTGCCTGCACCACCAACCCGGTCGTCACCACCATCCCGACCACGGTCGTCACGACCACTGCACCCGCACCCACGACCACCCTCCCGCCGGGAACCGACGATGGGCTGAGGCCGCGGGAGCTGCCCGCCTTCGCCGCCTTCTCGGAGATACCGTTGCTCGGGGACTCGCCGCCCTACGCCGGCCCCACCACCCCCTCCAGCCTCGATGGGGTGTTGTGGGAGGACCAGGTGCCCTCCGAGGCGCGGGATCTGCTCGTCTCCAATGGGTTTGCCGTGGTCGAGTCCGGTAACGCCCAATTCCACGAGGTCTACAGCCACGTGGAGATGTCCGGGCGCCAACCCCTGTTCGTGACCACCGACGCCTCCTATCACGCCTGGCATCTCGTCTTCTCCAAGGCGTTGCGCGACACCGAGCAACAGGTGCTGCTCCCGATCCTGGAGGGTTTCGCCACCGAGTTCCTGACGGCCGCCCAGGATCAGGCAACGGAACTGGCGGGAACCAGCCTCGAAGTCGCCTCAGGAAAGGTGGTTCTCTATGGCCGGCTGCTGGCGGCGCTCCTCGACCTCGATGTCGGGCCGTTGCCGGAAGAGGTCCAGGCCGAACTCGACCTGATCGAAGCCCACGCCGGGCTCGGCGTGTCTCCCACCACCGGGGTATCGGTCGACTACAGCCTCTTCAAGCCCCGAGGTCATTACACCCGCACCCCGGAACTGACCAGGTACTTCCTGGCGATGTCGTCGCTCGGACTGACCGCCTTCGAGGTTGACGCCCAGACACTGCTGCTGGCCCGCGCGCTGACGAGCAGCGACACCCTGATCCGGGCGTGGACCGAGATCTATGAGCCCACCGCCTTTCTGGTGGGTCTGGCCGACGACTACACCCAGATCGAACTGGCGGCGGTAGCCGACGAGATCTCACCCGAATGGCGCGAACGGCCCGACCAACTCGCCACCGACAGCGCACTCGCCGAACTCGAGGCGAAACTGTTGTCGATGCGCGCTGTGAAGATCGACGCCGAGAAGGCGTCGGTCCGGATCATGGGAGCCCGCTTCGTCCTCGACTCCTTCATCGTCGATCAGCTCATCTACCCGAACGTCGGGACCCCCGAGAAGCCACGATTGAAGGCCTCGCCGCTGGACGTGGCGGCCACATTCGGGAGCGAGTGGGCGCACCAGCGCCAGATCGAGGCGGGAGAGGAGTCCTTTGCCAACTACCCCGGCCAACTGGAAGCGATGACGGCTTTGGTGGCGGATCGGGATAGCTGGGCAGGCACCGTCTATGACGCCTGGCTCCATGCGATCCAGCCGCTGTGGATCACCCATGGCCTCGCCTACCCCGACTTCATGCAGTCCGACGCCTGGACTGCGAAATCACACAACACTGCTTTTGGCTCATACGCCGAGCTGAAACACGACACCATCCTCTATGCCAAGCAGGCCTTTGCCGAAGGCGAGACCCCGCTGGTACCGGCCGAACCACGTCACTGGGTGGAACCGGAACCGGTGGTGTACGCCCGGCTGGCGGCCACAGCCCGGCTCCTGCAAACGGGCCTCGAGACCCGGCAACTGCTCGATCCTCGGGTCGGTGACCTTCTCGAACGGCTGGTGACAGTGTTCGACCGGTTCGAGCGGCTCGCCCTCGACGAACTCGCCGCCCGGCCGATCTCCCCCGAGGACAACCTGTGGTTGGAGAGCATCGGCGCGGAATTCGAGCTGCTCTGGCTTCTTAGCTCCGACGCCGATCCCGCCCCCGGAGGGTTCGCCCAATCCCCCGACAGCTGGGCGGCGATCATCGCCGACATCATGTCCAACCCCGAAGAAGCTCTTGAGATCGGAACCGGGTTCATCGACTCCATCTACGTGATCGTGCCAAACGACCAGGGCAGCTTCCAGGCGGCCCGGGGAGGCGTCTACTCCTACTACGAGTTCTGGGTGCCGCGAGGCGAACGTCTCACAGACGAGGAATGGCGCCAGCAGCTGGCCGACGGCACCCAGCCGGATAGGCCCGAATGGACCGAGCTGTTCCTCGCCCCGTAACCGTGTGACGCTCCCACCGCCGGCGGGCGGGGTCAGCTCGCCCGTCGCAGATCACGCAGCCACAGCCGGCGGAGCTTGGCCCGTTCTGCCGGCCCCTGCCCACCCCACACCCCCTGCGACTGGTTGGTCTCGATCGCAAAGGCCAGGCAATCGTCGCGCACCGGGCACCCGGCGCACAGCGCCTTGGCCCGCATGGTGGAGACATCGTCGTCGGCAAAGAAGTCGACATCATCGACCCCGAAGCAGACGGCCTCCTCTCGCCAGAACTCCATTGTGTCGAAGGCTTCCAAGATGTCTCCCGGGATGGTGTGGATGAGTTTCGATGAACCCTGATAAACAGCGCATCAAGCCGCTCTGTTCCAGGGATCGACGCACGCAGGGCCGAAACGGTTCCCTCAATCCTCGAACGGATACGGCGGCGGAACCTCTCCCGGTTCGTAGCGGCCCAACTCGGCCCGCGCCACCGAGCGCTTGTGGACCTCATCCGGCCCGTCGGCGATCTGCAGCCAGCGTCCCATCGCATACAGTTCGGCCAGCGGGAAGTCCTCGGTGAATCCGGCCCCGCCAAACACCTGGATCGCTCGATCTGCCACTGTCGTGAGCAGCCTGGGGGCCGCCACCTTGATGGCGGCGATCTCGATGCGGGCACCCTTCACGCCCACGGTGTCGATCAGCCAGGCGGTCTTGAGGACCAGCAACCTGACCTGTTCGATCTGGATGCGGGCCTCGGCGATCCAGTCCTGGACCACACCCTGTTCGGCGATGGGCTTCCCAAACGCCACCCGGGCCTTGGCCCGGCGACACATCAGATCGAAACATCGTTCCGCCGCCCCGATCGCCCGCATGCAATGGTGGACGCGGCCGGGTCCGAGCCGGGCCTGGGCGATGGCGAATCCGCCTCCCTCCTCGCCGAGGAGGTTGCTCACCGGCACCCTGACGTGGTCGTAATGCACCACCGGATGGGCACCCCGGTCGGCATACCCGAACACGGTCGGCTGGCGCTCGACCGTGACCCCGGGGCGGTCGAACGGCACCAGCACCATCGACTGTTGCCGGTAGGGGTCGGCGTCGGGATCGGTGATCCCCATCACGATGGCGATCCGGCAGCGGGGACCGGCCGCCCCCGACGAGAACCACTTGCGACCGGTGATCACGTACTCGTCGCCGTCCCGCTCGATCCTGGTGCGGATGTTGCGGGCATCGGAGGACGCCACATCGGGCTCGGTCATGCCGAAACAGGAACGAATCTCGCCCTCCAGAAGGGGATCCAACCATTGCCTTCGTTGTTCGGCGCTCCCGAACATGTGGAGGATCTCCATGTTCCCGGTGTCGGGTGCCGAACAGTTGAGCGCCTCCGGCGCCAGCCACGGGCTCCGACCGGTGATCTCGGCGAGGGGGGCATATTCGAGGACACCGAGCCCGCCTCCCGCCTCGGGGTCGGGCAGGAACAGGTTCCACAGCCCCCGAGCCCGGGCCTCGCGTTTGAGATCGTCGATGACCGGTGGGTCGAAGTTGGGATCCCCCGCCTCCTCCATCTGCCGGCGATAGACCGGTTCGGCCGGGTAGATGTGGCTGTCCATGAACTCGAGAAGCCGGGTCCGGTACTCCTGGACCCTGGGTGTGTAGGCGAACTCCATGAGATCAACCTAATGCGGGTGGGAGCCCCCCGCCGCCCGGGGAAGGCGGCGGGGCCGGACGGCGATCCTGCCAGTTGCGGATCTCGTCGAGGAGGAGGAACCCGCAGAAGAAGGCGGCGAAGATCAGACCCTGGCGGTAGGCGAACAGCCCCACCGCGATGGTGGTGATCGGGAAGATCACATCCAGGACGATCGCCGCCCGCCGCCCCAGCGCGGCCTGGAGGAAGCCGGCAAGGATGTGCCCACCATCGAGCGGCCGGATCGGCAGCCAGTTGAAGACCCCCCACACCAGGTTGACGAAGACGAAGGCCGAAGCCAGTGAGGCAACCAGCTGACTCTGGATCGAGATGTCGAACCCACGCACGACCCCGAACACCAGACCGGCCAGCACGAACCCCACCCCCGATCCGGCGGCAGCCACCAGCACCCGTCGCAACGGCGATATCGGATTGGGGGTCGTCCAGGTGGTGTAGCCCCCCATCACGTGGAGGGTGATGGCTGCCTCCGCCCCGAACCGCCGCGCCATCAGGGCATGGCCCAGCTCGTGGGCCAGGACCGAGAACAGCACCACCCCGACCCACGCGGTCAGATAACTGGCGATCTCGCTGCTGTGCCGATCGGGCACCGGCAGGCCGAGAACGACGGCCACGATCCAGAAGGTCGGCTTGATCGAGACGGGGATGGTCCCCAGACGGAATCTGATCACGGCGGCAGGCTAGGCGACCCGGGCCGGATACCGTCGCGCCCGGGTCGAAGCCGATCGGGGCAGGTGTAGCCTCGCCGAATGTACGACGATCTTCGCTCCCGCGTCACCCAGCAGTTCCCGGCCATGGTCGAACACCTCTCGGACCTCGTCCGCATCCCGTCGGTGAGCGCCGAGGGATACCCGGCCCAGCCACTGCGGGACTCGGCGGAGGCCGTGGCAAGCCTGCTCGGGAATGCCGGGTTCATCGACGTGCAACTTCTCGAGCTGGACGGGGCCCACCCGGCCGTCTTCGGTCACAAGCCGGCTCCCGCCGGCGCCCCCACCGTGCTGTTGTATGCCCATCACGACGTCCAGCCACCCGGACCGGCCGAGGAGTGGACGGCAGGTCCCTTCGAGCCGATCGTCTCCGACGGGCGGATCTTCGGCCGGGGCGCCTCCGACGACAAGGGCGGGTTCATCATGCACCTGGGGGCGGTGGAGGCGCTTGGCGACGAACTGGCGGTGGGGATCAAGGTCTTCGTGGAGGGCGAGGAGGAGGTTGGATCTTCACATCTGGTCGACTTCCTCGACCGTTATTCCGCCCTGCTCGCCGCCGACGTGATCGTGATCGGCGACGGCGGCAACTGGCGCGAGGGACACCCCGCCCTCACTGTGTCGCTGCGCGGGCTGGTGGCGGTGACTGTGGAGGTCCGGACCGCCGAGCAGGCGTGCCATTCGGGGGAGTTCGGTGGCCCGATCCCCGACGCACTCACGGTGCTCTGCCGTCTGCTCGCCACCCTCCACACCCCGGAAGGTGACGTGGCGCTCCCCGGGATGGTGGCGTCCGAGGCAGAGCCACTCGACCTGACCGAGGAGGAGTTGCGGGGCCAGGTCAAGACGGTTCCCGGCCTCGACCTGATCGGCTCGGGAGGCCTCACCTCGCGACTGTGGACCAAACCGGCCATCTCTGTTCTCGCCATCGACGCTCCCCCGCTCAAAGAGGCGATCAACCAGCTGGTACCGGTCGCCCGGGCCAAGGTGAGCATGCGGATCCCACCCGGGCAGGACACCGGGGCGGCGATGACGGCCCTCCGCACCCACCTCCTCGAGCACATCGAGTGGGGCGCCCAGTTGACGATCAGCGGGGTCGAGGGGGGCGACGCCTTCTCGATGACGATGGAGGGACCGGCCGCCGACGCCTGGCGAACGGCGATGGCGGAGGCGTTCGGGGTGGCCCCGGCGGCGATCGGCGCCGGCGGCTCGATCCCGTTCGTGGCCGACTTCGCCACCCGTTTCCCGGGGGCGCCGATTCTGATCACCGGCACCGGCGACCCCACCTCGGCCATCCACGCTCCCAACGAGAGTCAGAGCCTGGCCGACCTCGAGAAGTCGATCCTGGCCGAAGCCATCGCCCTCCACCTCCTGGCCGGCTGAGGCGATTTTATGTGGTGAGGTGGCAGATTTCTGCCACCTCACCGCGCAATTACCGGGAAGTAACCTTCGGTCCTCATGCGCGTCCTGATCGCCGAGTGCACCGTCGACTACCAGGGCAGGCTCTCCGCCCATCTCCCCCGGGCCACCCGGCTGATCATGGTCAAGGCCGACGGGTGCGTCGCCATTCACGCCGACGGTGGCGCCTACAAGCCGCTCAACTGGATGAACGCGCCCAACACGGTGGTGGAAACCGACACCGAGTGGATCGTCACCAACCCCAAAGGTGAGACGCTGACCATCTCCCTCCACCACGTCCACGGGGACTATCGGCATGACCTCGGGCTCGATCCGGGTCTCCAGAAGGACGGGGTCGAGGCCCACCTCCAGGTGCTTCTCGCCGACCGGCCGTGGGTGATCGAGGAGGGGCTCACCTTGATTCGCCGCGAGTTCCCCACCGACATCGGTCCGGTCGATCTCCTCTGTTCTGACATCAACGGGAGCACCGTCGCCATCGAGGTGAAACGGAGAGGCGAGATCGACGGAGTCGAACAGCTGGCTCGTTACCTGGAGCGGCTCCGGCTCGACCCGCGCCTCGCCCCGGTGCGAGGGATCCTGGTCGCCCAATCGATCGCCCCCCAGGCCCACCGACTGGCGGCGGCCCGAGAGATCGAGACGATCGAGATCGATTACGACGGGCTGCGCGAGATCGAGTCGAACCACCTCACCCTGTTCTGAACCCGAAATTGCGCGGTGAGCGGGCAGGTTTCTGCCCGCTCACCGCATAAAGTCGCCGTCGCAGGTGTTCAACGTCGTCCTCTACCACCCCGAGATCCCGCCAAACACCGGGAATGCCATGCGGCTGTGCGCCAACACCGGCTCCACCCTCCACTTGATCGAACCGCTCGGTTTCGACCTCGACGACGCCAAGCTCCGCCGGGCCGGGATGGACTACCGGGACAAGGCCGTGATCCGGGTCCACTCCGATCTGGAGGCGTGGCGCCAGACAACCCGGCCGGCCCGGGTGTTCGCCCTGTCGAAGGCGGGACCGACCCGCTACACCGACGTGAGCTTCCAGCCGGGTGACTCACTGCTGTTCGGGCCGGAATCGGTGGGCCTTCCGGAAGCGGTCCTGCGGGAACCGTGGCTCGACGGAGTACTCCACCTTCCGATGCTGGCCGGGCTTCGCAGCCTCAACCTGTCCAACTCGGTGGCGATCGTGGTCTTCGAAGCGTGGCGTCAGACCGGGTTCGCAGGGGCCGACCCCGCCCTCTGACGGAACCACCCGGGGGCCGCCCGGAGGCGCCTTCACACCACGCAGAACTCGTTGCCTTCCGGGTCGGCCATGACCACCCAGGCGGTGCCGTATTCGTCATGCCGGGCGAGTTCGGTCGCCCCCACCGCCAGCAGTCGGCTCACGTGCTCCTCCACCCGGACGGCCCTCTTGGCGCGATCGACTCCATGGTCACCCCCGACATGGACATCGAGGTGGACCCGGTTCTTGGCGGTCTTTCCCTCGGGAACCTTCTGGAACAGAATCCGCTTGCCCGGCTCCTGCGGGTTGATGACCGCCCCGTAGTTGTTGCGCTCCTCAACGGGCATCTCGACAGAATCGGCGAATTCGTCCCAAGTGGCGAACCCCTCAGGGGGCGGTTGCTCGATCCAATCGAGAGCCACCGCCCAGAAACGTGCCAGTGCGGTCGGGTCGTGTGCATCGAAGGTGACCTGGAATGAATGAGGCATGTCTCCGAATCTAGGTGGGCGACCGACGATCTGGAGTAGTTCCGGCGGCTCTCTACCCTTCCGCCGATGTCCGACACTCCTGCGGCTCGCGCCGTCTCCGCCACCAAGATCTACCGAACCGAAGCCGACGAGGTGCGGGCGCTCGACGACGTGACCGTCGAACTGGAGAAGTCACGCTTCACCGCCATCATGGGACCGTCCGGATCGGGCAAGTCGACCTTGCTGCATTGCCTGGCCGGGCTCGACACGGTCACCAGCGGTCAGATCTTCATCGGCGACCAGGACCTGGGGGTTCTGTCCGACAAGGATCTCACCCTCCTGCGGCGCAAGCGGGTGGGCTTCATCTTCCAGGCGTTCAACCTCATCCCCACCCTCAACGCCTCGGAGAACATCACGCTGCCGCTCGACATCGCCGGCATCGAACCACAGGAGGGCTGGTTCGAGCGGGTGGTCGACGTTCTCCACCTCGGAGACCGATTGCGACATCGTCCCTCCGAACTGTCCGGAGGCCAGCAGCAGCGGGTGGCCGTGGCCCGGGCGCTGACCTCCCGACCCGACATCGTCTTCGCCGACGAGCCGTCCGGGAACCTCGACTCCAAGTCCGGCGCCCAACTGCTCGAGTTCCTGCGGAGGGCGGTGGACGAGTTGGGCCAGACGATCATCATGGTGACCCACGACCCGATCGCCGCCGGATATGCCGACCGGGCCATCTTCCTCAGCGACGGGCGGGCCGTCGACGAGATCCAGAACCCCACCCCACAGGCGGTTCTCGATCGCATCAAGTCGTTGGAGGCCTGACCATGTGGCGGGCGACCTGGAAAGGGCTGGTGGGGCACAAGCTCCGGCTCATCCTCACCGCCCTGGCCATCGTGCTCGGCACCGGGTTCGTGGCAGGCTCCTACGTGTTCACCGACACCCTCGACGGCGCCTTCACAGACCTCTTCTCCAGCGCCTTCGCCGGGACCGACGTGATCGTGCGCCCCGAGGTCGACGAGGACCTCACCTTCGTCTTCGGGGAGCGGATGGATGCCGCCCTCGCCGCCGAGATCGAAGCCCTCGACGGCGTCGAGACCGCCGAGGGTTCGGTGGGTGGACTCCTCCTGCTGTCGATCGACGGCGAGCCGGTGAGCAACTCGGGACCGCCGATCCTCGGCTCGGCCTGGATCGAGAGCGCCAACCCGTTCGAGATCCGGGAGGGACGCGAGCCTCGAGCACCGGCTGAGCTGGTGATCGACAAGAGCTCGGCCGACCGGTTCGGGATCGCAGTCGGTGACACGGTGCAGGTCACCGGTCTGCTGGCACCAACCGACATGACCGTGGTCGGTCTGGTCGGGTTGGGAAGCAGCGACGGGTTCGGCGGGGCCACCGCCCTGGCGTTCGAGCGATCTCAGGCCGAGGAACTGTTCGACGCCGCCGGGCAGGTCGACGCCATCAACGTGGTGGCAGAGGAGGGGGTGACCCCGGCAGAGCTGATCGGGCGGATCACACCGATCCTCCCGTCCAAGGTCGAGGCCATCGACTCACGGACTGCGATCGAAGAGCAGCTGAGCGGCTTCAAGGCCGCCCTCGGCTTCATCAACACCTTCTTGCTGGTGTTCGGGTTCGTCTCGTTGTTCGTTGGTTCCTTCATCATCCAGAACACCTTCCGCATCATCATCGCCCAGCGCGGCCGAGAGCTGGCCATGCTCCGTGCCATCGGGGCGACCCGCGGACAGATCATGCGGATGGTGTTGAGCGAAGCCATGATCGTGAGCCTGGTGGCCTCCCTGTTCGGGGTTCTCACCGGGATCGGGCTGGCCTACGCCATCAAAGCCGTCTTCGAGGCGTTCGGCGGGTCGCTCCCCGATTCGGACCTCGTGGTCCGCCCCCGGACGCTGTTGGTGGCGCTGGTGGCCGGCTTCACGGTGACCGTCATCTCGGCCATGCTCCCCGCCTTCGCCGCCTCCCGCATCCCCCCGGTGGCGGCGATGCGCGAGCTGGCCTCGATCCCCCAGAAGCGAAGCCTTCGCACCCGGTCGATCATCGGCTCGGCGGTGACGCTCATCGGCCTCGGTCTGCTGTGGTGGGGTCTAACCGGTGAGACACCCGAGTCGCTCTCGCCGGCGGCAGTGGTGGGGGTCGGGGCGGGAGCGATCTTCGTCGGTGTGGCGATCCTCACTCCGTTGATGGTCAAGCCGGTGGGTCGAACCATCGGCCGCCCCCTGTCCGCTTCGGGAACCGTCGGCCGGCTGGCGGTCGAGAACGCCATCCGCAGCCCGCGCCGAACCGCCGCCACCTCGGCCGCCATCATGATCGGCACCGCCCTCGCCGGTCTGGCCCTGATTCTCGGCTCCAGCCTGAGCGCCACCACCGACTCGCTGATCGCCGATCGATTCCGCTCCGACCTCATCGTGCAGCCGGCCGGATTCGGAGGCGCCGAGTTGAGCCCCGAGCTGGCAACCCGGCTGGCCGAACTCCCCGAGGTAGAGGAACTGGTGGCGATCCGACGCAACGCCGCCAAGATCGGCGACGATCGCATCTTCCTCGGCTCGGCCGACCTCGATGCCCTCTCCCGTTTGGTGTTGATCGAATCGGTCGAGGGCGAGCTCGGGGAGGTGACCGACGATCAGGTGGCAATCTCCCAGGACACCGCAACGGAGAAGGGCCTGGCGGTGGGTGACGACATCGAGATGACCTTTGCCCGCACCGGAGCCCAGACATTCACGGTGGGCGCCATCTTCACCCAGGATGGGCCGGGGGCCGAGGCCTACATCACCAGCGGAGCATGGGAGGCCAACTTCGCAGAACGGTTCGACTCCTCGATCTTCGTGAAGCTGGCGCCATCGGTGGATCTGGAGACAGGTCGGCAGGCATTGACCGCCATCACCGAGAGTTATCCCGGAGCGGACGTGCTGGATCAGAACCAGTTCGCCGAGGAGGCCAAGAAGCAGATCAACCAGTTCGTGGGTCTGGTCTTTGCGCTCCTCGGTCTCACGCTTCTGATCGGATTCTTTGGAATCCTCAACACCCTGCTCCTCTCGATCATCGAACGTACCCGCGAGATCGGGTTGTTACGGGCGGTGGGCACCACCCGCAGCCAGCTCTCGAACATGGTGACCTGGGAGGCGGTGATCGTTGCCGTCTTCGGTTCGGTCCTGGGGATCATCCTCGGGATCTTCTTCGGCTGGGCGCTGATCTCCGCCCTCCAGCGCGATTCGGAGTTGGTGCTGGCGATTCCCGCCGGCCCGCTCGCCCTGTCGGTGGTGGTGGCGGCGGTGGCGGGGGTGATCGCCGCCGTCTATCCGGCCTGGCGCGCCAGCCGCCTCAACGTGCTGGCCGCAATCGCCTACGAGTGAAGAACGAAGAACGATGAACGATCAACGATCAACGATCAAGGTCCAAGTCGAAAGTGAGGGGCGAGGCTTGGACCTCCAACGGCTCGAGAACGAGAGCTGAAGGCTCGCGACTCGAGACTCGAGACTCGCGACTGGTTCAGTCGCGTAGGCCGAACCAGGGGCCGGAGTCGAGGATCTGGCGGGCGGCTTCGCGGTCGTCGTCTTCCGCCACCGACTCACAGGCGGTGAGGGCAGCGGCCAAAGCCTCTCCTGCTCCGGCCGTGTCGCCGCCGGCGGCCCGGGCCCTGGCCAGAGCCTCCAGGGCGAACACCCGGTCCCAGTCTTCGGCCAGGCCCGGGCTCGACTCGATCAACTCGAGGCACCGCAGGGCGTGGATCAAGGCGAGATCGGTCTCGCCGATGGCCAGGGCGGTGCGTGAGATCAGGTGCTCACCCCGCGCCTGGTTGATGGCATTGCCGGCCACCATCCAGTGGAAGGTGGAGGCGTAGGCCCGGTACAACATCCGCTCCGGGCTTTCATCGGTGAGTCTTCCCTCGAGAACGTCCCAGCCCTCGTTGTTGAGCCGGACCCCCATGCGGCGGTGGTCGTCCCGCCCCTCGTCAGGCATCGGCGGTTCCGGCCGCCACCGGCTCCCTGAGCCGCTCCATCACGGCCACCAGCAGCGAGCGTTCTTCCTCGGACAGCCGGCCGGTCAACTGCTCTTCGAGATCTACCAGATGCACATCGATCGCCTCGTTCAGCTTGGCCCGGCCGGCCTCGGTGAGGGCGACGTAGAGGACCCGGCGATCGGTGTCGCACGGCTGCCGCTCCACCAACCCTTCCTCGATCAGACGATCGACCAGTCGGGTGACACCTCCCGAGGTCAGTGCGATCTGTCCGGCGAGGTCGCCCATCGTCATGGCTCCTCCGGATCGCTCGATCCGCAACAGTGCCTCGAACCAGCCGTGGGTGATTCCGACCTTGTCGCGCAATGACCGATCGAACCGCTGGTTGAGACGGGTGAGCGCCTCCAGCAACACCCCGAAGGTGTGGATCCGGACGTCATCACACTTGCTCAGGTTGGAGGTGCTCATTGCTTGGTCTCACTGTATCTCTCGGTACTTGACAACTCAACTATCTTTCGATACATTAGTTGTGTAAGCAGATATTGCGAGAGAAGGAGACAGTATGTCAACCATCACCCTGCCCCAAACCGGAACCTGGGCCCTCGATCCCACCCACACCCAGATCGTGGTCGTCGCCCGCCACATGATGGTGAGCAAGGTCCGGGGATCGTTCAAAGACTTCACGGGGTCGATCCAGGTCGGCGACACCCCCCTGACCAGTTCGGTGGAGGTGACGATCGACGCAGCCGGCATCGACACCGGCACCACCGACCGGGACAACCACCTGCGCTCCCCCGACTTCCTCGACGTCGCTGCCTATCCGACCATCACGTTCAAGTCGACCATCGTCGAGCAGGACGGATCGGATTTCAAGGTCACCGGCGACCTGACCATCAAGGGAATCACCAAGCCGATCACGCTCGACCTGGAGTACGGCGGTATCGCAGTCGATCCGTGGGGGAACGAGAAGGCGGTGTTCTCGGCCCATGGCTCGTTCGACCGTGAGGACTGGGGACTGGGCTGGAATGTCGCCCTCGAGACCGGCGGCTGGCTGGTGAGCAAGGAGTTCAAGATCGAGATCGAGGCGCAGGCCGTCCGCGCCTGATCGTGAATCGGACGAAGGGGGTGGATCGACCGCGATCCACCCCCTTCTTTGTTGTTACTCCGACCGCGCTGACCTACCCCGGGCCTGGGCAATCGGGCCGAACATCATCAGCCCGGCCAGTGCAAAGACGGCAGCCACCACCAGCCAGCCGGGGCGATATACCCCCAACCGATCCACCCCGTACCCGAACAGCGGAGCCCCCACCGCCAGCCCGGCGAGGAATCCGGTCAGGACCACGCCCGATGCCCGGCCCGCCTGACGGGGGTCGCTCTGCTGGATCACGGCCAGCATGCCGACCGC
>DAIOGO010000041.1:0-18697 GCA_036745195.1 Actinomycetota bacterium | reverse complement strand
GGCGACCGCTCCCGGGACCGCCCTGGGCCGGTCGGGGTGGAAGGACATAACCCAGCAACGGGTCGATCTGTTCGCCGAGGCCACCGGCGACCACCAATGGATTCACGTCGATCCGGTGCGGGCGGCCGCCGGGCCGTTCGGGACCACCATCGCCCACGGCTACCTGACACTGTCGCTGGCGGTGCCGCTGGTGGCCGAGATCCTTGACGTCCGGGGAGCGGCCATGGCGCTCAACTACGGCACCAACCGGGTTCGATTCCCCGCCCCGCTTCCGGTCGGGTCCCGGGTTCGCCTCGCGGCCACGCTGATGAACGTGGAGCAGGGCGCCGGTTGGGTACAGGTGGTGCTGGAGTTGGTGTTCGAGGCCGAAGGGCAGGACAAGCCGGTGTGTGTCGCCGAGACCGTGTACCGGTTCTACAGGTAGAAAGAATAACGAAGAACGAATAACGAATAACGAAGAAGGGAGAGGGCCAGGTTGAAGGGGGCAAGTTGAAGGGTTGGAGGCTTTGAACTTTGACCTTGGACTTTGAACCTTTGGCTGATGGCTGATGGCGGATGGCGCTAGCTCTCTGCTCTCGCTTCTCTCGTCATCAGAGTGAGGACCGCTTCTCGGGGATGGCGCCCATGGTTGAGGACCATGTCGACCTGTTCGGCGATCGGCATCTCGACTCCGGCGGCGGCCGCCAGCGCCAGCACCGGCCCGACTGTCTTGACCCCTTCGGCCACCATCCGCATCTCGGCCTCGATCTCTCCCAACTTGCGCCCTGACGCCAGCTGCATGCCCACCCGGTTGTTGCGGGAGGCGTCCGATTGGCAGGTGGCGATCAGGTCCCCCATTCCCGCCAGGCCGGCGAAGGTGGAAGGGCGACCGCCGAGGGCCGTCCCGAGACGGGTGATCTCCGCCAGGGCGCGAGTGATGAGAGCGGCCAGGGTGTTGTGCCCGAACCCCAGTCCCTTCGCCATCCCGGCGGCGATCGCCATCACGTTCTTGAGGGCGCCGGCGGTTTCGCACCCGACGACGTCCTCGTTGGTGTAGACCCGGAATCGGGTGCTCATGAACACACCCTGGAGCTTGGTGGCCGCCGCCGGGTCGGCCATGGCAACCACACTGGCGGTGGGTGAGCCATCCATCACCTCGCCCGCCAGGTTCGGGCCGGTGAGCACGCCCAGCCGGGCGGGATCGTGGAGCGGGGCTTCCTCGATCATCACCTCGGTCATCCGGCGATTGGTTCCCTGCTCGATCCCTTTCACCAGTGACAGGACGGGCACGTCGACCGGCAGCCGGGAAGAGAGAAGGGCGAAGACCTGGCGGAACCCGTGGGAGGGAACCGCCATCACCAGCGCCTCGCAACCGGCTACTGCTTCGTCCAGGTCGGCGGTGGCCTGCAGGCCGTATGGCAGCTTCCGTCCGGGGAGATAGTCGGGATTCTCGGAGTCGCGGTTGATCGCGGCCGCCAGTTCGGGGCGCCTCACCCACAGAACCGTGGGGTGGGTGGCGGCAGCCATGGCTGCCACCGTGGTTCCCCACGATCCGCCTCCGATCACACTGACTCGCATCGGATCGAACATAGCCAGCCCGGCGCCGGCCCGCCCGGCTCTCGCTCGACCCGTCGGCGGCCGACCGGGCGAGTCGGCGGTGGTACTAACTTCCCCGACTCTCCCTTCGCGAGGTGGCATGGGCCTTCAAGCCGGAATCGTCGGTCTTCCCAACGTGGGCAAATCCACGCTCTTCAACGCGCTCACGTCCGCCACCGTCGAGGTGGCCAACTACCCGTTTGCGACGATCGAGCCGAACGTGGGTGTGGTGCCGGTC
The DNA here is from genome assembly GCA_036745195.1 of Actinomycetota bacterium. Lineage (GTDB taxonomy): Bacteria > Actinomycetota > Acidimicrobiia > Spongiisociales > ZC4RG35 > JBFHRE01. Next base: position 16,884 of record DAIOGO010000041.1, on the reverse strand, counting down.
CCCGATCCGAGGTTGGACGTCATCGCCTCCATCATTCCCACCCAGAAAGTGATCCCCACCACGGTCGAGATCCTCGACATCGCCGGATTGGTCAAAGGGGCTTCCGAGGGAGAGGGTCTGGGCAATCAGTTCCTCGGCCACATCCGGAGCGTGGACGCCATCCTCCACGTGGTCCGTTGCTTCGAATCGGAGGACATCACCCACGTCGAAGGATCTGTCAACCCCCGCCGCGATATCGAGACCATCGAGTTGGAGCTCGCCCTGGCCGACCTGGCCGTGGCCGAGCGGCGCCTCGACCGGTTGGAGCGGGCGGCGCGAACCGGGGACAAGGAGGCGGAGCCGGCCCGCGACGCCACCCATCGTCTGGTGGCGGCGTTGTCCGAGGGAGTGCAGGCCCGTTCGGTGGAATGGACCGAAGACGAGCGGGCGCTGCTGGCCGATGCCCAGCTGATAACCCTGAAGCCGGTTCTCTACGTCTGCAACGTCGACGAATCGGGGCTGGACGGGAACGAGTTGACCGAGATCGTTGCCGGCATCGCTCGCCTGGACGGGTCCGGTCTCGTGATCCTGTGTGCCGAAGCCGAGATGCAGATCGCCCAACTCGACGAGACCGATCGGGCCTTGTTCCTACAGGAGTTGGGGGTGGCCGAGCCGGGTCTGGCCGTGCTGGCGAGGGCGACCTACACCTTGCTCGGGCTCGACACGTTCTTCACCGCCGGACCCAAGGAGGTGAGGGCATGGACGGTGCGCCGGGGATCCAAAGCTCCCAAAGCGGCGGGTGTGATCCACACCGACTTCGAGAAGGGGTTCATCCGGGCCGAGATCTACGCCTTCCCCGATCTCGTCGAGTACGGCTCCGAGGCAGCGCTGCGGGCCGCCGGCAAGCTCAGGGTAGAAGGCAAGGATTACGTCGTGGCCGACGGCGACGTGGTCCATTTCCGCTTCAACGTCTGATCCGGGGTGACCCCGCCGGTCGGCATCGATTCGGCACGCCCCTCCACCGATGACTCGAAAAAAGTGACAGGGCTTCGGTAAGGGGGGACCGAAGCCCTGTCGGCTCTCCGAAGAGAGCGCCCGGGGGGCGAGCAAGGGGGAGCTCACCACCCCGAGGTTGGGGTTGGTACCTGGAGCGCAGTGCGCTCGCGGTGGCGTGATCTTGACAGAACTGGTTCGCAACTGCAAGTACCTGAATATGTCTCCTCCGGCCCTCATCGGAGTACAATCCTCGGCGCCAGCGAACCCGTTGGGAGAGCCCTGCGATCAGGGCGCCGAAGGGGCAATCTTCCCCGAAAACTCTCAGGCACCAGGACCGGCGGGTGAGGCGGGCTGAACCGAACACGGGACAGCGGGGGTGGTGAGCAGACAAGGAGCTGTCATCGTGAATTCGATTCCGCCCGGGTTTCCCGGTCGTCACATCGGTCCTGCCGACGAGGACATCGAGAAGATGTTGCGTGTGGTGGCGGCCACCGACCTCGATGATCTGACACGGCAGGCGGTCCCGGCCTCGGTGTTGGCCGAGGTGGCGCTCGAGCTCCCGCCGGCCCTGGGGGAGACCGAGACGATCGAACTGCTCACCGGCATCGCCGCCTCCAACCGGGTGGTCCGCTCGCTTATCGGAATGGGCTACGCCGAGAGCATCACTCCGCCGGTCATCCAGCGCAATGTGCTCGAGAACCCTTCGTGGTACACCGCCTACACGCCGTACCAGGCCGAGATCTCACAAGGGCGACTGGAAGCGCTCCTCAACTTCCAGACCATGGTCTCGGAACTGACCGGGATGGAGGTGGCCAACGCCTCGCTCCTCGATGAGGCGACCGCCGCCGCCGAGGCGATGGCGATGGCCGTACGGTCCACCTCACGACACAGATTCGTGGTCGATCCCGACACCCACCCCCAGACCATCACCGTCATGATGACGAGGGCCGAGCCGTTGGGGGTGTCGGTGGAAGTGGTCGATCCGGCCGAGGTTGACCTTTCCAACGTGGCCGGCGTCCTCCTCCAGTATCCGGGCAGCAGTGGTCGGGTGCGCGATTGGCGTCCGCTGGTCTCGGTCGCCCACGAGCAGGGAGCGCTGGTGGTGGTGGCGGCCGATCCCCTCGCCCTGGTCCTTCTCGAGCCCCCGGGGGCGTGGGGAGCGGACGTGGTGGTGGGCAACACGCAGCGTTTTGGTGTACCCCTCGGGTTTGGTGGTCCTCACGCCGCCTATATCGCCACCAACGATCGGCTGGTGCGCACCCTCCCCGGTCGACTGGTGGGAGTGTCGGTGGATTCCGCCGGCCGACCAGGTCTGCGTCTCGCCCTGCAGACCCGCGAACAGCACATCCGCCGGGAGCGGGCCACCTCCAATGTGTGTACTGCTCAGGTTCTGCTGGCGGTGATGGCCGCCATGTATGCCTCCTGGCACGGACCCGAGGGTCTGACAGAGATCGCCGAGCGGGTGCATGCCCTCGCCGCCAGGCTCCGGTACTCACTCGTGGCCGGCGGCGTGTCCGTCCGCTCCGACACGTGGTTCGACACGATCGTCATCGAGGGAGATGCCGACCAGATCTTGGCCCAGGCCCTGGATGTCGGGTTCAACCTGCGCAAGCTGGATGCCGGAGCGGTCGGCGTGACCATCGACGAGGTGTCCGACGACGGAGAGATCGACCGGTTGTTGACCGTCTTCGGCGTCGCCGGGACGGGGTCCGCTGCATCGGGCGACGGGATCCCTTCCGACCTGAGACGGCGTACCCCACCGCTGTCGCACCCGGTCTTCACCATGTACCGGTCCGAGCACGAGATGCTGCGGTACCTGCGCAGGCTGGCCGACAAGGATCTGGCACTGGATCGGTCGATGATCCCGCTCGGATCGTGCACCATGAAACTCAACCCGACGACGGCGATGGTTCCGATCACCTGGCCCGAGTTCTCCCGGATCCACCCGCTGGCCCCGGTCGATCAGGCGAGCGGATACCAGCGGATCATCGCCGATCTCGAGCAGTGGCTCGCTGCCATCACCGGATACGATGCCGTCTCCCTGCAGCCCAACGCCGGATCGCAGGGCGAGTTTGCCGGTCTCCTCGCCATCCGCGCCTACCACCGGGCCAGGGGTGATGACGAGCGAACTGTCTGTCTCATTCCGTCCTCCGCCCACGGCACCAATGCCGCCTCGGCGGTGATGGCGGGCATGGAGGTGGTCGTGGTCGCCTGCGACGATCACGGCAACGTCTCGGTCGACGACCTTCGGGAGAAGATCGGACAGCACCGTGATCGACTGGCGGCCCTGATGGTGACCTATCCGTCGACTCACGGGGTCTTCGAAGCGTCGATCAGTGAGATGTGCGACCTGATCCACGAAGCGGGGGGCCAGGTGTACGTGGATGGTGCCAACCTCAATGCCTTGGTCGGAGTGGCCCGTCCCGGAGATTTCGGGGCCGACGTGTCGCATCTGAATCTGCACAAGACCTTCACGATCCCCCATGGTGGCGGCGGCCCGGGGGTGGGGCCGATCGGGGTGAAAGCCCACCTTGCCCCCTATCTGCCGGGCGATCCTCTGATCCGAGATTCTGGAGCGGTGTCGGCCGCCATGTTCGGTTCGGCCGGGATCCTCCCGATTCCCTGGGCATACATGCGGATGATGGGTTCGATCGGGCTCAGAGTCGCAACTCAGGTGGCGATCCTGTCGGCCAACTACCTGGCCGAACGTCTCGACCCCTCGTTCCCGGTGCTCTACCGGGGGGCAAATGGTCGGGTGGCGCACGAGTGCATCATCGATATCCGACCGCTGACGAAGACGTGTGGGGTCACTGCCGAAGACGTAGCCAAACGTCTCGCCGATTACGGGTTCCATGCGCCGACGCTGAGCTTCCCGGTGGCGGGAACGCTCATGATCGAGCCGACCGAGTCGGAGTCTTTGGCGGAGCTCGACCGGTTCTGCGAGGCAATGGAAGCCATTCGCGCCGAGATCCGCCGGGTCGAGGAGGGCGAGTGGCCTCTCGAGGACAGCCCGCTGCGGCATGCCCCCCACACGGTGGAGGATCTGGCAGGGGAGTGGGACCGCCCCTACAGCCGGGAGACCGCGGTGTTCCCCGTGTCGTCGCTGCGGGGCCGGGCCTATTTCCCGCCGGTCGGCCGTATCGACGGTGCCACCGGGGACCGCCATCTCATCTGCTCCTGCCCCCCGATCGAGGCGTATGCGGGGGTTTGAACGGGTTTCCTGTCCCAGGTCGGGCCTTGACGAGTGGTCCGGTTGCTGCGACTCTGCTGGGTCGAGTTGGGTTTTGGCCATCGTGCGAGGTGAGTCGTGGATTTCAAGGGGCGTCTGAAGGTCGCGGGAGCCGGGGGGGCCGGCATCCCTGCGGTCCTTCGCCTCGATGACATCTATCTCGAACTCTGGAGCGAGGGCGAGGAACTTGGTGTCTGGCGACTCGACGTGGTCGAGATCAACCGGAACAACGGCAATCGATTCGCCCTGGATCTCGATGGCGAAGAGATGGAGTTCGAGGCGGCCGATCCGCTCGGGTTCGCCTACGAGGGGCTGACCTTCGCCAACGAGGTGGCCGGCAAACTCCGCAAGAAGCGTCGAGGCCTCCGGAAGGGCGAAGACTCCAAGCCATTGCGAGGAGCGAGAGTGCCCGGGGTCGAGCAGCCGGAGGCGCCGGCTCAGGCCAAGAAGCCGACGCTCGAACCAGCCCCGAAGCCGATCGGGGCGCGTCTCGACCAGGCACGGGCGGGCGGCAGGTACGAGCCGTTGCCACCCGCCGAGCCGGCCAGGCACGAGCCGGTTCCGGCGCCCGAGCCGGCCCGGAGTGGCATCGGTGCCTTCCTTTCTCCCCTCGACGAGGCACCTGCCGCCATCCAGCCGCCGCCACCACCGCCGTTGCCGGCAGCACCGCCGCCCGAACGTCCATTGCGCCCGGAGACCCCGGTCGATCGTCTTCCCTCCCCGGATCCGACGCCGGTGGAACCGGTGGCGCCACCGATGGTCATCATCGAGGAGGTCGGCGCCTACTCCTGGGCCGCCGATGTGGTTGTCGAACAGGTGGCAACGGAACCGGCGCCGGTGGCAGAGGTGCCCGAGCCGGCGGCAGTCGCTCCCCGGCCGGCGCCGGTGGTCGAGCAGGAACCGGCGTTCGTGGTTGTGGCACCCGAGCCCGAGCCAGAAGTTGTGGTCGAGGTGGAGCCGGCGGCGCTGGTTCCCGAGCCCGTGGCGGTGCTGTTCGAGCCCGAACCGGTAGTGGTTGTCGAGCCCGCGCCAGAGCCGGAGCCGGTGGTGGTGCGTGCGCCCGAGCCGGTGGTCCCCGAGCCGGTTGCGGTGGTGCCGGAGCCGGTGGTCCCCGAGCCGGTTGCGGTGTTGCCTGAGCCGGAGCCCGTGGTCGTTGTCGAGCCGGAGCCTGAGCCGGAGCCGGTGGTGGTGCGTGCCCCCGAGCCGCTGGTCGTGTTGGCTGAACCTGAGCCGGTGGTTGTTGTGACACCTGTGGCCGAAACGGAGCCGGAGCCGGTCTCTGCGCCGGAGCCGGTGTTTGGTCGGGACGAAATGGTCGTGTTCGACCGCGAGCCGATCCAGAAGGGTCGTTTGCGTCGTGGATCGAGGGCGACCAAGAAAGCCTCCTCGAACGGCTCCACCCATGCCTCCACCCAGGACTCCGGGCCGGCCCCGATGGAGATCGCCGGTTCACCCACCGACCTCGACCTCACACCGGTGGTCGACGCCGACCGCGGCTCCGAAACCGCGGCCGAGTTCCGCGAGCGTGGTCGTCATGCCACCTCCGGCAAGGGGCGGGCCTCCCGCCGCCGCAAGCCCGACGATCACAACCACGAATACGACATCGCCCGCACGGTCGGAGGGTTGACCCGGAGGATCTGTGTGCATTGCGGTCATGTCTCCTTCGACAGCGAGGACGTCTACCAGGGTTGGGGATGAACTCCCCCCAGATCGATCCCGCCGCCTACGTCGCCGCCACCGCCCAGATATTCGGCGATGTGTCGATCGAGGCCGAGGTGGTGGTGATGTTCGGAGCGGTGATCCGGGCGGAACTCGACCGGGTGACGATCGGAAGTCAGTCGAACATCCAGGACAACGTCGTCGTCCATTGTGATACCGACCGCCCAACGAGGATCGGCAGGCGTGTCACAGTCGGACATGCCGCCGTGGTCCATGGCGCCACCATCGGCGATCATTGTCTCGTCGGTATCGGGGCACTGGCACTCAACGGATCGACTCTCGGGGAGGGAGCGTGGCTGGCGGCCGGGTCGGTCCTGGCGGAGGGCAAGACCATCCCCGCCTGGACGCTGGCGGTGGGGACACCGGCGAAGCCGCTCCGCCACCTGACCGAGGCAGAGATCGCCCGCCAGGACTCGGGGGTCGACGAGTATCTCCGGCTGGCAATCGTCTACCGGTCACTCGGAGTCTGATCGTCCCCGGGATCGCCCGCCCGGTCGCGGATCCCACGAGAAGGTTCTGGTGGCAACGACCACGCCGATGATCGACCAGGCGGCCATCACTCCCAGCTCCCGAAGGGGGAAAGCAGCCGGCACCGTCGGATCCCACTGGGCCCGGAAGGCGTCTGTCATCGGCTTGAGCGGGAGCAGATCGGCGAGGGTGGTGAGCCAGCCAGGGCCGCCGGAGACCGGGAAGAAGACGCCGGAGACGAAGAGCAACGGGAGGATGGTGATGTTGGCGATCACCGGCGCCGCCTGGGCATTGGGCGCCGCCCCCGCCACCGCCACTCCCAGCGCCGAGAAGCAGGCCGCCCCGAGCACGAGCACCAACAACGCCACCGGCAATCTCGCCCACAGCGGTTGTACATCGAATCCGATCATCCCGACCACGAACATGAACAGCACCGACAAGGCGCCCACCAGGGTGGAGGCGACGATCCGGGCGGTGAGATAGGCGGCAGGGGCGAGAGGCGTGCCCCGAACCCGTTTGAGGAGACCCTCGTCCCTATCGATCGAGACGCCGATGGCGATATTGGTGTAGGCGGCGGTCACCATGGCGAACACCGCGATCGAGGGTGTGAAGAACTGGGCAAAACGAATGCCGGTCCCTGCGATCACCTCGTTGCCTTGCAGCAGGTTGAAGATGAGGAAGAAGAACACCGGGAAGCCAACCGTGAAGAAGGCCGAGATCGGTGTCCGCCGGAATACTCGAAGCTGATGGCCGACCTCGGTGGCGATCGCATGTGCCTGGCTCACGCCGACTCTCCGACCAGATCGAGATAGACGTCCTCCAGGGTGGGCCGGGAGACCGTCAGACCCTCCAGTTCCAGGCCGGCGTCGGCCGCCGCCGAGGTCAGCCTGGCCAAGGCCCTGGTGGGATAGGCGGTCTCGATCTCGAGGAGCCCGTCCTCCATCCTGACGGGCAGGTCGAGTGAGGGCAACGGCAGCTCTGGTGGCCACCGACATGTGATCAGGGCGGAAGCCTGATGCCGTCCACCGAGGGTGTCGGGGTCGCCGATCGCCACGATCCTGCCGTGGTGCATGACCGCCACCCGATCGGCGAGCTGACTCGCCTCGTCGAGGTAGTGGGTGGTCAGGAAAACCGTTACCCCGTCCGAAGCCAGGCGACGGATCATCTCCCAGGCCTCACGCCGGGCCGAAGGATCGAACCCGGTGGTGGGCTCGTCGAGAAACACCAGTTCGGGGGAACCGACCAGCGCCGCCGCCAGATCGAGCCGGCGGCGTTGACCGCCGGAGAGCGTCTTGACCCGGGCATGAGCCTTGGTTTCGAGGCCAACCAGCTCGATCAGTCCGGCCGACGGCCTCGGTCGCGAGTAGAGACCACCTAGGTGATCGAGGATCTCGGTCGGGGTCAGCTCTCGTTCGATCCCGCTCGATTGGAGGACGATCCCGATCCGGTCGCGATACTTGGAGCCACCGGCCGCCGGGTCGAACCCGAGCACCTGCACCTTGCCCCGATCGGGGGAGAGGTACCCCTCGAGGATCTCCACCGCGGTGGTCTTGCCGGCGCCGTTTGGCCCGAGCAGTGCGAAGATCTCACCCGTTTCGACCTCGAGATCGATGCCGGCGACGGCCTGAACCGTCCCAAACGCCCGGTGCAACCCCGAGACGACGATGGCTGTCACGCACCCCACTTCCCGACCATGGCGGCGATGGCCAGGACCACCAGCGCGGTGTCGAGGGTGGCGGAGGCGAACAGCCGGGAAACCACGCCGGCGGCCTCCTTCGTGTTTCCTGCCTCGTGAAGGGAGGCGGCCTGTTCGCTCTTCGGGCCGAAGACGACCATTCCGAGGATCGCCCCGATGATGATGACCGCGAAGCCGATGGAGACGAAGGTCGACCCGAACCCGACCCCGCCGTCGCCGGTCACGATCAGGGCGATGCCGGTGATGAGGATGACGATGGCAGCCGGGGTCTGCACCAGCTTGCCCATCGCCCCTGACGACCGCCAGTGGGCCGCCGCCACCTGACCGGTGGTGGTCGAGTAGCGCCTTCCCAGGAACAGCAAGGCGACGTTGGCGCCGAGCCAGGTGGCGGCGCCGAGGATGTGGAGGAGGAGCAGGAACTGGGTCATGACTCGTCTTTCTCGAAGGGAGGGGGTGAGACTAGCCAGGCCGTTGCTGGCTACCCTCCGCGCCCATGTCCGTTGTTCCCGTCTTGCTGGCCGGTGGAATCGGGTCGCGGCTGTGGCCGATGTCGACCGCCTCACGGCCCAAACAACTCCAGGCCCTCATCGGCGCCCACACGATGATCCAGGAGACGATGTTGCGCCTCGACGGTCTCGCTCTGGACGCCCCGATCGTGGTGTGCAACGCCGAGCATGCGGCTGCCATCCGGGATGATCTGGCGGCGATCGGAGCGAATCCCCAAATCATCATCGCCGAACCGGTGGGAAGGAGCACCGCCCCGGCGGTGGCAGCCGCCGCCCTCCTCACCCCACCCGAGTCGGTGTTGCTGGTCCTCCCCGCCGACCATCTGATCGGGAGCCCGGAACCGTTCCGGGTGGCGGTGGAGCAGGCGGTGGAGGCGGCAGCCGAGGGTGGCATCGTCACCTTCGGCGTGGTCCCGACCCGGGCTGAGACAGGGTTCGGGTACATCAGGCCCAGCACCGGGCCGAGCACCGTCTCCGCTGTCGAGTCGTTCTTCGAGAAACCGGACTCCGACACCGCCCGGCGCTATGTCGACGACGGGTACTTGTGGAACTCGGGTATGTTCGCCTTCCGGGCCGATGTCATTCTCGAAGAACTGCGTCGTCTGGAGCCGGACCTGGTGCGGATCGTGGAGGAGGCCCTCGCCGGTGCCGGGTCCGGGGGGATCGTCCATCCCGGGCCCCGGTTTGCCGATGCCCCCACCCTCTCGATCGACCATGCGGTGATGGAACGGACCCGCCAGGCGATGGTCGTCCCGCTCGATGCCGGGTGGAGCGACGTCGGATCGTGGGCCAGCCTCTACCAGGCAGGCGCCAAGGACGGGTCGGGCAACGTTATCGACGGTGACGTGGTCGCCATCGGGGTCACCGGGTCGTATCTGCGCTCGACGGCCCGCACGGTGGCCGTGATCGGGGTGAGCGGGGTGGTGGTGGTGGAGACACCCAACGCCGTCCTGGTGGTTGCGCTCGATCGCGCCCAGGACGTCAAAGCCGTGGTCGAAACACTGGCGGGCGGGGCCGAACCGGCGTGAGCGACCCGGCGCGGGTTCGGTTCGGATCGGGTCCTTTCTACCATCGCCGTCATGCGTCGTTCGGTTGCCATCGCTGCCCTGGTTCTGGCCGTGGCCGGCTGCACGGGACGTCCGGCGCCGGACGCCACGGGAGTCGAGATCTACCAGCAGCTGTGTGTGCGCTGTCATGGCGAGGACCTGGGCGGGACGATCGGCCCGGCGCTCGGTCGCGGCTCCGACATCGAGTTGGAGTCGGACGACTTCATCCGGCAGACGATCCACGATGGCCGGGGGAGGATGCCCTCCTTCGCCCGGACTCTCAGCGACGAACAGATCGACCGGGTGATCGCCTATTTGCGCCAGGTGCAGGATGACTGACCTCTCCTCGATGGAGTTGTTCCCGTTTCGCATCCCCCTCAAGCTGCGGTTCCGTCGGGTCACCTGGCGGGAGGGGGTGGTCATCCACGGGCCGGCCGGCTGGGGCGAGTTCTCGCCGTTTCCCGACTATCCACCCGAGGTGACGGTGCGATGGCTGGCGGCCGCCCTGGAGGCGGCCTGTTCGCCCTGGCCGCAGGCGCGGCGTTCGATGGTGGCTGTCAACGTGACCGTCCCCGCCATCGGGGCCGACGAGGCTGCGGTGCTGGTGGCGGGCTCAGGGTGCACGACCGCCAAGGTGAAGGTCGCCGAACCGGGCCAGACGTTCCAGGAAGACCTGGATCGGGTGGCGGCGGTGAGGGACGCACTCGGACCGAGGGGCAAGCTGCGGATCGATGTCAACGCCGCCTGGACGGTCCCCGAGGCGATCGGGGCGATCGAGGCATTGGCCGTATATGGGCTCGAGTACGTCGAGCAACCCGTCCGCACCATCGACGAGCTGGCCGAGGTGCGGGCGGCGGTCGATGTGCCGATCGCCGCCGACGAGGCCGTCCGGCTGTCGGCCGATCCGATGCGGGTGGTCGACCAGGGAGCGGCCGACATCCTGGTGCTGAAGCCGCAACCGATGGGAGGGGTACGGCGGGCGCTCGACCTGGCCCGCCGCTGCGGTCTTCCCGTGGTGGTGTCCTCCGCGTTGGAGACGTCGGTCGGGCTGGCGGCCGGGGTGGCGCTGGCGGCAGCGTTGCCCGAGCTTCCCTACGCCTGCGGACTGGGGACGGCCACACTGCTCGACGGCGACCTCACCGACGAGCCGCTCGCGCCGTTGTGGGGAGCGATCGCGGTACGGCGTCCGGAACCCTCGATGGAGCTCTTGCGGCGGTGGACGGCCGATCGAGACACGGAGTCGCGGGTGATGCGGCGATTGCGTCACGCGGCCGAGATCCTGACGTGACACATCCCAACCCTTCCACCGCGCTGGCTACCACCGTGGTCGATGAGTTGATCAGGTGTGGAGTTCACCGGTTCGTGGTCTGCCCGGGCTCCCGCTCGACCGCCCTGGCGCTGGCGGTCGCCTCCGACCCAAGGGCCGACTGCTGGGTTGCGATCGACGAACGTTCGGCCGGTTTCATGGCCCTCGGCATGGGGAAGGTGTCGGGGGTGGCGGCGGCGGTGATCGTGACCTCTGGCACTGCAGTCGCCAACCTGCATCCGGCGGTGGTCGAAGCCGACCTCTCGGCCTCGCCGCTCCTCGTGCTGAGCGCCAACCGGCCGTTCGAACTGCTCGACGTCGGCGCCAACCAGACGATCGACCAGACGACTCTCTTCGGGTCGGCGTTGCGCTGGCAGACGGTGGTCCCGGCGCCCGAGGATCGGGTGGGATCGAACCCGGTCTGGCGTTCGCTGACCGCCCGGGCGGTGGCCGAGGCGAATGGGATCGGTCGGGAGCCGGGTCCCGTCCAGGTCGATCTGGCGTTTCGGGAGCCGCTGGTTCCGGCGAGTCACGACGGCCGGGTCGGCGCCGATCCATTCGTGTCTTCGACAGAAGGTCGCTGGGGTGATGGCCCGTGGACCCGGGTCGAGACCGAGTTGCCCGGTTATCCGGTCATGGGCCTTCCCGAGGACCTCGATGTCATGGCCGGGATGGTGGTGGTGGGGGAGGCTCGGTACGGCCCGGCGGCGGCGATGTTCGCCCAGTATCAGGGATGGCCGCTGGTTGCCGAGCCATTGTCCGGGGTCCGGCACGGCAGCGGCGTCGACCTCGGTCATGGCAAGCATCCATCGATCACCACCTCGCACCATCTGCTCGGTCATCTCGGGTTCGGCGAGGCGTACACCCCCGACGTCGTGATTCGTTTCGGGCGTTCCGGTCTCTCCCGGACCCTGGAACCGTTCTGTGCCGCCGCCGGCCAACAGGTGGTGGTGGATCCCTTCGGCTGGTCCGATCCGGGCAGAGGCGCCCACCGGTTGCTGCGGGCCGTCCCCATCTCCCGTCACCTGGATCCACCGGCGCCGTCGGATTGGCTGAATGGGTGGCTCGCGATCGATCGGTCGATCAGGCGGGTCATCGACGGGGTGCTCGATCGTCTCGATGTCCCGACCGAGCCGCGCACGGCCCGCGACGCCGCCCGGGCGGTGCCCGATTGTGGGCGAATGGTCGTCGCCTCCTCGATGCCGGTGCGGGACCTCCACTACTTCATGGAGCCGCTCCGGATGACGGTGATCGGCAACCGGGGAGCTTCGGGGATCGACGGTTTCGTCTCGACCGCCCTCGGCGTCGCCGCCGTGCCCGGTCCGGTCCCGGTGGCGCTGGCCGGTGACCTTTCGATGCTCCACGACTCGAATGGTTTCCTCACCGGGCCGGCCGGCGATTGTGTCTTCGTCGTCGTCAACAACGACGGTGGCGGCATCTTCTCCTTCCTTCCCCCGGCGAGCCATCCGGACCACTTCGAGCGGCTGTTCGGCACGCCCCATGGCCGGTCGTTCGAGCGGCTCGCCGGCCTCCACGGGCTCGGGCACCGCCTGATCGAATCGGCCGTCGACCTCATTCCGGCGATCGAGGAGTCGCGGGAGGCGGGTGGCATCCACCTGCTGGAGGTGCAAACCGACCGGGCCGTCAATGTCGAGGTCCACGAGGGGATCTCGGCCGGGGTGACAAGGGCGCTCGACACCCTGGTCGGGCCGCGCTGAGCGAGACTTCGCCGCTCAGGTGCCGAGGGCGTCGAGCATCGCCTCCAGCTTGAGACGGGTCTCCTCCAGTTCGTCCTCCGGAAGCGACCCGGCGACGATCCCGGCTCCGGCGAACAACCTGGCCCTGGCCCCACTCAGTTCCGCGCAGCGGAGGGCGATGGCGAATTCCCCTTCGCCGCGGCGATTCGACCAGCCGACCGGTGCGGCGTAGCGGCCCCGGTTCATCCCCTCCAACTCCCGGATGGTCTGGACGGCGAGGTCGGTGGGGGTGCCGCCCACCGCCGCCGTCGGATGGAGGCGGCCGGCCAGTTCCAGGGCGGTGTGGGCGTCCCGGGCCTTCCCTCGGAAGCGGGTGGCGAGGTGCCGGAGGTTGGCCAGGTCGAGCAGGACGGGCTCGGGGTCGCGCATGAGCCGTTCGCACACCTCGCCCAGGACACGTTCCACCGACGCCGCCGCCGCCATGTGCTCGCGGCGGTCCTTCTCCGACTCGAGGAGGGCCCGAGCCAGCGCCTCGTCGAGCTGGGGGTCCGGGCTCCGCCGGGCCGAGCCGGCCAGGGTGACCGATTCCACCGCTCCGCCGATCAGTCGAACCAGCAGTTCCGGTGACGCCCCCACCAGACCGTTGACCGAGAAGACGAAACAGCCGGGGAACCGGCGATGGAGACGCTCGAGAACTCTTTTCGGCTCGAACACCCCCTTCGACCACACCGCGTAGTCGCGAGCCAGAACCACCTTCTCGAGCCGACCCCCTTCGATGCGATCGAGGGCCTTGTCGACTGCCTCCAGCCAGGACAGGTCGGGAATCGAGGAACCGGCATACCGGGGTCGAGCCGGGGGAGCCTCGGCGGTCCCCGACGGGTGGTAGAGCCAGCCCGGATCGGCCTCTCCGGTCGAGGTGAAGAACCACTGCCCACCCGCCCGGCCGACGATCATCTCGGGAACGACGAGGACGGTCTCATGGGTTCTCTCGTCGAAGGCGAACGAGGAGAAGAGCAACGGGCCGCTGACGTCGGCGCCGACTCGATCGTCCACCTCGATGGCGCCAACCCACTGGGCGAAATCGGTCGCCGCTCGTTCGAAGCGATCCCGGCCGGTGGTTGGCTCGAACACCTTCAGACGGCCGAACCCGGCCAGCTCGCGGTCGGGCGACAGCCACACGAGATCGGGTCGGTGGTCGAGGAGTTGGACCGGCTCCTCCAGGGGCCTGGTCGTGATCTTCATCAACGCTCTTTCAGGCGGTTTTCGGCGTGAGCGATGAGTAGGCGGCGAAAGTGCCGGTCGACCAGGCGGCCGGTGGCGGGCAGCATCTTCTCGAATGCCTCGGTGAGGCGCTGGGTGGCCTCAGCCTCGGATCCGGCCGAGGCCTCCACCGAGTCGCGCACAAAACGCTCGAACACCGTGACGGCGCGGGCGGCGATCGGTCGCATCGCCTCGTTCATCTCGCGGGCGAGCTCGAGCAACTCCGCCAGCGGGAGCCCCGCCCCCAGCAGCTCGAAGCCGGCCTGGAGGGCCTCGGAGTCGGCCAGGTCGTAACGCTCCTCCGGTTGGCGGGTTCGGGGGATGAGCAATCCTTCCCTGGCGAGGGCCTCGAGGATGGTGGTCGAGATGCCGGTCCGCTCCGATAGTTGATCGAGGGTCACCAGGTCGTTGCCGGTGGCCATCGCTTCGAGAATCGCCTTGTCCCACGGATCGAGGTCGTCACTCATGCCGGGCCAAGGTTACGGTCCGCACGGAGGTGTCGAGTCCGGTCAGTTGATGGACCAGCCGGGAGACGCCGGCGGATGGACCCGTCACCTCGATCGACAGCCGGCCCCGCCCGGCCCCGGGGGCGAGCCGCACCACCTGGCGGGCAACCGCCGGGGCAGGATCGATGATCGAGACCGCCGGCCCGGCCAACCGGCCTATCTCGGGAGCCAGGAACGGGTAGTGGGTGCATCCCAGCACCACCGTGTCGGCTCCGGCGGCCAGCACCGGCGCCAGGTACTCCGTCACCGCCGCCTCGACCTCGGGGCCTTCGACCACTCCCTGTTCGACCAGTTCGACCCATCCGTCGCACACCTGCCGGATGATGGTCACCCCATCGCCAAACCGGTCGATCAACGATTCGAACAGCTCTCCCTGGAAGGTGGCGGCCGTGGCGAGCACGGCGACGATCCCGGTTCGCGTCACCGCCACCGCCGGTTTGAGGGCGGGCTCCATCCCGACGAAAGGGAGGTGCGGGTGCAGCCGGCGCAGGTGGTTGAGCGCGACTGCCGAGGCGGAGTTGCAGGCCACGACCACCAACTCGGCGCCCTCGGCGACGAGGTGGGCGGTGATCTCCTCCGAGAATGTCCGTACTTTCTCGAGGGGCCGCCGTCCGTATGGGGCCCTGGCCCGGTCGGCCACGTAGAGGATGTCGTGATCGGGGAGGAGGTCACGAATCTGGCACACCACGCCGAGGCCGCCCAGCCCAGAGTCGAAGACGCCGATCACGGCGAGCACGCTACCCGCCGCCACTAGCGTCAGGGCAGCAAGTCCATTCGAGGGAGATCATGAATCTGACAGATGTTTCTGCCATCGTCACCGGCGGTGCCTCCGGTCTGGGAGCCGCCACCGCCCGCCGTCTGGCCGCCGCCGGCAGCCGGGTGGTGCTGGCCGACGTGAACGATGCCGCCGGAGAAGCGCTCGCCACCGAGATCGGTGGCGCTTTCGTCCATGTGGATGTGACCGATCCGGCCCAGGTGGCCGAAGCGGTGGCGGCCGCCGGGGAGATGGGGCCGCTGCGGGTGCTGGTCAACTGTGCCGGGGTGGCCTGGGCGGGGAGGACGCTCGAACGGGACGGGACCCCTCACGACCTCGATCTGTTCGCCAAGGTGATCTCGATCAATCTGGTCGGCTCGTTCAACTGCATCCGGCTGGCGGCCTCGGCGATGGCTGCCACCGAGCCCTACGACGATCACGGCGCCCGCGGCGCCATCGTCAACACCGCCTCGGTGGCCGCCTACGACGGTCAGATCGGCCAGGCGGCCTACTCCGCCTCCAAAGGAGGCATCGTGGGGATGACCTTGCCGGTGGCGCGTGACCTTTCGTCGATCGGGGTGAGGGTGAATACCATCGCCCCCGGCATCATGGATACGCCGATGCTGGCCGGTCTCCCAGAAGCGGCCAGGGTGTCGCTCGGTCAGCAGGTGCTGTTCCCCAAGCGGTTGGGGTCGCCAGAGGAGTACGGCGAACTCGCCCTGATGCTCTTGACGCACGACTACCTCAACGCCGAGGTGGTCCGCATGGACGGCGGCATCCGCATGGCGCCGAAGTAGGGGTTGGAGTAGCCGCTACGGAGGCACCCCTTCGATTCCGGTCGGGGAGCCGCCAGGGCTCGGTTCCAGCCTCCACCGTACGTGACCACTGGGGTTGGGTGACTTTCCTAGAGTCCGAATCGTGGGAAACGTGGTCCCTCGGCTGCTGGTTCTGGTCATTGATCTCGCTGTGCGGCTGGCGATCGCTGGTTCAGCCGGTTACCTAGGCAATTGGCTGCTGAACAAGGGCAGCACGAAGAAGCCTGACCATTTCGACAGCCGAGTCTCGAGGGGGGCGGCGGCCGTTGTCGGTGGGGTTCTGATCCTTCTGGCGGGATTGTGGGCGGGTGCCGGCATCCTCGACGAGGTTCGAGCTTTTCGTGCCGGCGAGGGGCAATACTTCGAGGCTGCTAGGCCATCCCTTGAGGACGAGTTCCCGATCGTGGTTGACCAGATCGACGCTTACGAATTGTGCAGGGGGGACCTGGCCATCCTCGCGGCCCGAGTTGGTCGTTCTGACTCAGCCTCCGAGAGATTGGACACCCTCTGTGTCGGCAACGAAGGCGAGGCGGCCTTCCTGCTTCGCTATGAGAGTGGGTGGCGGTTCACTGATCAGAGCTGTTACCTCTTTGCTTGCACAGACGAGGCGGAGTCGGCCGTGACCGAATGGCTTCGACCTGACGGCCTCAGGGAGAAGTGCACTCGGCCGAAGGATGGCGACAAACGATGCCTGTTGCTGCCAGCTAGATGACGGTCCGAGTGGCTTGTGGAACCGTTCCTCGCCCGCGGCCGGGGTGCACGCCCTTGTCGCGCGCCGCGGGCTGTTCCCCGAGCGGTTGGGGACGCCAGTGGAGTACGGCGAACTCGCCCTCATGTTGTTGACACTCGACTACCTCAACGCCGAGGTGGTGCGCATGGACGGCGGTATCCGGATGGCGCCGAAGTT
>DAIOGO010000040.1:17325-19160 GCA_036745195.1 Actinomycetota bacterium | reverse complement strand
GAACGAGTGGTGAGCGAGCGCATCGACCAGCCAGGCCTCGGTCGCCCCGGAGAAGAAGGTGAAGCCGAGACCGAGCACGATCGAGGCGATCGCCCAACCCCAGAAGGGCGCCTCGATCCGCCACATGAGCACGTACAGCAAGGTCGAGGTGAGCAACGTTCCCGCCCCCAACAGGTAGGAGATTCGCCGGCCCCAGGTGTCGGCCACCACCCCGGTAGGCACCTCGAACACCACTTGACCGACTGTGAAGAAGGCGTTGGCCGAGAACGCCTCGGTGTTGGAGAGCCCGGCGTCGAGCAGGAACAACGTGTTCACCCCCCAAATGAAGGAGGCGGCCAGCGTCGACAGCAGAGTCAGCAGCAGATAGGTTCGGCGAACCCGGCGGGCGCCGTCGGTCATCTACGGGAGACGTCCCAGGCGCGAAACGGCGCCTCCCCGTCGATGTCACCGACGAACTGAGCCAGATCTCGATGTCCCATCGCCTGCCTGAGTCCCAGGTCCTCGCCGAGATGAAACCAGTAGTGGTAGATGGTGCGGTGCATGAGAGACCCGGGTTGGAAGGTGGCCTGACCCACCGTCAGCCACCGTTCGAAATCGGAGGTCGTGAGCGAATCGAGGAAGGGATCGGCGGCGGCGGTCACCGCCTCCCACATCCCCTTCATCTCCTCCAGGGCTGGGGTGGAGGCCGGACACCCGAAACAGAACTCCTCGACGAGACGGTCGAACAGCGGGTCTTGGCCTTGCAGCCGGATCAGCCAGTAGCGCTGCTCCTGCCAGGCGAGATGTCCCACGCTCCACGAAATCGAATTGGACGGCCCGATCCGCCGCATGGCGTCCTCTCCGGAGAGACCCTCCAGCCCCCGCCAGAACTCGGAGCGGGTGAAACGGAGTTGCTCGACCAGGGGGTGGGCCATGCCGGAACCCTATTCACCGAGGAGCGGGAATGCGGCCAGCGCCTCGACCAACCAGGGCGCCAGCCAGGGGTCGCCACCGGCGACCCGGGCGGCGAGGTCGGACGGTGTGACCCACTCCCAGGCTCCCACCTCGGCCGGGTCGGGGACCGGGTCATCGTCACTGCGGCCGAGGAACACATGGTCGAACTCGTGCTCGACGCGACCACTCACCGGGTCAACCGCCCGGTAGATGAAGGTCCCGACTTCGACCAGGGCGACGTCGAGGCCCATCTCCTCCTCCAGGCGGAGCCGCGCTTGTCGGGCGATCGGCTCACCCTCGGTCGGGTGCGAGCAACAGGCGTTGGCCCACCAACCGGCAAAGTGATACTTGCCCTCCGCCCGTCGCTGGAGGAGGATCCGACCCCGGCCATCCCGGATGAACACCGAAAAGGCCTCGTGCAGCCGGCCGGGGGCGGCGTGGGCCTCCAGCTTGTCGAGGTGACCCAGCAGGTTCCCTCGCTCATCGACCAGACGCACCAACGTCATCCGTCACCGACCCTGATTGATCATGTGGCGGGCGAGCAAGCCGAGTTTGTCGTCGAGGTAGCCGAAGAGATCGCCTGCCACTCCCCTCGTGGTCAGGGCCAGCCGCATGCACCGCATCCACTCGTCGGCCTCGCTCTGCCCGATCGAGAACGGGAAGTGCCGCATCCGCAATTGTGGGTGCCCGTAGCGCTCGACGTAGAGTTGCGGCCCCCCCAACCAACCGGACATGAAAGCGTGGAACTTGTCCCGGGTGCCGGACAGATCGCTCGGGAGCATCGCCCGCAACCCGGGACTGCTCGCCTCGATCTCGTCGTAGAAGGCGTCGACCAGACCCCTCACACCGGAGTCACCACCGATTTCTTCGAAGGGGGTGGAAGCGGATCCCCACGGGAACGA
>DAIOGO010000040.1:0-17225 GCA_036745195.1 Actinomycetota bacterium | reverse complement strand
TGGCTGGTCGATGTCGGTGCCGGGTTCTCGTTCCTGGAGCCGCTCCGACTCGTGACCGGCCTCGCGCAGCAGGATCCCAGTGGCTGGTTTCGGATCGTTGAGACAGAGGAAGGTTCGTCGCTCGACGTGGAGTGGCGTCACGCAGACGGGACGTACCAGCCCCACTACCGTTTCGACCCCCGATCCGTGGTTCTCGAGGACTTTGCCTCGGTATGCGAGTTCCTCCGGACCTCTCCAGGCTCGCCGTTCACACGGGACTGGATCTGTGCTCGTGCCCTGTCAGATGGTTGGGCCACACTGGACGGTCACCGACTGGTGGTGACCCGGCGCTCGAGCCGAGTCGACGAGACACTGGACGAAACGGGCCGGCAGGAGGCGTTGGCGAGGTGGTTCTCGGTGGAAGCAGGTGGCCGGCAGCGCTCATAACGTGCCTCGTGAAGGGCCGGGCAGCTTGGACCGCGGACCAGGCGACATCCAAAGCCTCTCGAGATATCCTTGTCGACTCGATGACCAGCCGGAACGACGCCACTCCGTATGCCGACTTCGACGTGTGCCGGTTGGTGACGGTCGGCCGGAGGACGGGCAACCCCCACGACATCGAGATGTGGTTCGGCGTGGTGGACGGGATGGTGTGCATGATCTCCGGCAACGGCGACGGGGCCGATTGGTATCGAAACGCATTGCACAACCCCGAGGTGACGGTCCGGTTCGGCCGGTCGGTGTTCACCGGTCAAGCCCGTCCGGCAGATCGCGCTGACGAACGCCGCCTGGTCGGGGTCGAGATGACCCGCAAGTACGCCGGTTGGGGAGGAGACACCGAGATCGGGCTGGAGGAGGACGACTGGACCTGGCGGGTTCCGGCGCTGCTGATCACGTTGCGAGTGCCGGAGTAACCCGCCGGGCAGGAGGCCCCTAGCCGTCTTCCCTGGCCTGGCCCGGCACCAGGCCGGCAGCCTCGGACTCGCCAGCGGCCGGCTCCGCCAGCACCCCGTCGGCCGAACCGGTGGTGGCGAACGGAACGGCGGGCAGAGAAAGCCGGAACACCGTTTCACCGTCGTGCTCGTAGGTGAGGTTCCCGCCCATCAGATGGGCGAGCCGGCGGGCCACGGCCAGCCCCAGACCGACGGAGGCGGTCAGACCTGGGCGGTCGTGAGCCGTCTCGTACGGAGAGAAGATCCGCTCCAGATCCTCGCCACTCAACGGCGGGCCGGAGTCCCTGACCTCCAAGACGATGTCATCCCCCACCTTGGCGACCACCGCCCGACGGTCGATACCCCCGTGCTCGAGGGCGTTGACCATGATGTTCCTCACGATGTGACGGAGGCGGCCGGCATCGGCCATGACTCCCCAACCCGACACGTCACCTTCCAGCGGAACGCCGGGAATGTCGTTCATCGCCAGCCGCACCTCGGCGGCCAGGTCCACCGGCGCCGACTTGATGGTGAGGAGCCCGCTGTCGGTGCGGGCGGTCACCAGCAGATCCTCGACCACCCAGGCGACCTGGTTGGCTTCGTCGGCGATGAACTGCATCATCTCGTCCTTTTCGTCGACTGTCACCTCTCGTCCCGAGGTGAGCAGTTGTGAGAAACCGACGATGGCAGCCAGCGGGGTACGCAGTTCGTGCGAGATGGCAGCGATGAATCGATCCTTCGAGAGCGCCTCCTCTTCCAGGCGGAGCCTGGCCTCCTCCGCCTCGGTGACATCGGTCACGGTGACGATCACCCTGGCAGGGGGCTCGATGACGGTCACACCCAGCTCGATCCAGGCCACGGTGCCGTCCTGGCGGCGCATGGCCGATCGCCCCCGGTAGGCACCGTGGCCCCCGGCAATCGCGGCCACCTCCTCGCTCCAGACCTCGGGGTCGAGCGGCCCGACGATCCTGTCCCGGAGCGAGCCGAGCATGTTGGCCGGATCGACCCGTTCGATGCGGGCGGCGGCCTCGTTGGCGCCGACCACCCGCACCAGCGACACCACCTCCTCGAGCAGGCCCGGATCGGCCAGCAGACGCCCGCGAAGGTCCTCGTCCCCGCCCGTACGGGAGCGCAGGAAGGCGAGGGCCTCGGTCCAGTCCTCCTCGATCAGCCCGATCGGCGCCGCCGAGTACAGAGTCGAATAACGGTGGCCCCATCTTCGAGTTGCGTTGAGGAGCGCCGACATCAGGCCAAAACCGAACAGGAACGCCACCCCGACCAGCGCCGCCACCCAGATGGCGTTCAGATCGATGATCGGCGACCACCACCACACCGCCACCTCGACCGCCACCAGACCGATCAGGCCGGTTCGCCAACTGAGCCGGCCCGCCACCAGCAGGCTCGCAAAGATGAATGTCAGCAAACCCAGAACGCCGCCGATCAGGGCGTAGTCGCCCATCGTCCACCGACCCAGCACGATCAGGGCGACCGTCGCCCCCGTCAGAGCAAGTCGGGCATCGGGGCGCCGACTCCACACCTGGGTGGCGAACGAAGTGGCAATTGCGGCCGGAAGGGCTACGTAGACCATCGACCGATCCACCACCAGGCCGGTCACGGCGGTCAGCACCGTGGCGGCGAGAGACAGGACGAAACCGAGCCGCACCACCCCGCGGTGGAGCTGACCCTCGTTCGAGCCGATGCCCGGCGCCATCACCTCACCCATCAAGTCGCTCGTCGGCCGCCGTCGACCGTCTGTTAGCGGCGTTGACCCCCTTCCGGGTCGCGCCTGGGCCCATTCTTGCACTCGAAAGTGCAACCACCCGGAACCTTGGCCGCCCACCCGGAGGGATTCGCGAAAGCGAGACACAAGAAGGGCTTGCGCGAGGCGGCAGACGAACGTATGTTCGGTGGATGCACCTGGACCGCCAGCTCGAACTCCTCGAGACCTACCGCCGGCGATATGGCTCGTCGGCCGGTCTGCCCGAGGTGACCTCGTTGGCGGTGGGGATCAAGCGTCGCCGGGCCCAGATCGCCGCAGCCGAGGTCGAGGTCGCTCGCCTCCTCGACAAGATCGAACGGCTGGGCGAAGAAGTCGCACGCATGGAGGCGGCTTCCGAACTGGAGGTGTCGCGGGCCATCCTCAGCATCCAGGAACGACATGGCGAGGTGTGGTCGCCGACCCCGGTGGTCGGGTTCCGCGCCTGGTCGGTCGACGTCGACGGCTTGCGGGGCGTGCGGGCAATGTGGACGTCTCCCACGTTCGCGGCGACCTGCGAACGCCCATTCGGGTCGAACACGGATCGCGAAGTCCCTCACACGGATGGAACGTGCGGGCCGCCGCCGTGCGGGATCTATGCAACCCACGAGATCGAGACACTTCTCGCCTCGGGCCTGACGGACAACCTCCCCGACCTCGCGGTCGGAACGGTCGCCCTGTCGGGGAAAGTGGTCGAGCACGAACACGGGTTCCGCGCCCAGATCGCCACCATCAGTTCCATCCTGGCCTTCTGCTCCGACAGGGCCTACTTCACCGCCGACCCGGGGGCAATCGCGGAACTGATCGCTGCTCCCCGCGCCATCATCGGCCGGCTCGGCGTCCCCCTCGACAAGGACCGCAAGGACATCGCCATCGAACGATACGGAAGGAGACACCCATGGACATCGGAAAGCAGAAGCGAGTGATCATCGTCGAGCCTGAACCGGTCGACGTTCCCGCCCGGAGCCCGCAGCCGGAACCGGCGCCGCCGCGCCGGTCAGGAGGCGACTCGCGAGGCTCGACGCTCGGGAACCACCACCAGCCGGCCCTTGGATAGCGCCACCGCCCTGGCCGCCATCCAGGCGGCCAGACGCAGGCGGATCCGCCCCTGGCGGGGAGGACGGTCATAGAAGCTCTCGGCCGACGGCGTGATCGCCCTTGCCAGCTCATAACTCACGAGCGGTTTCATGTGTGGAGTCCCCTCTTCGATGTCCCAACCAGAGTCGGAGTCCACCCGTCTGATACGCGCCTGTCTTCACCCCGGGGTGGGGCCGGTCACCACCGACACCCAGGCCGGAAGGCGATCCGGTCGGGCCCGAATGTCATCGAGGATGTCGAGGATTCGATCGCAGGTGACGCCGTGAGCTTCCAGCCGAACATACAACTCCTGCTTCAGTTCCGCCCCGCTCACCGACCCGCTCACCCTGATGTGGGGATAGACCGGACCGGATGAGAACGACTTCAAAGTGATGGGAGTCACGGCGGCGAGCCTACCCAGTCGCCCGGCCGGCGAGACAGTGGAAGGCGGCGATGGCGAAGGCATGGCCGACGTTGAGGGAGTCGACGCCGTTCGCCATCGGGATCGTCACCAACGTGTCGCTGGCCGCTCGGGCTGCATCGCTCAATCCGTCTCCCTCGGAGCCCAGCAGAAGGGCGCGCCGGCCGCCCGGCGCCAGCATGCCGAGCGGCATCCCACCCCGATCGGAGCACAATCCGACCACCTCATGACCGGCGTCCGACAACCTGCGGAGATCGGCCGGCCAGTCCTCGGATCGGTAGAAGGAGGAGCGGAAGGCGTAACCCATCGACACCCGCACCGACCGGCGATGCCACGGGTCGGCGCAGGTCGGATCCAACACGAAGTGTTGCCAGCCCAGCGCCACCGCCGTCCGGATGATCGACCCCAGATTCTCGAGGTCGGTGAGACCCTCCAGCACCACCAGGCGGTCGGCGGCGCAGATCTGCTCGAGGGTCGACAGCGCCGGCCTCTCCACCGCCGCCAGCACCCCCCGGTGGACGTCGAACCCGGTCAGCACGGCCATCACCGATGGGTCGACCACGTACCAGGTGGTGGGCTCACCGATCGCCTCCAACCGCTCCACCCGCGCCTCGATGGTGAGCAGGGTGTCGATCCGGATACCGAACTCAACCAATCGTTCGACCGTGACCGCCCCCTCCACCACCACCAGGCCCGCCGGCCGGGGCTGGTGACGGAGTCCCCGGAAGGGATCGAGCCGCCGATCGTCTGGGTCGTCGATCCGGATCGGGATGCTCACACCGGTGGCCCGCCGGCCAAACCACCCACCCCGACCGGGTGCAGGCACCAGCCTCTCATGACCCGCCTCAGGCGGCGTCGGCCGCCAGGGCACCCAGGGCGACGAGCACCATGTCCCCGAACGTCCGCTCGCGCTCCTCGGCCGTGGTCACCCCGCCGGTGCGGATGTGATCGGAGACGGTGAGGATGGCCAGCGCCCTGGCGCCGTGCTCGGCGGCCACCCCGTACAACCCGGCAGCCTCCATCTCCACCGCCAGCACCCCCATCTTCTCCATCACATCGAAGGCGTCCGCCACCGGGTTGTAAAAGAGGTCGGCCGAGTGGACGTTGCCGACATGGACCGGGATTCCGGCCTGGGCGGCGGCATCGGCGGCAGCCCGGGTTAGGCCGAAGTCGGCGGTGGCGGCAAAATCCCAGCCCGCATAGCGGGCCCGGTTGACCCCGGAGTCGGTGCAGGCCCCGACGGCGACCACGATGTCACGCAGGTTCAGACTGGTGGAGATCGCTCCACACGAGCCTACCCTGACCAGTCGCTTGGCCCCGTACTCCTTGACGAGTTCGGTGGCATAGATCGAGGCGGACGGGATTCCCATCCCGGTTCCCATCACCGACACCGGCATACCTTGGAACGACCCGGTATAACCCAGCATGTTCCTCACCCCAGTCACCTGGCGGGCCTCTTCCAGAAAGTGCTCGGCGATGTATTGCGCCCGCAGCGGGTCTCCCGGCAGCAGTACGGCCTCGGCGAACTCGCCTTGGGAAGCAGAGATGTGCGGTGTCGACAAACGATCCTCCAGGTCCGGTGGATCAGACGGTAGTGGCGCCCCCGGCGGGGCGGCGGCCGATCGGACCCGAGAGCCAGGCCGGGTCAGCGAAGGGCGAGATCCACGTTGCGCACGGTGACCGAGTAACCATCGCCCTGCGAGTTCCCGTCGAGTTGCACGGCAACCGCGGCGATGTCACCCGAGCCCGGAGCGGCGGTACTGGGGACCGTGATGTTCAATCGGTACAGCTTCCCATCCACGTCGATCGATCTCAGTTTGGCTCCCCCGCTCACGATCTGACCTGAGATCTCGAGACGGTGCCATCCCGGAGAGAGGGTGGCGTCGATGCCGGTGTCGATCCAACCGAAGCGAGGATCCCAGTATCGATACCCCGGCTCGGCCATCCCGACGTTCACCCACTGGATCGCCCACTCGTGTCTGGTTTCCGACGCCCACCGACTGAAGGTGAATTCCAGCGCTTGCACCAGCGAAGGAGCGCCGGCGTTGTTGAAGGTGGTGGCCGGAACCTCGAATTCCATCGATAGCACGAACGATCGGGTGGAAGACGGCGTACTCAGATTCCGATAGAAGTGGACGTTGGAGTAGGGCTCTCCCCCGAGGTGGTCGAGGCGGAGACCGGCGACCGTCTCGGTCATCGACCATTCCGACCAGCCTTCGCAGTATCCGCCCCAATCGAACACGGTGTGTTCGAGATCGAGGGTCGAGGTGGCCGGCACCTGCGCCGGCCCACGGTCACAGATGATCGGATCCGACACCACCGTCGCCGTGGCTCCCACCACGAGCGCGATGGCGGCAGCCAATGTGGAATACACGGTCAGCCCTCCGCCCTAGATTGCCCGCTGGACAAACTAGCAGCGATGGCAGAGGCGTCCATGCCCGACCTGGTCATCCGTCCCTGGATCATGTGACTCCTGTCGGACACCCCCCGTCGCAAACAAGGTCAACGTTCATCGTTAATCGTTAATCGTTAATCGTTAATCGCCGATCGTTGATCACATCGATTCCGGCCGATCTGAGCAAGGCGGCGAGGGCGTGGACTGGAAGTCCGACGACGTTGGATGGGCTCCCCTCGACCGAGGTCACGAAGACACCTCCCAGTCCCTGGAGGGCGTAGGCTCCCGCCTTGTCGAGTGGCTCGCCGGTGGCGACATAGGCGGCGATCTCCTGGTCGGTCAGGTCGCTGAACGTGACAACGGTGCGAACCACGGTCGAATGGACGGTGGCCGATGGCTCATCACCGAACCAGGCCACTGCCACCCCCGTGTGCACCGTGTGGGACTCCCCGGCCAGACGCCGCAGCATCGAGATCGCCTCGTTGGGATGGGCAGGCTTGCCCATCACCACCCCGCGGTGCACGACCGTCGTGTCGGCCCCGATCGAGCAGACCCCGGGCTGGGCGGCCCACTCTGCCTTGGTCCGGGCGAGACGCTCGACGTAATGATCCGGATCCTCATCGGGGAATCGGGTCTCGTCCACGTCGGGCGAAACCACTTCGAACCGGAGGCCCATCTCAGCCAGCAATCGGTGACGGCGGGGCGACCCGGAAGCGAGCACGATGCGCATGCGGCCACCGTACCCGGCCGCGCCGGCCCCCCGGCGGCGAGGGGGGCCTCGAGCCATTCCGGGTCGAGTGTGATCAGGGAAAAATGGCCCTTCCCTCGGGCCCGGATGTCGGCCAGAATAGGTACATGAGCCCCTCGATCGACCGCACCCTCATGATCCGGAATCGGCTCACCGAGGCTTCTGCTCGCCTCCGAGACCTGCTCGAAGGCCCTCGCGATGAGGCCTGGGCCGGCCGGTTCCGCCAGGCACTCCACGACCTGTCGGAGGCGTACAACGATCACGTCGACGACGCCGAGGCGCCGGGAGGCTTCTTCGTCGACCTGACCGAGGCCGACCCACGGCTCGAGGTCGAAGTGGCAGTCCTGCGCCAGGATCACACCGCCCTCGCCACCCGGTTCCAGGGCTTGCTCAGGACGGACCTCGACGAGGATTCGATCCTGTCGGACACAGCCGAGTTGCTCCTCGACCTCGATGCCCACGAGAACCTCGGCGCCGACCTCATGTACCGGGCGTTCAGCGAGGATCTGGGCGGCGCCGGCTGATCGCCGGCGATCTGGTTGGGGATGTCCGATCTCGCCGATAACCTCGGCCGGTGTCTGCCCTCGTCTCTGCCCGTGCCCTGACCAAGAAGTTCGGCGACTTCGTTGCGGTCGATGCGATCGATTTCGACGTGCGCCCGGGGGAGGTGTTCGGGTTCCTGGGACCCAACGGCGCCGGCAAGAGCTCCACGATGCGGATGATCGCCGCGGTCTCCCCTCCCAGCTCCGGAAGCCTGGCCGTCCTCGGCCTCGATCCCGTCAACGACGGTCGCCACATCAGGTCCCGGCTCGGGGTCGTGCCGCAGGAGGACACCCTCGACATGGAGCTGACGGTCGAGGAGAACCTCATCATCTACGGCCGGTACTTCAACCTCTCGCGGGCCGAGGTGCGGCTCCGGATCGACGAGTTGCTCGAGTTCGCCCAGCTCACCGACCGGCGCAAGAGCAAAGTCGAACCGCTGTCGGGTGGGATGAAACGAAGGCTCACGATCGCCCGGGGTCTCATCAACCGACCTGATCTGCTGATCCTCGACGAGCCGACCACAGGTCTCGACCCCCAGGCCCGGCATCTGCTCTGGGACCGGTTGTACCGACTGAAACGGCAAGGCGTCACCCAGATCATCACCACCCACTACATGGACGAGGCAGAACAGCTGTGCGATCGGTTGGTGATCATGGACAAGGGAAAGATCGTGGCCGAAGGTTCGCCGGCCGATCTGATCGGCCTCCACGCCACCCCCGAGGTGATCGAGATGCGCTTTGCCGAGGGCGAAAACCCGGACCTGGGTGGCACCGCCCAACGAACAGAATCGTTGCCCGACCGGACCTTGCTCTACACCGCCGACACCGACCGAACCCTGGCCGCCGTCCACGATCGGGGCCACCAACCGACGACGACGCTGGTGAGGCGGTCGACGCTCGAGGACGTGTTCCTGCACCTGACAGGTCGGACCCTGGTCGAATGAGCGCTCCCCTGAACGGCGCCGCCGCTCCCGGCTCACGGGCCGTCCGCGCCCTGCGTCCGGGGTGGGGGACCGGATGATGGTGACCGGCTCACTGCGGGCGATGGAAGCCCAGGCTCGGCGCTATCGCCACACCTGGCGTTCCTCGGTGTTCTCGAGTTTCCTCAGCCCGGTCCTGTTCCTGCTGGCGATGGGAGTTGGATTGGGCTCACTGGTCGACGAGCGGGGCGGACCGGGCGGCTTCAGCTATCTCACCTGGCTCGCCCCGGGTCTGATCATTGCGACGGCGATGCAAGTGGGGTTCGGCGAATCGACCTACCCTGTTCTCGCCTCGATACGGTGGACCAAGACCTATCACTCGGCCCTCTCCACCCCGCTCGTGACGGAGGACTTGGTCGTCGGGCATCTCGGCTGGGTGACGATCCGCCTGGCGCAAGTGGCGCTCGCCTACGGGGCGGTGGCCGCCGCCTTCGGAGCCGTGAGGCTCTCCATCCTGCCTGCGGTGGTGGCGGCGGCGGTGTTGACCGGACTGGCCTTCAGCGCCCCGACCATGTGGTTCACGGCTGCCCTCGAAAAGGACACGGCCATCTCCTCGGCGCTCCGGTTCGGGATCACGCCTCTGTTCCTCTTCAGCGGCACGTTCTTCCCCATCGAGCAACTCCCGGTGTTTCTCCGCCCGGTCGCCTACCTGACCCCGCTGTGGCATGGTGTCGAACTGGCAAGGACCTGGGCGCTGGGACTCGAGCCAGTCCTCGCCCCCGGCTGGCACGTCCTCTTCCTGGCGACAATGGCCGGAGTGGGAGCAGTCGGCGGAACGAAACGGCTCCGCCGGAGGCTGGTGACATGACGATCACCACCGCCCCCCGCCGGGCGATCCCATTCGTGGCCTTTGCCGGCGCCCTCCGGGTGCTGGAACGCAACCTGATGGTGTATCGCAGGAGCTGGATCATCATCCTCTCCGGGTTCTTCGAGCCGGTCTTCTACCTGTTCTCGATCGGGGTGGGGGTGGGCGCCCTGGTGGGAGATGTGACCCTGGCCCCAGGCGTGTCGGTCCCGTACGCCGCATTCGTCGGACCTGCGCTCCTGGCCAGTTCGGCCATGAACGGCGCGGTCTACGAGTCGACCATGAACATCTTCTTCAAGCTGAAGTACGAGAAGGTCTATGACGGCATGCTCGCCACCCCGCTCGAGCCGAGCGAGGTCGCCATCGGCGAGATCTCCTGGTCGCTGCTGCGCGGTCTGCTCTATGCGATCGGCTTCACGATCGTGATGAGCCTGTTTGGTCTCGCCACCTCGTGGTGGGCGATCATGGCGATCCCTGTCGCCTTGCTGATCGGGTTTGCGTTCGCGGCGGTGGGGATGGCGGCCACCACCTACATGCGCAGCTGGCAGGACTTCGATCTCGTCACCTTGGTCACGCTGCCGATGTTCCTGTTCTCCGCCACCTTCTACCCCCTGGACGTGTACCCACCCGCGATCCAGCCCCTGATCCGGTTATCGCCGCTCTATCACGGCGTCGAGCTGATGCGGGGGTTCACCCTCGGTGCGCTCGACCTCTCGATGATCGGGCATGCCGCCGTGCTGGTCGCGATGGGAGCGGTGGGAACGGTCATCGCCTGGCGCCGGATCACCGGGTTGCTCCACGCCTGACCCTCGACCCCCAGCCGGTCAGTAGGCAACCAGCCGCCGGCCGGCGGCGGCGATACGAGCGGCATCGGGACGGTAGGCGTCCTCCAGCGGCGGGCTGAACGGGACCGGGGTGTCGGCGCCACCCAACCGGGTGACGGGGGCGTCGAGGGAACCAAACGCATCTTCGGCGATCAGGGCGGCGATCTCGGCCCCCACCCCGGCCATCCTGTTGGCGGCGTGCACGATCAACACCCGGCTCGTGTGAGTCGCCGCCGCCAGGATCGCCTCCCGGTCGAGTGGCTTGAGTGTGCGCAGATCGAGCACCAGTGCCTCGATCCCCTCGCCCGCCAACTCGGTGGCCGCCTGCAACGACACACCCACCATCGAGCCGTACGTGATGATGGCCAGATCCGACCCTTCCCGCACCCGCCGGGCCGAGCCGATCTCGACCACGTGCTCTCCGGCCGGCACGGTTCCCCGCAACGAGCGGTAGAGCGGCTTGGACTCGAAGTAGATGACCGGGTTGTCGTCACGGATCGCCGCCGACAGCAGGCCCTTGGCGTCGGCGGGATTGGAGGGGGCCACCACCTTCAGCCCGGGGGTGTGCACGAACCAGGCTTCGGGATTCTGCGAGTGGAACGGCCCCGAGCGGATGCCGCCGTCGGATGGCGCCCGGATCACCCATGGCACCGAGCCGATCCCCCGGTAGTGGGCGGTGGCGGCGAACTGGACGATCGAGTCGAAGGCAGTCGAGATGAAATCGGCGAACTGCATCTCGATCACCGGTCGCAGGCCGAGCAACGCCATCCCGGTGGCCATCCCGGT
Source organism: Actinomycetota bacterium (assembly GCA_036745195.1). Lineage (GTDB taxonomy): Bacteria > Actinomycetota > Acidimicrobiia > Spongiisociales > ZC4RG35 > JBFHRE01. The sequence continues at coordinate 5,980 of DAIOGO010000040.1, read as the reverse complement.
GAAGGAGAGCTCGGCGATCGGGGTGTTGAGAACCCGATCCGGCCCGAATCGTTCGGCGAGACCGCGGGTCACCTTGAAGGCGCCCCCGAAGGATCCGCCGACGTCCTCCCCCAGGATGAGGACGTCGGGATCCCGCTCCATCTCGTGGACGAGAGCCTCGGTGATCGCCTCCAGATACGTGAGGTCTCGCCCGGTCGACGACTCCACCTCGGTGAACCCGAAGTTCTCGCTCACGGGGCGTAGACCCCATCGGTCAAGGAGGCGGGATCGGGCAACGGATCGGCCTCGGCGACGGCCACCGCCCGCTCGATCCGGGTGCGGGCGGCGGCCACGATCCCGTCGAGTTCAGGCTCGGTAGCGGCTCCGGAAGCGAGAAGCAGCGATCGGTGCAACGCGATCGGATCCCGGAGTCGCCACCGCTCGAGGATTTCGGCAGGCACATATTCGGCCCCGTCGTGGATGGCGTGGCCGAGCATGCGCATGGTCGATGCCTCGATGAGGCTGGGGCCCTCGCCCCGGCGAGCCTTCTCCAGCGCCGCCGCCGCGGTGCGGTAGACCGTCTCGACCTCGTTGCCATCGATTCTGATCCCGGGGATCCCATAGCCTGCCGCCATCCCGGCGATGTCGGTGATGGCGAGGGATTGCTGCACAGGCGTCGAATAGGCGAACTGGTTGTTCTCGACGATGAGCACGAAGGGCGCCTTCCACAACGCCGCCATGTTGAGCACCTCGTGGAAGGCGCCGGCGCTGACGCCCCCGTCCCCGACGAAGGTGACCGACGCCCCCACCGTGCCCCGGTACCTGAGGGCCATCGCCGCCCCCAGGGCGGTAGGGAGGGCCTGGGGGATGTGGCTGATGAAACCGATGAGACCCAACGACAGATCCCCCATGCCGTGCAGGTTGGAGTCGCGCCCGCCACTCGGGCCGGTCGCCCTGCCCAGCAGGTTGGCGAAGATCCGTTCCGGAGTCATGCCCCGCACCAGATACGCCCCCAGATCGCGATGCATGGGAGCCATCACGTCGCCTCCGGTGGTGGCCATCGCCACCCCCACCGAGATCGCCTCGTGACCCCGCTGACTGAAGGTGCCACCAACCCCCCGACCCTGCTTCCACATCGACACCATGGCATCGTCGAATGCCCGGGTCAGCGCCATCCATCCGAAGAGGTCGAGCCTCAGCTGGCGGTCTGGGTGGTCCATCCGGGCCCGATCGTACCAACCGGTGGTCCGACCAGACCGCTCCCGACCCGGATCTCCCCCCCGGTCGGCGACCGGTACCATCCGGCCCATGTCCGATGATCCCGTCGCCGGGTCGATACTCGGCGCCGCCGTCAAGAGAACCGAAGACCCCCGGTTCATCACCGGAGCCGCAACCTACGTCGGGGACATGCACCGCCCGGGAGAGGTGTGGATGGTCCCCGTCAGGTCGCAGGTCCCCCACGGCGTCGTCACCGGGATCGACAGCACGGGAGCCTCCTCGGTCCCCGGATTCGTAGGCTGCTTCACCTCCGCTGACCTGCCGGGCCGGATGCCAATCGATTTCGGCGACCAACCGGAGTTCACCCGCGCCCCGCTCATCAGCGGTGAGGTGGTGAGGTTCGTGGGAGACATCGTGGCGGTGGTGGTTGCGGAAACCGAACAGGGAGCCGTCGACGCAGCCCACGAGGTCTGGATCGACATCGACCCGCTCCCCCCGGTTCCCGACGTCGCCACCGCCCTGGCGGCCGGCGCCCCCCTCCTGTTTCCCGAGCACGGGAGCAATGTGATCAAGCACGGTGGTCTCCCTCCGGCGCCCGATGCACTCGATGGTGCAGACGAGATCGTGCGGCTCCGCGTCGTCCACCAGCGGGTGGCGGCCGTCCCGCTGGAGACCAACAACGCCCTGGCGATCCCCGACGGCGACCAGCTCGAGATCTGGATGGGGACCCAGGCCGTCCACGATGCTCGCAACGATCTCTCCACGGCCCTTGGCATCGACCGGGAGCGAATCCGGGTGCGGGTCCCCGACATGGGCGGAGGATTCGGCGCCAAGATCGCCACCTATCGCGAGCACGCCATCTGCGCAGCGCTGGCGCTGAAACTGGGGCGTCCGGTGCGCTGGAACGAGCGGCGAACAGAGAACCTGGTGGCGATGACCCACGGACGCGCTCAGATGCACCACATCGAGTTAGGGGCAAGCAAGGACGGTTCGATCACCGGACTTCGAATGTCCGTGGTTCAGGATGTAGGCGGGTGGCCGGTTTTCGGTGCCGACCTGCCGAAATTCACCCAGCGGATGGCGGCAGGCCCCTACCACATCCCCCGCCTCGATTTCAGCTGGCAATCGGTGATGACCACCACCACTCCGGTCCACGCCTATCGGGGTGCCGGGCGACCGGAGGCGACCGTCACCCTCGAGCGGGCCCTCGACGTGATGGCGGCGCGATTGGGTATCGACCCGATCGACATCCGCCGGCGCAATTTCCTCGCCCCGGAGTCGTTCCCGGTGGTGACCGCCACCGGAGAGCGATACGACACCGGGGAATACGACAAGGCGCTCGACCTGGCCCTCTCCAAGATCGATTACGAGGGTCTGCGAGCCGAACAGGCCGCCCGCCGGCAGAGCGGCCACCGCCGTCAGCTCGGGATCGGGGTTGCCACCTACGTCGAGGTGACGGCGCCCGGCGGTCGGAAAGATTGGGGGGCGGTGGAAGTCCATGCGGACGGATCGGCCACCGTTTCGTCAGGGTCGGTTTCGCACGGACACGGGCACGAGACGACCTTCGTCCAGATCGCCGCCCAGGTCCTGGGGATCGAGGCGGGACGAATCGGTTTCATCCAGGCGGACACCGGGACCGTCACCCGGGGCGGCGGAACCATGGGCTCACGGTCGTTGCAGATGGTGGGGTCGGCCGTGCTCCGCTCCTCCCGGGAAGTGGTGGACAGGGCCCGCCGGCTGGTGGCGGCCGCCTTCGAGGCGGCCGAAGAGGACATCACCCTCGGGGTGGAGGGCAGGCTGGGAGTGGCGGGGGTCCCCGACGCCTCCCTCTCGTGGAGCGAGGTCCATGCGCTGGCGGTCGCCGCCGGGGAAGACCTGCGGGTCGAAGACGTCTATCTCCAGACCCACCCCACGGTCCCGTTCGGCACGCACATCTCGGTGGTCGAGGTCGACACCGAAACCGGCGACGTCGGACTCCTCCGTCATATCGCCTGTGATGACGCCGGCGTGATCGTCAACCGGGTGATCCTCGACGGTCAGATCCACGGTGGCGTCGCCCAAGGGATCGGTCAGGCGCTGTTCGAACAGGTGCAATTCGACGCGGGGGCGAACCCGCTCACCACCAACCTGACCAGTTACCTGCTCCCCACCGCCGGTGGGCTCCCGCTCTTCGAGGTGGATCACACCATCACCCCCTCATTCGAGAACCCCCTGGGGGTGAAAGGGGTGGGCGAGGCCGGCACGATCGGATCGACCCCGGCAGTTCTCAATGCCGTGCTCGACGCGATTCGGCCGTTCGGGGTGGATCACCTCGACATGCCGCTCAGCCCGGGACGGGTGTGGTCGGCTCTCCGGTCGGCGCCAGGGCCTGCTGGTATGCTCGCTTGATCGTCGGCGCATTCGACTTCGAACGTGACCTCCCACTGATCCTCACCCTGGTGGGGGCGTTCGTCCTTTCGGTGTTCATCGCCGCAGCCGAAACCGCCCTCCTGCGGATGCCTTTCGTTCGGGTGGCCTCCCTCGCCTCCGAGGGCGTGCGGGGGGCGAAACGACTCAAGAGCCTGGTCGACCGCCTACCGGAGGTACTCAACGCCATCCTCCTGGCGGCGCTGCTGGTCCAGATCGCCGCCGCCACCGTCACCGGCATCCTGGCCGACCGCTGGTTCGGGCCGCTGGGCGTGACGATCGTCTCGGCCACCCTGACCGTGATCCTGTTCATCTACTCGGAGGCGATCCCCAAGACCTTCGCCGTGCGTCACGCCGACCGGGTCGCTTTGCGACTGGCGCTGCCGATGGCGATCCTGGAACTGGTGCTCCGCCCGTTCGTGACGGTGCTGGTGTGGATCGCCGATCTGCAGATGCCGGGCAAGGGGGTGATCATGTCTCCCACCGTGACCGAGGACGAGTTGCGGATGCTCGCCACCCGGGCGGCCGTGGAAGGCGAGATCACCCGCGAGGACCTCACGCTGATCGAGCGGGCGTTCAGGGCGGGCGACCGGGAGGTCGACGACATCATGGTGCCCCGCCCCGACATCGTGGCGGTGGCAGACGACACCCCGACCGGTCAGGCACTGGAGATCGCCCTCGAGGCCGGGCATCGACGTCTCCCCCTGTACGAGGGGTCGATCGAGAACATCACCGGGGTGGTGCGGATTCGCGATCTGATGCGGGTCCCCTCCGACCGGAGGCATCTTCAGGTGGGGGCATTCGCAGAGGAGCCACTGGTCGTGCCCGAGTCGAAACGGATCCTCGACCTCTTGCGCGAGATGCAGACCACTCACAACCACGTCGCAGTGGTGGTCGATGAGTACGGCGGCACCGCCGGCCTGGTCACGGTCGAGGACATCGTCGAAGAGTTGATCGGTTCCATCCAGGAGCGGCGGGTGGACGAAGAGGTCGTCTCCATCGGCGAAGGCCGGTGGATGGTGGACGGGTCGATTCCGGTAGAAGATCTGGAAGACATCCTCGGCGAAGAGATCGACGACACCGACTGGAACACCGTTGCCGGGTTGACGCTTGGCCTCCTCGGCCGGCTTCCCGCCGTCGGCGACGAGGTCGAGCACGCCGGCCATGTCCTGCGAGTGGTGGCGGTGCGCGGCCGGAGAATCCTCCGTGTAGAGATCCGCCGGATCCACCACTGAGGGGATTTCCTCCCGAACCCAGGGTTCGCAGCTACATCTGGTGTGTGCGACAGCCCAAAGTTCGCTCCCAACTGTGGGCCCAGATCGACACAGCGTGTATTCCTGAACCCAGGGTTCGCAGCTACATCCTCAGGCCACCACCACCGTCTTCTGGTTGGTGAACTCGTAGATCCCGAGGTGGGCCAGTTCCCGTCCATACCCCGAGGTCTTGATCCCCCCGAAGGGAAGCCGCGGGTCTGAGGCGACGAAGGCGTTGACGAAACAACAGCCCGCCTCCAGCCACTCGGCCGCGATCCGCTCTCCCCGGGCGAGGTCGGCGGTGAACACAGCCGCTCCCAGTCCGAACATGCTGTCGTTGGCGACCTCGATCGCCTCCTCCTCACTGGAGACCCGGATCACGGTGGCCACCGGGCCGAACATCTCCTCGGAGTAGGCGGGCATGCCCTTGCGGACATCCGTCAGGACCGTGGGAGGGTAGAAGGCACCGGGCAGATCGGGGACCTCTCCCCCCAGGACCAGGGTGGCGCCCGCCGCCACCGACCGAACCACTTGATCGTGGAGCTCGTCTCGCAGATCGTGCCGAGCCTGCGGTCCGAGTTGGACGGTGGGGTCGAAGGGATCACCCATCTTCATCGCCGCCATCTTCTCCACGAACACCTCCAGCCACGGCTCGTAGACGGCATCGTGCACGATGAACCGCTTGGCGGCGATGCACGACTGACCACCGTTGATCATGCGCGAGGTGGCGCAGGTGGCGGCCGACGACTCGATGTCGGCGTCCTCCAGGATCAGGTAGGGATCGGAGCCGCCCAGTTCGAGGAGTGTCTTCTTGAGCAGGGACCCCGCCTTGGAGGCCACCGCCCGCCCGGCCGGGTCCGACCCGGTCAGGGTGGCGGCCACCACCTTGGGGTGCTCGAGCACCTCGCTCACCCGCGAGCCAGGCAACAGCAGGGTGGTGAAGGCACCCTCGGGGAAGCCCGCCTCGGTGAACGCCGCTTCGATGGCGAGGGCCGACCCTGTCACGTTGGAGGCATGCTTGAGCACCCCGACGTTGCCGGCCATCAACGCCGGAGCGGCGAACCGGAACACCTGCCAGAACGGGAAGTTCCACGGCATGACGGCGAGAACCACGCCCAACGGCT
>DAIOGO010000039.1:0-19171 GCA_036745195.1 Actinomycetota bacterium | reverse complement strand
GGCGCATGGCGCATGGCGCATGGCGCATGGCGCATGGCGCAGGACTGGTCTCAGGGGGCGAGACGGCGGCTGGTCCATTCGGTGCCCTGGCGATCGAACAGGACCCGGTCGTGGAGCCGGTTGGGCCGGCCCTGCCAGAACTCGATGCGGTCCGGTAGGAGGCGGTAGCCACCCCAGTGGGGCGGCCGGGGGATGTCGTCCGTCCCGAAGCGGGCTGACAGCTCGATCACCCGGTCCTCCAGCCAGCCGCGATCGGGGATGATCTCGCTCTGCGGGGAGGCATGGGCCCCGATCTGCGACTCCCGAGGACGGGTGGCGAAATACGCATCGGACTCCTCGGGCGATATGGGTTCCACCCGACCCTCTACCCGCACCTGGCGGTGGAGCGGGAGCCAGAGGAAACAACCCGCCGCCCGCGGATTCGAAGCCAGGTGGGTCCCCTTCTGGCTGTGGTAGTTGGTGAAGAACACGAAGCCACGAGGATCGAGTTCGCGGAGGAGCACGGCCCGGGCAGAAGGAGCTCCGTCCGGACCGACGGTCGCCAGCACCATGGCGTGTGGTTCGGGGAGACCGCCACGGAGCGCGTCATCGAACCAGGTCTGGAACTGTTCGAATGGGTCCTCGAGCAGATCGGCCGGGTCGATACCTGCCGCCTCGTAGTCGGTGCGCAGCGTCCTGAGCCGGTCGTCGGTCATGTCCGGATACGCTAACCCGCCGGTAACGTCCCGGTGATGGTCAAAGACCCCAACGCCGGCCTCGGGACCATGATCGGGCGAGCTTTTCGGTCGTGTTGCCCTCGCTGCGGCGGCGGGGGGATCTTCAGTCGCTGGGGGGTGTTACGTGAGTGGTGTCCGACCTGTGGCTTCCGATTCGAACGGGAATCCGGCTACTTCGTCGGGGCGATGATCATCAACACCGGCGCCACCCTGTTCCTGACGCTGGCGGTGCTGGTCCTGGGCCTGTGGGCGACGTGGCCGTCGGTCCCCTGGGTGCCACTGTCGATCGCCACGATCCTGGCGGCCGGTCTCACCCCCATCCTCTTCTACCCCATGTCGAAGACGTTGTGGATGGCGGTGGAACTGTCCTATCACCGATTGGAGGACGCCGAGCGCCTGGCCGCCATCGAGCGGATCGAGTCGGCCGGCTGACGAACTGTGGGCTGCTGAACACACCACGTGTATCCCTGAACCCAGGGTTCGGGAAATCACATCCGTTTGGCGATTTCGTCGAGCATGACCTCGGTGGCCCCTCCCCCGATCGAGTGGATGCGGGCGTCCCGGTACATCCGCTCCACCGCCGTCCCGGTGATGTACCCGGCCCCGCCGTGGAACTGGACACAGTCGTACATCACCCGGTTGGTCAGCTCCCCCACATACGCCTTGAGCATCGACATCTCCCTGACCGCGTCGACCCCCTGCTCCATGAGCCAGGCGGCGTGGTAGACGAGTTGGCGGCCCGCCTCCACCTCGGCCGAGCGCATCGCCAGCCGCTGCCGGATCGCCTGTTTCGACCACAGCGGGTGGCCGAAGGCCATTCGCTCTTTCACGTATTCGACGGTCAGTTCGATGGCCCGACTCGCCTCGCCGATGGCGGCCGCCCCCAGCACCAGCCGCTCGTTCTGGAAGTTGGACATGATCTGATAGAACCCGCTGTCGACCGCTCCCACGACGTCATCGTCGGGCACCCAGCAGTCGGTGAACGACAGTTCGGCCGTGTCGGACGAACGCCACCCCATCTTGGGGAGTGACCGGCTCACCTCGAACCCTTCCGAGCCACGGACCACGGCGAAGATCGACAGCCCCCGCGAGGCTTTCACCTCGGGGTTGGTGCGGGCGGCGACGAACACCAGATCGGCGCTGACACCGTTGGTGATGAACATCTTCGACCCGCTCAGCCGCCAGCCGGCACCGTCACGCCGGGCGGCGGTCCTCATCCCGGCCACGTCCGAGCCGGCGTCGGGCTCGGTGATGGCGATGGCGGCGATGGTCTCGCCGGTGAGCATTCCCGGGAACCACCGTTCCTGCTGGGGGCGGGTGGCCGCCTTGAGCGGGTAAGGGAAGGCCAGATCGGTGTGGACGAGCACCGTCGCCGCGAACCCTCCGAAGGTCGACCGGCCCAATTCCTCCGCCATCACGGCCGAGGCCAGCGGGCCCAGCCCCAGTCCCCCCAGCTCCTCCGGAACCCTGAACCCGAAGAACCCCAGCTCCCCCATCTCGCGCAGGATCGGGCGGGGAACGGCTCCGTCCGCCTCCCACTGCTCTCCGACCGGCACCACTCGCTCCTCCACGTACCGGCGGATCTGGGCCCGGATGGCGGCGAGGTCCTCAGACTCGTAGATGCTGGCCATGACAGCAACGAGGCTACTCCTCCTTAGACTCGGCCCGATGGAGACGCCCACCACCCCGGCCACCCGGGTACTCGACGAGGCCGGAGTGGCCTACCGGCTTGTCCACCACGGGGAAGTCTCCTCCGCCGAAGAGGCGGCCGAACGACGGGGAATCCGGCTCGAGCAACTGGCCAAGACCCTCGTCGTCCGGGTGGAAGAAGGCAGCTACGTCCTCGTCCTCATCCCCGGAGACCAGGGCATGGACTACAAGCGGCTTCGATCACATCTGGGCATCAACCGGCTGACCATGCCCTCACCGGAGGAGGCGCTGGAGGCGACCGGGTACGCCCGCGGCACCATCACCCCGCTCGGAGCGGGAGGTTGGCCGGTGCTGATCGACGAGGCTCTCGCCCACCACGACGAGATCTCACTCGGAGCGGGAATCCCGGAATGGGCCATCCACCTCCACCCCGCCGACCTGATAGCGGTCACCAGGGCGACGCTCGCCTCGCTGACCAGCTGACCTCACCGGAACCGCTCACAGCGGCGCCGGTGATGACAGGACCCGCACCACGGCCCCACCTGGAACGGCGGCGACAGCGAATCCACCGGGTGCCATCCCGCCATCACCCCCGCCACCCGTCCGAAGCTCGCCAGGGCCGACGCCAGGTCGTCCCGTTCGAAGACCCGTCGCTCACAGTGCGGGTCCTCGGGGCGCAGGTGATGGAGATGGACCGCCACCCGCTCGGGCGGCGACCCCGAGCGTGAGCCGATGAGGGAGGCAGCCGACACGGCGTACAACTCAGCCTCGAGATGACCGTGGTCGCCACCGGCGCCGGTCCGGTGCTCGACCACCATCGGGGTGCCATCTGCCTCCCTCCCCGTGGCGTCGAGCGCCCCGACGAAGGTGACCGCCACCGGTTCCTCGTGGCTCCGCCCCCGCGAGTCGACGCGGATCCCGGGCGCCATCAACGTGAAGCCTGCCCACAGCTCCGTGGACCGCAGCTCGGGTCGGCCCTCCTCGTCCCACAGCCGGACATGGTTGTCCCACAGCCGGCGGAGCTCGGACGCCTCGGAAGGAGACGATTCGCGCATCGCCGCCGCCAGGATCGGTTCGGGGTCTTCGACCCCGATGGCGGCGGCCGCCGTCCGGTGGAAGAGGAGACCGGTCGCCAGCCTCCCACCCAGCTCCATCTCGTCATCCCGATCCTTGGGAAGCTGATGGAGCCGGTCCCAGGCCACCCGACGCTGACAGACGTCGACCCAGTCGAGGAGGGTCTTGGAGACCATCAGCGAGCGGGTCGAGTTGAACACCCTCCCTCCTTCGGCCGGCGGGTATTGGCCACAGCGGGGGGCCGAGGAACAGGAGAAACAATGCACCCCCGGGATGAGACGGCGAGGGCCCGGCTCACCGGCGGCGGCCACGAGCCGTTCCACGATCGCCGGCCGGTCGACCGGATCGGCGATCTCCTCGGCCGACCCGGCCGCAACGAAGGCGTCGACGAAGAACGTCCCCGGCGCTTTCTCCTGGTGGAGGACAGCAGCCTCGGCCTGGCTGGTCCCCCCGCTCCCGGTGCGCAACCGAATCACCTCGACCTCGCCGGATGGGTGGGTGAGGGTAAAGGCAGGCTTGGCCTTGAGCTCGACCCGATGGGCGTGGTCGATCACCGAGACGGCCGGCGGGTCCAGGTCGACCGCCACGTCCGCCAGCTTCGGGTACATGGCCCGCCACCCGGCGAAGAGTTGTTCGACCACCTCCCGTTGGGCAGCGTCCATCCAGCCGCACAGCCCTTCCACGAGTTCGGGCACCAGCTCGGAGTCTGGACGATCGTCGCCGTACCAGCCGGCGATCAGGTCACGGACCGCCTTCCAGCGCTCAAGGTTCCAATCCGGGGTCTTGGTGGGTTTTTCCCCCATCTGCGGGCATCGGTCGAGGCGCGACGCCACCTCGTCAGGGCGGGCGGTCACATAGGGTCGGTCGTCGTACACCCGGCAACGGTAGGTCGCCTCACCCCGCCCCCGGTGGATGCCGCCGTGGTGTCAGAACTCCCAGGGTGTGATCGGCTCGAATCGAGCCTGGAAGAAGCGCAGGTCCTCGGGCTCGTAGGTGAACCGGAGCCCGCCGATCCGATCGGCGTGCTCGAACACCTCGACCACCGACTCCACCACCACGTCCATGTGGGCCTGGGTGTAGACCCGCCGGGGAATCGTCAAGCGCACCAGTTCCAGTTTGGGGTGCCGGTTTTCACCAGTGACCGGATCGCGACCGGCCGAAACCACCCCCCGCTCCATCGAGCGGACACCGGAGTCGAGGTAGATGGCGGCGGCCAGCGCCTGGGCAGGCAACTCGTCCTGGGGGACGTGCTCGAGGATCGCCCTGGCATCGAGGAACACCCCGTGACCTCCGATCGGACGGACCACCGGAACCCCCGCTTTGAGAAGGTTGTGTCCCAGGTACTCGACTTGTCCGATCCGGGCCGCCACGTGGTCGTCGCTCGCCACCATCTCCCTGATCCCGCAGGCGAGCGCCTCCATGTCCCGACCGGACATCCCGCCATAGGTGTGGAGCCCCTCGAAGGCCACCAGCAGCGCCCGCGCCTTCTGGGCGAGAACCGGGTCGCGCAGAGCCAGGAACCCGCCGATGTTGACGAGGTTGTCCTTCTTCGACGAGACCGTGGCGCCGTCCGAATACGAGCAGATCTCGAGGAGGATGTCGGCGACTGTCCTGTCCTCGAACCCGGCCTCCCGTTGTTTGATGAACCAGGCGTTCTCGAGCGCCCGGGTGGCGTCGAGCATGACCAGGATGCCGTGGCGGTGGCACAGTTCGGCGGTGGCCCGCAGGTTGGCCATCGACATCGGCTGGCCACCGGCCATGTTCACGCACGTCTCCACCGAGATGTAGGGGATGCGATCGGCGCCGACCTCATCGATCGCCGCCTGCAGTTTGTCGAGATCGACGTTGCCCTTGAACGGATGATCCGAATAGGGATCGTGGGCCTCGTCGATGATGACGTCGACGAATCTGCCGCCGGCGTACTCCTGGTGGAACTTGGTGGTGGTGAAGTACATGTTGCCGGGGATCACGTCGCCCGCTTCGATCAGGATCTGGCTGAGGATGTGCTCGGCGCCACGGCCCTGGTGGGTGGGGATCAATTCCTCGTAGCCGTAGACATCCCGCACCGCCTGCTCCAGGCGGTAGTAGCTGGCCGAACCGGCATAGGCCTCGTCACCCAGCATGAGGGCCGACCACTGCCGGTCCGACATGGCAGATGTTCCCGAGTCGGTGAGCAGGTCGATGTAGACCTGCTCGGAGCGGAGCAGGAAGGTGTTGTATCCGGCCGACTCCAGGGCCTCGAGGCGTTCGGCCCGGGTGGTCATCGTGATCGGCTCGACCATCTTGATCTTCCAGGGCTCGGCCCAGCTTCGTCTGCGTTCTGTCATCGGTCTTCCTCCGGTTGTTCCTCGCTTGCCGACAGCGCCTGCGCCAGGTCGGCGATCAGGTCATCGGGGTCTTCGACGCCCACCGACAACCTCACCAGTCCATCGGTGAGGCCGGTTCTGAGCTTTTCTTCGGGGGGGACGGCGGCATGGGTCATGGTGGCCGGATGTTCGGCCAGCGACTCGGTGCTGCCCAGGCTGACGGCGAGCTTGACCAGGCGGAGACGGTTGAGGAAACGGAACGCTCCCGCCTCGCCCCCCTCCACCTCGAAGGCCATCATCGCCCCCGGGCCGAGACACTGGCGCCGGTAGAGGCGGGTCTGGGGATCGTCGGGGTCGAGCAGATCGAGATACCGAACCCGGCTCACCCGGGGGTGCTCGGCCAGGAACCTGGCCACTTTGCCGGCGGTCTCGGCCTGGCGACTCATCCGCATGTGGAGCGTCTCCAGACTGCGCATCAGCAGCCAACCTGTCCACGGGTCGGCCATGGTCCCCATGTAGGTGCGGGTGGCCGCCACCGGCTTGACGTGCTCGGCCGGCCCGATCAGTGCTCCGGCGATCAGATCCGAATGTCCGCCCAGGTACTTGGTGGCGGAGTAGAGGACGAGGTCGGCTCCGTGCTTCAGCGGGTGTTGCCAGAGCGGCCCGAGGAAGGTGTTGTCCACCGCCACCAGCGGCTTCCGGTCACCGCTCGCCCTGCGCCCGGCGATGTCTGCGCACATACGGATGTCGATGAGGTCGTTGGTCGGGTTGGCGGGTGTCTCCAGCAGGATCATCCGCAGCGGGCGGTCTCCACCCCGTTCGTGGAGGCGCCGTTCGATCGCGACAGCATCCATACCGGCATCGAAGGGAACCGACAGCACCCCCAACTCGGGAAGCATGTCGTTGACGAGATGGGTCGTCCCCCCGTAGAGCGGCTCGGAATGGAGGAGGACGTCGCCCGGCCGCAGGTAGGTGAGGAGGGTGGTGGCGATCGCCGCCATCCCCGAGGCGAAGGCCAGACCCATCTCGGCGTCCTCCCACAGGCACAGGCGGTCTTCCAGGATCTCCAGGTCGGGGTTGTTGATCCGGGAGTAGATCAGCCCGGGTCGCTCTCCCTCCTCGGGTGCGACCTGACCGGTGGCGAGTTGGAAGAAGTGCTTGCCTTCCTCAGCGCTGCGGAACACGAAGGTCGAGGTCTGGAAGATCGGTGATTTGATCGAACCCTCCGACAGTTCCGGCTTGTACCCGTACCCCATCGACAACGATTCGGGCTGGAGATGATGGCCGGCGATGATCTCGGCCCGTCGATTGCGCATGTTCGGCTCCTCTCAGCTCGCCGGTCGGGCATGTCCAGCCGAAGGTAGTTCGGGGCCACGGTCAAATGACCGACCAAGAGGCAAGTTCACGTCATATAACCTACTGAGTGTGCCGCACGATGGCATGATGACCGTAGAGACTTCGGAAAGAAGGCCGGATGGTGTCGCTCGACCGAACCGATCGTCAGATGATCGCCCACCTGACGAAGGATGCACGGACCTCGAACAAGCAACTGGCGGCCGCGGTCGGTCTGGCACCGTCGACGTGTTCGGAACGGCTCAAGCGACTGGAGGAGGCAGGCGTATTCACCGGGTTCCACGCCATGGTCGATCCGGCCGCCCTCGGGATCGGGCTACGGGCTCTCATCGCCATCCGCCTCCGCCGGCACGCCGCCAACGAGGTCGAGACCTTCATCCAGCGGGCGATGGGGCTTCCCGAGGTCATCTCGGTGTCACACGTCACCGGCGCCAACGACTTCCAGGTCCACGTGGTGGTGCGGGGAGCCGACCATCTCCGCGATCTGGCCGTCAACGCCTTCACCTCCTGGCCCGAGGTGGCCCACATCGAGACGTCGCTCATCTTCGCCCACCACGAGAAACCGGGCCTGCCCGACCTGTCCTGAGCCCGGAGCCGTAGGATCGGGCCGATGCCTCCCGAGACCCTTCCGATCCTGCCGAGCTGGGATTTCGACCGCACCGCCGGCTTCTACGCCAAGCTCGGTTTCCGGGAGGAAGGGCGGTGGCCGGGCGAGTATCTGATCGTGCGCCACCCGCTGGGCATCGAACTCCATTTCTTCTCGACCGTGAAGTTCTCCACCGAGCACAACCACCACGGGGTATACGTTCGCTTCGAGACGGCGGCCGAGTCGGATGCGCTCTACGAAGCCTGGTCGAGCGCCCTGGTGGATTATCTATCGGCGCCGGCGGACACCGACTATCGCCTGCGCGAGTTCTCCCTCATCGACCCGATGGGCAACCTGCTTCGCATCGGTGGGTTCATCACAAACGAAGCCTGAAGCCGCCCCGTTGGGGCGCCTCCAGGTAAGTGGTGGAGGTGCGGGGAGTCGAACCCCGGTCCGTTGAGCCTTCCACGCCGGCATCTCCGAGCGCAGCCATCAGCGAGCGTTTCGGTCTCGGGGCGCTGACGGCAGGGTATCCCTCGACCTACTTCGGAATTGTCTTAGCCCGTAGTCCCGACCCCTACGAGAGCATCCTGCATTGCGGCGCCCGGATCCGGCGAGGCAGGCACCCCCCGGGCGGACGGGCTGTTACTGGGTTTTAATCAGGCAGCCAGTGCGAAGTTGTCTTCGGCACTTGTTTTGTTGTCCCGGTTCTTTAACGAGGACTCCGGGGACCTCGGCTCGCTTCCGGCGCTTCGACACTCAACGTCGAAACCAGTACACCCCCAAGTGGGTATCACCAAGGTGTAACTCTAGTCGGCCGAAGTGGACTTGACCTAAGTACATGCTGTGTAACACTGACCACAGAAAGTGGACTCTCACCACATAGCGTGATACAAGAGGTCCGTATCACGCCCGGCGAAGAGAAGGAGCCCCTGTGCAACGGAAGAAACTGATGGTGGCGGCTGGAATTGCGGCATTCTCGCTTTCGGGAATCGCCCTGGCCGCACCGGCCATCGACACGCTGCTCACCGAGGGCTACGATTCCGACAACGCCACCCTGGTCTATGGCGTATCCGCCGTGGACCCCGAAGGCACCGACCCGACCAAGGCGAGCCTCGACTGCACCTTGGAAGGCACCTTCGAATATGTGCTCGCCGAAACCGTGACCGAAACCACCGTTCCCGTGACGGAAGACGATGACGAGGGTGGCAAGCCCGAAGTCGAGGTCGTCGAAGTCACCGAACTGACCAAGACCGGCGCGGCGGTCAGCTTCCCAACCGAGTCGGGTGTAGGCGGGCTGGTCGCATACGGATCCGATGCAGCTGCCGAGTGCGGCCTGTCGGCGATTGACGTCACCGGTCCCAACGGCCAGGTCAACCACGGTCAGGTCGTCAGCTCGTTCGTCCACGCCCTCAAGGCTTCCGGCATGAAGGGGATCGGCTGTCTCGTCAAGATCATCGCCGGCAGCGACTACGGCAAGGGTGACCAGCAGGTCCAGGCCGGAGACGTGGAAGAGGTCGTCGAGCAGCCCGGCGCGGTGGCAACGCCGTCGGTCGAGCTGAGCTCCACCGAGACCTCCTGTGACAAAGGCAAACCCGACGACGCCGGCAAGCCGGACGACACGGGCAAACCCGAGGGCAAGGGCAAGCCCGAAGGCAAGGGCAAGCCCGAAGGGGCCGGCAAGCCCAACGACTGAGCGATTCCGACACCATCGACAGAGGCGGGTCCCCCGGACCCGCCTCTGTCGCGTTCGAGCGCCCCAGTGCTCACGGAGGTCGCCGGTGCCGCGTGAATGGAGATCCGGGGCGGATCTACTCGGTGCCGTCGGCGAGCCGCCGGTGGGCCTCCTCGTCGGCTTGGCGGCGTCCAGCCACCGACCCGGCGAGCGCGGCGAGAAATACGTCGCGCTCCAGCGCCAGCAGGTCGACATCCTCGAGGGCCACCACGGTCGCAGTCCGGGGCACGTCCCGGAGCAGCGCGATCTCACCGAAGTAGTCGCCCGGGCCGAGTTCGGCGACCCGTACGCCGCCCTTGTCGACCCCGACCCTCCCTTGACTCAGCACGTAGACACGATCACCGGCTTCACCCTCCCTCATCACGACGCCACCGGCCGGCAGGTGACACGGGATCAGGTGCCCGGCGAGATGCTCGAGCACATGCTGCGGCAGCGGCGAGAAGATCGAGACCCGCCGGAGCAGGTCGAAATCCGGGCCGGGGCCCTCCGCGACCAGGTCGATACGCCGGAGGCGGGGCCACACCCCCACCGCCAGTAGCAACAGAATCGTGCCCGCCGCTCCGAGGGCCCCGGACGCCCCAAACACCGCCACCAGTATCGGTGCTGCCGCCGAACCGACCGCCAGGCCGATCATCTGCAGCGCCTCCTCCAACCCGAACACCCGACCAAGCACCACATCGTCGGCCCGCCGCTGCAACAAGGTACGACTCGCTACGGCGAACAGCCCGATGGTGCCGCCGCACAGGGCGAGCACCGCCACCGCGACCGCCATGTTGGCCGCCACCGAGAGGGCGGCGAGCGCTGCGCCCGAACCGGCCAGAGCGATGAGCACCGCCGGCGCCAGCCGGCGAACCCCCACCAGACCCACCGCTCCGGCCGCCCCGAGCAGCAAACCCCCGCCGAATCCTCCGGCCAGGACCCCCGCACCCCCCTCGCCGGCGTCCAGCACGTCGATCGCCAGGAGGGCGAAGAAGACGTCGAGCATTCCGACCATCACGAACTGCACGCCCCCTACCCCGAGCAGCAGAGCGACGTCGGGCTCGGCCCGGGCCTGGCGCAGCCCGCCCAGGGTCTGCGACAGGAAGGAGGTCAGACGATCGGAACGATCCGGTTGGTCAGAGCGCTCGGGATCGATCCCGAGCGCGGCAAGCACGGACAGCGCCGCCACGACGGCCATGACCAGCACGGCGCCACCCGGTCCCCAACGAACCATGAGGATCGCCCCTGCCAGCGGCCCTATCAGCGTGCCAAACCCGTCCATCGAACTCGAGGCGGCGTTGGCCGCCGTCAGTTCGCCCGGAGTCGTCGAAAGGCCGGGCAGGATGGCGTTGTGGGCTGGTCGGGTCAACGTGATCGCACTCGCCGCCAGCGCCGCCGTTGCGTAGGCGAGCGGAGCGGGCGCCCCGAGGAGGCACAGCGCCAGCAACAACGTCGCCACCGTCTGGATCCCGTAGCCGAGGACGAGTGCTCTTGCCCGCGGGATCCGGTCGGCGAGCACCGAACCGATCGGGGCGACGATGGCGGCCGGCACGAGCATCAGCACCAGTACCGCCCCCGCTTCTCCGGCGCCTCCCTGCTGGAAGGCGTACACGGCGACTGCCACCCACACCGCATATTCCTGGGTGTTGAACAGCAGAAAAGCAAGCAGGGCCCGGCGCAGCGACCGGTTGCGGAGAGCCGTGGAGAGTACGCGAAAGGAGGCTGCTCGCTCCCTCACCAGCCCGCCCCTCCATCGTCGGTTCAGCCATTTTGGCGGGCCGGGCGAGCACGGTCAACAAGTCGATCGAGCCAGGGCAAGCGGAACGCGACGAGAGAGGCGGGTCTCCCGGGACCCGCCTCTCTCTTTCGCCCGGCCAGGCCGGTTCCCTCGATCGGTCAGCCCGCCGTGCGGGTCGTCACGTAATGGTCGGAGTCCCCCTCGCCACCGGTCCGGGTCGAGCCGAAGTAGAGCGTCGTGCCGTCCCACGACAGGGACGGTCTCGTGTCGGAACCGGCGCTGTTGACCGTCGGGCCGAGGTTGATCGGGGTGCCGAATGGGTCCCACACCGAAGCGCGTGAGGCGGAGTAGATGTCGTTGCCGGCCGCTCCGGCCCGATTGCTGAAGAAGAAGATCTCCAATCCATCCCGTCGCACGTTCGGGTGACCGTCGGCCGCGGCAGAGTTCACACCGGGGACCAATGCGGCGGCGCCGTAGGTGCCGGCATCCCTCATGCTCACGTAGATGTCGGGGTCGCCCGACGCCCCACCGGCGTCGGCCAGGTCGTAGCCGCCAGGCCGGGTGCTCGAGAAGTAGAGCATCCAGCCCATGTCCTCTTGGGGAAGAGGGAACGGACTGGCCTCGTTGGCGACGCTGTTGACGGCACACCCGAGATTGGCAACCCCCTGGAAGCCGGTGGGGGTCTTGAGCCGGGCGGTGTAGATGTCGTCTCCCCCGCAGCCACCGGGCCGGTTGCTGACGAAGAAGAAGGTGTGACCGTCCCGCGAGAGTGTCGGGCAGAAGTCGTTGCTCGCCGAGTTCACAGGTGGTCCGACGTTCACCGGCGCACCCCACGGATCGCCTGCGGCCGCCCTCGTGGCCACCCAGATGTCGATGCCGCCCTGCCCACCGGGACGGGTGGAGGCCATGAAGAACATCTTCCCGTCTCGCGAGATGAACGGGCATCCATCCAGGGCCGGCCCGTTGAATTCGGGGTCCGTGCCGGCGATGGTTTCAACCCGCACTGCGTTCGACCATGGGCCGAAGGCGCCGGAAAGCGCCATGGCGCTGCCGTTGATCAGGAACAGGGCGGCGGTCACCAGCACCAACCCCCTCTTGCTCACGCCCATTTCGTCTCCTTTCGATCGGAGGTCCGACAGACTGTCTCGCTGCCTTTCCCTCTGTCAGCCGCCGAGCTTCAGGCC
The DNA here is from genome assembly GCA_036745195.1 of Actinomycetota bacterium. Classification (GTDB taxonomy): domain Bacteria; phylum Actinomycetota; class Acidimicrobiia; order Spongiisociales; family ZC4RG35; genus JBFHRE01. Next base: position 6,850 of record DAIOGO010000039.1, on the reverse strand, counting down.
TCTCCCGCACTTTGAAGATCGCTTCGGCAACCGAGGTTCTCCCTCTCGTTGCACGTAGAGACACCACTCGATGCCGGACTGTGACACGGAGGTCGGAGACGGGACATTCCCCGCAGGTCCCGAGTTGATGACAACGAACGCCTTGACTCGAGCCTCTCGAGCGAGGGCCAACCACCGCGGTGCGCCTCGAACAGTCGTGAGCCGCCGAATCCGGGTCCTCGAGTGTCAGGTTTCAGGTGTCAGGTCATCGAACCCGCAACTTGCACCTGGCGGCTCACGACCGCTTCTTTCTCTCCCCCCTCGACCGAACGAAGTGAGGGAGTAAGGGGGAGGTTGAGGGTTCAACCTTTGAAGGTCCGATTTCGGAACCTTGTACTTTGAACCTTCGACCTTGAACCCGGGCGACCCGGGACTCGGGACGGAAGGCGAGCTCGCGACCCTTGCCTACCTCGCCCGGCGGGTGGCCCGTTCCATCTCTCGCTTCTGTTCCCGTTCTTTGATCGACTGGCGTTTGTCGATGGTTCGTTTGCCCCGGCCAAGTCCGATCTCGACCTTGACCTTGCCTTCTTTGAAGTACAACTTCATCGGGACGAGCGTCAGGCCCTTCTCTGCCAGCTTGCCGGCGATGCGGTCGATCTCCCGGCGATGCATGAGAAGCCGCCTGGTTCGGGTCGGGTCGTGACCACCCTCCCGCGAGAACGAATAGGGGGCGACATAGGCACCGATCAGGTTCACCTGCCCGTCGTTGATGGTGGCGTAGGCATCCTGGAGATTGGCCTTGCCCTCCCGCATGCTCTTGACTTCGGAGCCGAGCAGGGCGATCCCCGCCTCGAACCGCTCCAGGATCTCGTAGTCGAAGGTGGCCCGCCGGTTGGTGGCGATGGTCTTCATCAGCCGAGATACTTCATGGGGTCGACCGGGACCCCGCTCTCTCGCGTCTCGAAATGCAGATGCGGTCCAGTGCAGAAACCGGAGCAGCCGACGTAGCCGATGACCTGCCCCTTCTCCACCTTCGCACCGTTCGACACCGCCAGGGACGACTGATGGGCATACAGGGTGGCGAGGCCGCCGCCGTGGTCGATCACGACGGCGTTGCCATACCCTCCGTAGCCGCCGGCGATCAGGACGGTCCCCGAGCCGGCCGCTTTGATGGGAGTCCCGGCGCCGGCCGAGATATCGATGCCGGTGTGGAGCTTCCTCGTCCCGAAGATCGGATGGATCCGGTAGCCGAACGGCGAGCTCACGGTGCCGGCCACCGGCCAGGACAACACCCCGGGATTGGAGCCCCCGGTCGACTGTCTGGCGGCCAGTTCCCGCTGCAGCCGGGCTGCATCCTCCTCCAGCGAATTCTTGTGCTGCTCGTAGCCGGCGATCTCCTTGCGGATGCGATCGAGCAGCGCCTGGGCCTGAGCCAGTTCATCTTCGGCCTCGTGGCGGAGATCTTCCACCTGGGCAAGTTCGGCGGCAAGGATGCCTCGCTGCTCTTCGAGATCGACCAGTTCGGCATTGAGCGCCACCCGCGACGCCTCCACATCGCTCTGCTGACGCTCCTCGTCCCGCTTGAGGATCTCGAAGGAGTCCATCAGGTCTTCACTGTCCCCTGCCAGCCCGTCGACGTAGGCCAGTCCCACCGTCAGGTCGGCCCCGCTCGACACCGCCAGCATCACGGCCCCCGAGGAGGTGGCCGCATCCATGTACATCTCCATCGCCTGACGCTGGAGCAACTCCTCGGTCTTGGCGAGTTCCGCCCTGGTATTGGTGAGCCGGGTCTCGATGACCGCCAGATCGGCGGTCAGTTCGGCGAATCGCGCTTCGGCGACGTCGATCTCTCCCTGTTTGGCATCGACTTTGGCCTGAGCGGCCGACACCAATTCGAGGGCCGCCACCAACCGCTCCTCGGCGGCAGCCAGCTGCTGTCCGACCTTGCGGCTCTCCGACTTTGAGCCATCGATCTTGGCCTCGAGGTCGGCCAGTTCCTGACGCACCCGGTCGAGATCGGCGGAGGGATCATGAGCCTGCGCCGGGAGGGTCCCCAGGAGGAGGACCACCGCCAGCCCCAGGCCGAGAGCCCTGCGCCTCACACGGCACCCGCCGTACGGCCACCGTCGGCCTCGCGCAGATACCGGCTCAACCCCACCAAGGATCCGAGCACCCCGGCCGCCGCCCCGAAGAAGACGAAGGCGGTCCCCCAACTCAGGAAGAAGCCGGGATCGATGTCGAAGGTGAACAACCGGATCGCCTCCCCTGCCCCCGCCAGGTTGCGGAACAGTATCCACACCGTGAGGACGGCCAGACCTGCCCCGAGAACACCCTCGATCAGCCCTTCAAGCAGAAACGGAACACGAATGAACCAGTTCGAGGCCCCGACCAGTTTCATGATGGCGACCTCGTCGCGCCGGGCATAGATCGCCATCCGGATGGTGTTGGCGATCAAGATCACCGCGGCCGTTCCGAGGACCAGCGACAGACCAAGACCGGCCAGTCGCAACCCCTGGGAGAGGCTGGAGAGCTGGTCGATCTGGTCTCCCAACGTGGTCACCCGCTGGAAGGTGGGCATCGCCTGCAACCGGAACTGGACGTCACGCCAGCTGCTGATCTCGTTCAGCTTGATCCGGATCGAAGACGGGATGGTGGCGGGGTCCACCGCCGAGACGAAGTCGGGCCGGTCGGCGAACAGTTGCTGGAACTCGAGGTAGGCGGCCGCCTTGTCGACGTAGCTCGCCTCCTTGACCTCCTCCCAACCGTTGACCTCCTGGGTCAGACCGATCTGGGCTTCGGCGGCCATCCCACCCTCGGACTCCTCCTTGAAGAAGGCCATGACATGAGTGCCGTCCTGCCAGGCGAGGGTGTTGATGCGCAGGATCTCGTTCACCCCGATGGCGGCGAACGCCAGACCCATCGACAGGAACACCGCCAGCACCGCCCCGATGACCACCAGCGCATTGCGCCGGAGGTTCACCAACGCCTCGCGGAAGAGAAAGGACAGCCGACTCATTCCTCTTCACCGGTTTCCAGGCGTACGACTGCTTCTGCCGGCGCCACTGCTTCTTCCGGCGCTTCGGCATCTGCCGGTCGGTCACCGGCACCGGCCATGAAGACGGCCTCGTAACGACCGGTGGCCTGGTCTCTGACGACCTTGCCCCGATCGAGAGCCACCACCCGACGCTGCATGGCGTCGACGATGGCGTGGTCGTGGGTGGCCATAACGATGGTGGTGCCGGTTCGATTGATTCGGTCGAGCAGCTTCATGATCCCGACCGAGGTCGCCGGGTCGAGGTTTCCGGTCGGCTCGTCGGCCAGGAGGATGGGAGGACGGTTCACGAAGGCCCGGGCGATCGAGACCCGCTGCTGCTCACCACCGGACAACTGACGGGGAAAACGGGCATGTTTGTCACCGAGTCCGACCAGATCGAGAACCTGTTCGACCTGGGTCTTGATGACGCCGCGAGGCCGGCCCAGCACCTCGAGGGCAAAGGCCACGTTCTCCAGCACGGTCTTGTTGGGCAGGAGCTTGAAATCCTGGAAGACCGTGCCGATCGAGCGGCGCAGATAGGGGACCTTCCAGTCGGGCAGCTTGGTGATGTCCTTGCCTGCCACCCACAGATTGCCGCGGGTGACCGGTTCCTGGCGGAGCATGAGCCTGATCAGGGTCGACTTGCCCGACCCGGAGGCACCCACCAGGAACACGAATTCGCCCCGCTGGATATCGAGCGAGACGTCCCGAGCGGCCACGGTGCCACCCTCATAGACTTTGGTCACGTCTTGGAGACGGATCATTATGACCCTCCGAATCGCCGACCACTCTGGCAGGCGGTCAGCCTGAAAATTGACCCGGGAAGGCTACCAGCGGCCCTTCACAACCCAAGATCAATCGGCCGCACCCGAGGCTTCGTGAGCCGCCCGCCGCCAGTGCAGGTATGCCTCGATCAGGGCATCGAGATCTCCGTCGAGCACCCCCTGAACGTTTCCGATCTCGGTGTCGGTCCGGAGATCCTTGACCATCTGGTAGGGCTGGAGCACATACGATCGGATCTGGCGACCCCACGCCGCCTCCTCCAGTTCACCCCGGATCTGGTTGAGATGGGCGGCAGCCTCTTCCCGCTGGCGGTGGGCGAGTTTGGCTTTCAGCATCGCCATCGCCTTGGCCCGGTTCTGGATCTGGGAGCGCTCGTTCTGACAGGACACGACGATGCCGGTGGGAAGATGGGTGATCCGCACGGCCGAGTCGGTGGTGTTGACGTGCTGGCCCCCCGCCCCCTGCGAGCGGAACGTGTCGATACGGAGATCGTCGTCCTTGATCTCGACCTCCACCTCATCGCCCAGATCGGGCACGATGTCGACCCCGGCGAAGGAGGTGTGGCGACGGGCCGCCGAATCGAACGGGCTGATGCGAACCAGACGGTGGGTTCCCCGCTCCGACTCGAGGGTCCCGTAGGCGTGGTCACCTTCGACTGTCATGGTGGCCGACTTGAAGCCGGCCTCCTCCCCCTCCGTCACATCATCGACCGTCACCGAGAAACCCTTGTCGGTGAGGTACCGGTGGTACATCCGGAACAACATCTCGGCCCAGTCGGCGGCATCGACCCCACCCGCCCCGGCATAGACGGTGAGGATCGCCGGACGGTCGTCGTATTCACCGAAGAACAATGACTCGAGCTCGAGCTTGTCGAGTTCTCCTGCGATCCGTCCGAGCAGATGGCGCGCCTCGTCGAGGGAGTCGTCGTCTCCAAATCCAACCAGCACCTCGGCGTCGTCGAGCCCCCGCTCGAGGCCGCCCACCATCTCGAAGATCTGCTCGTAACGATTGAGTTTCTGGGTGACCTGCTTGGCCCGATTCGGGTTGTTCCACAGATCGGCGGAGCCGGCCATCTCCCGCAGTTCGGCCAGTTCCTCGGCCTTCTGTTCGACGTCGAGAAACCCCCGGGCCGCCTCCAGACGAGTGCGGAGCTCGGGCAACGCCGACTTTGGCTCGATCAGTTCGACGGCCATCGCGATGACGTCACGCCACGGCGCCGTGGCAGCGTTTGTACTTCTTGCCGCTCCCGCACGGGCACAACTCGTTCCGCCCCACCGTGTCACCCGACCGGGCGGGGCCGCGCGGGCCCTCGCCCACCGGGGCAACCCGGGTGGGGGCTGTCTCCGGCTGGGCCATCTGCACGTGGAACAGATATCGGACCGCGTCCACCTTGGCCGCATCCACCAGGTCGGCAAACATGTCGAACGCCTCACGCTGGTATTCCGTGAGCGGATCCCGCTGACCCATCGCCCGCAGCCCGATCCCGGCCCGCAGGTAGTCCATGTCGGCGAGATGCTCTCTCCACTTGTTGTCGATGACGGACAGCATCACCGATCGTTCGACCTGGCGCAGGACATCACTGCCGAGTTCCTTCTCTCGCTGGGCGTACTCGTCCCGGGCCCGTTCGATGGCCAGTTCCGTCACCGCCGCGAGGTCGAAACGCCCCGAGAACGAGTCCGGTCCGAGGTCCGACGGGTAGTAGATGCCGACCTCACGGTTGAGCGCGTCCCAATCCCAGTTGCTCGGCCCGACCGTCTCGTCGATGTTGGCGGCCACCGTGTCCTCGATCACCTTGTCGATCCACTCGGATGCCAGGTCGTCGATCAGGTCTCCTCCCAGGATCCCCGCCCGCCAGCGGTAGATGATCTCGCGCTGGCGGTTCATGACCTCGTCGTATTTGAGGACGTTCTTGCGGATCTCGAAGTTCTGTGACTCGACCTGGCGTTGGGCTCGCTCGATGGCCCGGTTGACCATCTTGTGCTCGATGGGCACATCGTCGGGGATGTTGAGCCGCTCCATGACCGACGCCACCCGCTCACCCTGGAAGCGGCGCATGAGGTCGTCTCGCAGGGAAAGGTAGAAGCGAGAAGCGCCGGGGTCGCCCTGCCGGCCCGATCGGCCTCGCAGCTGATTGTCGATCCGGCGTGACTCGTGCCGTTCGGTGCCGATCACCAGGAGCCCGCCCGCCGCCTTGACCTTGTCGCCGTCTGTCTTGACCTGGTCGGCGAGGGAGACCGTCAGCTCCTTCAGCTGCGCCTGGTACCCCTCCGCCGACGGATCCACTCCCCGGCGGCGGAGCTCCAGCCGCGCCATCATCTCGGGGTTGCCACCGAGCATGATGTCGACGCCGCGCCCGGCCATGTTGGTGGCCACCGTCACCGCCCCCGGCCGGCCGGCCTGGGCGATGATCTCTGCCTCCTTGAAGTGCTGCTTGGCGTTGAGCACCTCGTGGGGAATGCCCCGCTTCTGGAGCAGCCGGCTGAGCCGCTCGGACTTCTCGATCGATACCGTGCCGAGCAGCACCGGCTGGCCGGCGCCGTGTCGCTCGACCACCTCCTCCACCACCGCGTCGAACTTGGCCTCTTCGGTCTTGTAGACGAGATCGGGAAGGTCGGCTCGGATGACGTCCCGGTGGGTGGGGATGATCGAAACGTGGAGGTTGTAGATCGAGGCGAGCTCGGCCGCCTCGGTCTCGGCGGTGCCGGTCATGCCCGCCAGCTTCTCGTACAGACGGAAGTAGTTCTGCAGGGTGATGGTGGCGAGGGTCTGGCTCTCTTCCTTGATCGCCACGTTCTCCTTGGCCTCGATGGCTTGGTGAAGCCCTTCGGAGTATCGCCTACCCTCCAACACCCGGCCGGTGAACTCGTCGACGATCTTCACCTCTCCCTGGTCGAGCAGGTAATCGACGTCGAGGTGATAGAGCTCCTTGGCCTTGAGGGCGGTCTCCATGTGGTGGACAAGATCGACGGCCGCATGGTCATAGAGGTTCTCGATCCCCAAGACCTCCTCGACCCTCGCCACCCCGTCCTCGGTGACCAAGACCTGGCGTTTGCC
>DAIOGO010000038.1:0-19277 GCA_036745195.1 Actinomycetota bacterium | reverse complement strand
GAGACCGGAGCCGGGAGACACGTGACGAGGGACCGGTTCTGTTTCTCCCCCCTCGACCGAACGGAGTGAGGGAGTTTGGGGGGAGTCCGGCGGAGCCGGGAGGGGGGCAGGGTCCGATCCAGCTCAGACGCGTCTTGACCAGGTGCCATTGCCTACCGAGAAAGCGAAACCCCGACCCGCGACCGGTGACGGCGCCCCTCAATCTCCGAGACAGACTCCGAGGCGGCGGGCCGACTCGATCCAGGGGTGATCGAGGGGAACGGTCTTGCGCTTGCCCGCCACCTCCTCGAGTGGGACGGTGACCGAGCGCCCGTCGCGCATGGCGACCATCACCCCGGTCGTCCCCGCCGCCACCAGATCGGCGGCGGCGGTGCCCAACTGGGTGGCCAGGATCCGATCCATCGTGGAGGGGGTGCCGCCCCGCTGGACGTGTCCGAGAATGGTCACCCGGGCCTCGAGCCCGGTGGCCTCCTGGAGTTGGAGGGCGAGATCTTCGGTCGATCGGCTCTGGGCGGCATGGAAGTCGGAGAGCGCCTTCCGCTCGACCCGATCGTCTCGGTCGTCTTCGATCGCTTCGACCGCCGCCAGCAACTCCGAATGGTGTTGACGGTTGGCGGTCGACATCGCCCCCTCGGACACCGCCACGATCGAGAACGATGACCCGCCCGCCTTGCGGGTGAGGATCGCATCCGCCAACCGCGGCACCTCGAACGGGATCTCGGGGATGAGGATGATGTCGGCGCCGCCCGCCAGACCCGCTCCCAGCGTCAGCCACCCGGTGTTGTGACCCATCGTCTCCACCACCATGATCCGGTGGTGGGAGTGGGCGGTGGAATGAAGGCGGTCGATCGCTTCGGTGGCGATCGAGAGGGCGGTGTCGAACCCGAATGTGGTGTCGGTGGCGGCGACGTCGTTGTCGATCGTCTTGGGCAGGCACACGACCGGGATCCCCGCTTGATGAAGCTTCAGGGCGTTCTTCATCGTGCCCCCGCCCCCCAGACACACCAGTGCGGCCAGGTCGTGCCGTTCTACCACCTGACGGATCATCGGTCGCATGTCGACCATCCGGCCGTCACCCAGGTCGACCTTGTTGACCTTGATGCGGCTGGTCCCGAGCACGGTCCCGCCCTTGGTGAGGATGCCCGAGAGCGTGTCTGAGTCCATCCGGACATGGCGGTCCTGCATCAGCCCGCTGAACCCGTCCCTGAACCCGATGACGTGCATGTCGTAACGGCGCTGGGCGGCCTTGCCGACCGCTCGAATGGCGGCGTTGAGACCGGGGGAGTCGCCTCCGGCGGTGAGGATGCCAAGGGTGCGCGCCATCCAGCCAGCATAGGGTGACCCTCCCGCCGCCCGATCGGCCGCTCAGTGGGCGGCGGCCGTCAACCTGCGGGGTATGGCCTGGCGGTAGGTGGTCTCCGCCAATTCGAGGTCGACCGAGGTTTTTCGTCCGCCCCGGGCGAACACGATCTCGTTGCCGCCGAATCGGCCGATTCGGGCCGCCGGGATACCGATGCCGGTTGCCAGTGCCTCCACCTGAGCGGCGTGTTCGGGGGCGATGGCAGCCACGAAACGATGCGGATCCTCCGAGAACAAGGAACGCCAGTCGGTGTACTCGATGGTCACGCCGGTGCCGGAGGCAATGGCGATCTCGGCCGTCGCCACCGCCAGACCGCCATCCGAGATGTCGTGGACCGCCGCCGCCAGCGACTGGCGGGCAAGTTGGATGGCCATCTCGATGGCCGCCTTGGCCATGGTGGAATCGGGAGCAGACGGGCGGCCGCCCAGGTGTCCAAAGGTGGACTCCTCGAACGCCGAGGCAGCGAGGTTGATCGCCCAGTCACTACCGAACCGCCAGAGTTCGAACGCCTCCTCGGCCCGATCGTGCCGGGGCGGGGAGGCGGGAATGGGCTCGGCCAGGCCGAGGACCCCGATGATCGGGGTCGGATAGATGTCGATTCCGTCCGTCTCGTTGTAGAAGCTGACGTTCCCCCCCACCACCGGGATACCGAGGGCTTCACACGCCTCGGATATCCCTTCGATGGTCTCCCGGAATTGCCACATCACCTCGGGCTTCTCGGGGTTTCCGAAGTTCAGGTTGTCGACCGCCGCCAGCGGGCGTGCCCCGGTGATGGCCACGTTGAGCGCCGACTCGTACACCAATCGGGCCGCCCCCCGTCGGGGGTCGAGGTAACAGACAGGGCCGTTGCCGTCGGTCGACACGGCCAGGGCCTTGTCGGTGCCCTCGACCCGGATCAGGGCACCGTCCTGGCCGGGACCGATCAGGGTCCCCAGAAAGAGCATGTGGTCGTATTGCTCATAGACCCAGGCGGGCGATCCCAGCGAGGGGTCGTCGAGCAACCGGATCAGCGCTTCGCCCAGATCGGGCGGGGTGACGAAGGACAGGGTGTTGGCCCACAGGTCCTCCATCCACTGCGGCTCGCCCAATGGGCGCTCCAGCCGGGGGGCACCCTCGGTCAGGGAGGCGGCGGGCACATCGACCACCAGGTCTCCCGAGTGGTAGACCCTGAGCCTCCCGCCTTCTCTGACGGCCCCGACCACCGAGGCATCGATCTCCCAATGGGCGGCCACCGCCAGCACCTCGTCGACCCGATCGGGCACCACGAAGGCCATCATTCGTTCCTGCGACTCGGACATCAGCAGTTCGGGAGCACTCATTCCCTGCTCACGGGTGTGCACCCGGTCGAGATCCACCTCGATGCCCATCCCCGCCCTGGCCGCCGGCTCCGAGGTGGCGCACGACAACCCGGCCGCCCCCAGATCCTGCACACCCACCACCAAACCCTTGGAGTAGAGCTCCAGGCAGGCCTCGATCAGCTTCTTCTCGGTGAAGGGGTCACCCACCTGGACCGAGGGACGCAGCGTCGCCGCCGTCTCGTCGAACGACGCCGAGGCCAGGATCGATGCCCCGCCGATTCCGTCGCGGCCGGTCGGAGCTCCCAGCAGGACGGCCACGGTTCCCTCCGGGCCGGCGCTGCCCAGTACCAGCTGGTCCTCGCGGAGTACCCCGAGACACATCACGTTGACCAACGGGTTCCCCGAGTACCGGTCGGCGAAGGCCACCTCGCCCCCGACCGTCGGCACACCGACCGCATTGCCGTATCCGGCGATCCCGGCCACCACGCCCGAGAGGAGATAGCGGTTGTAGGGCTCGTTCAACGGCCCGAAGCGGATCTGGTTCCAGAGGGCGATCGGTCGGGCGCCCATCGTGAAGATGTCGCGCAGGATGCCGCCTACGCCGGTGGCTGCCCCTTGATACGGCTCCACGAAGCTCGGGTGGTTGTGGCTCTCGATGCGGATGGCGGCGAGCCAGCCGTCACCGATGTCGACCACTCCCGCATTCTCTCCGGGTCCCACCACCACCCACGGCGCTTCGGTCGGGAACCGCCCGAGATGGGCCCGGGAGGACTTGTAGGAGCAGTGTTCGGACCACATCACCGAATACATGGCGAGTTCGGCAGGGTTGGGGTCACGGGCGAGGACCGAGCAGACGTCCCGGTACTCCTGATCGGTCATTCCCAGGAGTCGATGCGCCGGGGCCGGCCCATCGATCTCGGATTCGCGTACGAAGGCGTCTTCCTCCGGCGCCAGGTATGTCATCTGTGGCCGATCGTAGGTCGGTCGAGGGCGGCCAGGAAGCCGCCCAGCAGCCTCTGCCCGTCGGTGGACCCGAGCACCGATTCCGTGGCGCGCTCGGGGTGAGGCATGATCCCGACCACGTTGCCGGCGTCGTTGGCGACCGCCGCCGCCCGATCCTGGGATCCATTGGGGTCGCCGACATAACGCAGGACCACCCGGCCCTGCCGGGACGGGTCGACCCAGTTCCCCTCGTAGGAATTGAGGGGGATCCGCAGGACCTGACCCGCGGTCAGACCGGCGGTCAGCATGCTGTCGGTGTCCGCCACCTCCACCTCGACGTAGCGACAGATGAACGACAGGTCACGATTGGCGATGAAGGCCCCCGGGAGCAGACCGCTCTCGCACAGGACCTGGAACCCGTTGCAGATCCCGAGCACCGGCCGGCCCTCGCCCGCCATTCCGGCGACCGCCTTCATCGCCGGAGACAGGCGGGCGATTGCTCCGGTTCTCAGGGCATCCCCGTGGGCGAACCCACCAGGAAGCACCACTCCGTCGAAGTCCGAGAGATCGGTCTCCTTGTGCCAGACCAACTCGGCTTCGCCACCAAGAGCTCGGAGGGCGCGCACCGTGTCCCGCTCGCAGTTGGTCCCTGGGAACACCACCACCGCCGCCCTCATCCGATCACCACTTCGAAGTCCTCCAGCACCGGGTTGGCGAGCAGGCGGGCGCACATCTCGGAGACTGCAGCGGTCACCTCGGCGGCGTCCTCTCCCGTCACGTCGAGGTGGATGGTCCGGTCGATCCGGACCGAGCGAACCGTGCCGTAGCCGAGATCGTGGAGCGCCCGGCCCACCGTCAGGCCGTGGGGGTCGGCGATCTCGGGCCGGCGAGTGATGTTGACGGTGACCTTCATGCCTCGTTCTCCTCCAGGTACTTCTCGAAACTCGTGTTGGTGAGACGTTCGAACGCTTCGACGTAGCGGGCGCGGGTGCCCTGGACCACCTCGTCGGGCAGGGTGGGAGCGGGCGGGGTGCGATCGAATCCGACCCCGTCCAGCCAGTCCCGCACGTACTGCTTGTCGAAACTCGGCATCGTCCGGCCTGGAACCCAGGCTGCGGCCGGCCAGTAGCGGGAGGAGTCCGGGGTGAGGACCTCGTCGATCAGCACGATCTGCCCATCGACCCGGCCGAACTCGAACTTGGTGTCGGCGAGGATGATTCCCCGCCGGCGGGCGTGATCCGCCGCCCGTCGATAGGCTGCCAGGCTGTTGGTGCGCAGGCTCTCGAATGCGTCGCTGCCCACCAGGGCGCGGGCCTCCGCTTCGGTCAGGTTCTGGTCGTGGCCGGTGGTTGCCTTGTGAGCCGGCGTGAAGACGGGCTCTTCGAGCCTCGAGCCCATCTCGAGGCCGGGCGGGAGGTGTTCTGTGGTCGGGCCTCCACCGGCGGCGTATTCCGCCCAGGCGGAGCCGTAGAGATAACCCCGGACGACACACTCGAGTGGTATCACCGCTGCCCGACGGACCACCATCGAGCGCCCCGGAAGCCACTTGCGCTCGGAGGGGGAAACCTCGACCCCGGAAAGGTCCGTCGTGACGAAATGGTTGTCAAGGCCGATCAGATCGAACCAGAACAGGGACAGGCCGGTCAGCACCTTCCCCTTGTCGGGGATGTCCGGTTCGAGCATGCAGTCGTAGGCGGAGATCCGATCGGTCGCCACGAACAGGAGGTGGTGATCGTCGATCGAGTAGATCTCTCGGACCTTTCCGGAGGCCAGGTGGGTCGGTTTCACCACGGGCGGTGAGGGTAGTGCCGGCCGCGAGCCGCTCGATCCTTCACCAGGTGACGGTGAGCCGGCGGTGATCGATGACGAACCGGCGGGCGCCCCGTTCGAACACCTCGGTGTCGGGTGGGCCGGCGGTGGCTCCGGTGAGGTCGGCGAGCAGAGCGGTCCAGGCTTCCTCGGAGGCGAATCCGGCGTAGAAGAGACCGGCGTTCTCCACCACCGCCGGGCGGCCGTCGAGGAAGGTGCCTCCCGAGTACGTCGCCAGCACGGCGGCCTCACCCGCCTCCAGGACGTCGGTCCACACCCCGGCCGGAACCCCGTATGGGTCGATCGTCACCGGGTCGGTCTGCGAGAGGTGGTCGACCACCCTGGCGCCGAGGCGATGATGGAGACCGGCGGGGAGCGTCTGGTCGCTCCACGCATTCTCCCGATCCACCACCAGGCTCCTCGCCCCCAGCACCACCCGGGTGCCCGCCTCGAGCGCACCGGTGATGGCGAGGATCCGTTCGGGGGTGGTGACCTGCAACCCGGGAGCGAGCACGAACTCATAACGGGAGAGATCCGTCGTGCTGTCGACGATCGCCACCTCGAGTCCCAGCCGCCGGGCAGCCCGGTACGCCTCGAGTTGGATGGACCGGTGACTCAGCCCCTTGCGATGGGGGTTGATGTCGATCGCCCAGGCGTCCTTGTAGGAGTGGAGCAGCGCCACCCGGGGGCGGGGTGCCGGCAGCGGCCCGATCCGCCGTAACTCCTCGATCGTGGCGGCGATCTCGTCGAAGGCCGCCGTCGGCGATCCATCGTGGCGGTGGAGCCCCGAGTGGTACAGCTCCTGTCCATGGCGGGCCGGCTTCCAGCGGAAGTACAACAGCGCATCGAACCCGTGGAGGGCCGCCTGCCACGTCCACACCCTGACCTGTCCGTCTGGCACCTGGGGGTTGATCTCGGTCCAGTTGACCGGGCCGGCCTGCTGCTCCATCACCCAGGCCCGGGTGGTGGGGCCCGCCGCCGATGCCGTCAGGTCGAGATGGAAAGCTGTCGTCATCGGTGACCCGGTCCCGTGCGGATAGGAGTCCATCGAGGCCAGCCCATCGAGCGCTGCGACCGCCCTGGCATCGACCGCCAGATCCTCGGCGTAGAGGTTGGTCGTGATCTCGACCCCGGCTCCGACTCTCGCCCTGATCAACCGGGTCTGGGCGGCGATGAAGTCGACGCTCTGATCGGAGGCGAACTTCCGATGTGCCATGAGCAAGGAGGGGTGATGGGGGGCGAGGGTGGAAACGGGCAGCGCCACCGATTCGAAATCGGGATAGGTCTGCGACCAAAAACCGGTTCCCCACGCCTGGTTGAGGGCTTCGATCGTTCCAAACCGCCGCTCCAGCCAGACCGAGAAGGCTGTCTGGCACTCGTCGCACCAGCAGCGAGCCGAGTCGTGGTTCCCTGGTTCGTTGTCGACCTGCCAGGCCACCACCGCCGGGTGGCCCGCATAACGGTCGAGAAGCGCCCCGACCACCCGCGCCGCCTCCGAGCGGTATGCCTCCGATGTCATGCACACATGTCGGCGGCTGCCGTGCTGAGCTCTCCGTCCGTCCGGGTGGGTGAGGAGGATCGAAGGCCGCTCGAGGCTCAACCAGAGAGGGGGGGCGGCGGTGGGAGTTCCCAGGATCAACCCCAGTCCGGCGGTCGAGAAGACCTCGATCGCCTCGTCGAACCAGTCGAACTCGAAGGAATCCCGGGCCGGCTCGAACGTGGACCAGGCGAACTCTCCGATGCGAACGAGGTCGAGGCCGAGAGCCTTCATCGAGCGGGCGTCGTTGCCCCACCCGTCGCGGGGGAGGGCCTCCGGGTAATGACAGACACCGATGCGCATGGGCAGAGACTAGGAAGTGGCGCCGGTGGATCGGTCGGACGTGGCACGATGCCGGATGCCCTCAGTCTCCGAGATGCTCGCCGGTGATCCATTTGCCGCTTTGCTGGGAATCGAGTTGGAGTCGGAGGACCCGATCACGGTGGCTCTCACCGTCGGACCCCATCACCTCAACTTCCTCGACGTGACTCACGGCGCGGTCGTCTTCTCGCTGGCCGATTGTGCGTTCTCCCTGGCCTCGAACGCCGCCGGGGCGCGGGCGGTGGCGATCGACACCCATCTGGTGCTGACCTCGGCGAGCGGACCTGGCGACCGTCTGACCGCCGTGGCCGTAGAGACAACCAGGGGCCGATCCCTGGGGACCTACCGCATCACCGTCACCAGAGGAGATGGCAGGATCACGGGCCTTTTTACCGGGACCGTCAGCATCTCGGGTGCCTGATGCCGCCTCCGGAGTGCGTTAGCATCCGCACTCGATCGCCTCGAGGGGGCTCGTTCTTGTCGGGCTTGCACCGTCACCTTGCCAACAGACGCCGCATGATGGTGGCCGCGGCCATGCTGGGCATTGTGGCCGGGGGTCTGGCCGCCTGGGCCGGTTCTGCCGTTGCCGGTTTCCACCGGCTCGCTTCGGAGGATTTTTCGCCGGGGGAGGCCAGGCAGGTGCTCGAGACCGATATCGAGCCGGGAGAACCCGAGCAGGTGATTACGGAACCCACCGCCGACTACGTGGATCCGGCCATCATCAACACGCTCCGGGCCTACGAGGAGCAACAGGCGTCTGCAGCGCGCAGCCCCAAGCTCCCGGACGAGATGTTCACATCGATCCTGCTCATCGGGGCCGATGCCTCCGGGTACCTGGCCGACGTGGTGATCCTGATCCTCATCCCCGAGGACGGAGCCAGCCCGATGATGGTCTCGCTTCCTCGCGACCTATGGCTTCCCAATCCCTGTACCGAACGCTACGGGCGTCTCAACGCCACCCTGGGAGGGTGCAAGGGCACCGCCTCCGGGCCCGAACTGCTGTCGGTGGCGGTGGAAGATTTCACCGGCGTGACGGTCGATCACTTCGCCAGGGTCAACTTCGATGGGTTCCGGAGCATCATCGATCGGATGGGAGGAGTGAGTGTCTGCGTCGAGGCGCCCACCCGCGACATCGACGCCGGCCTCGAGCTCGAGGCCGGATGCATCGTGGCAGATGGCGCCACCACACTGGCCTGGGTGCGGTCCCGCAAGGCCGAGCAATTGGTGGGCGAGACCTGGGCGCCGATCGCGTCGAGCGATTTCACCCGTCAGCGTCACCAGCAGGACGTCCTCTTCCAGCTGGCCCGCAAACTCCGCTCCTACGAGTCGGTGGCCTCGCTGGGGAAGGCGCTGTCCAATCTCTCCTCTGCGGTGAGGCTCGACAATGCCTGGTCGATCATCGACGTCGCCACGCTCGGCTTCCGGTACCGGAACCTGACGGAGGAGGACATCGTCCGGTTGTCGGTACCCACCAGCGATTTCATCACCGGCGGCGGGGCATACGTGTTGCTCCCCGCCGAGAAGTTCAACGCCGTGCTGGCGAGGGCTTACCCGCCGGCCAAGCGCTGAAGCTCAAACCGCCAATTGGCGCAGCCGCTCGAAGACGATGGTGGCGTGCTTCAGGAATCGGTCCGTCTCGAAGCAAGCCGCCAGAGCCTCCGCCTCCAGGTCGCACTCGGGGTCGGCCGACAGCAGTTCTCGCAGATGGGTACCTTCGTCCCAGGCGCGCATGGCATTGCGCTGGACGATCCGGTAGGCATCATCCCGGTCGTGCCCCCGCTCCACCAGGGCGAGGAGGACGGCCTGTGAGCACACCAGGCCCCGGGTCGACTCCAGGTTGGCGCGCATCCGCCCATCATCTACGACCAGATTCTCGACCAGGCGGTTGAAGGTGACGAGCATGTAATGGAGGACGAGGCAGGCGTCTGGGATGACGACCCGCTCGGCCGACGAGTGACTGATGTCCCGTTCATGCCACAAGGCGACGTTCTCCAAACCGACTTGCGAATATCCCCGCAACAGACGCGCCAGACCTGCCATCCGTTCCGAAACGATCGGATTGCGTTTGTGCGGCATCGCCGACGACCCCTTCTGGCCGGCACCGAAGGCCTCACGCACCTCTCCCACCTCTGATCGTTGCAGATGCCGGATCTCGGTGGCGAAGCGCTCGATGGACGCCCCGGTCAGGGAGATCGCCTGGAGGAACTCGGCATGACGATCCCTACTGGTCACCTGGGTGCTGGCCGGCTCCACCGCCACCCCGAGGGCAGCACAGACCTGGGCCTCGATCATCGGCGGCGTGTGTGCGTAGGTGCCGACCGCTCCCGAGATCTTGCCCGTCGCCACCGCCCTTCCGGCCGCTCGGAGTCGCTCGACGTCGCGGCCCATCTCGAATGCCCAGGTGGCCAGTTTGAGACCGAAGCTGGTCGGTTCCGCCCAGATGCCGTGGGTCCGTCCGAGCATCGGCGTCGAGGCGTGCTCCAGCGCCCGGCGGCGAATGGTCTCCGTCAGTTCGACGGCGGCCGAAACCAGCAGGGCGGCGGCGTCACGCATGAGGACGGCGCCGGCCGTGTCCAGCACGTCCGACGAGGTGAGGCCGAAATGGATCCATTCCCCCCCCGCTCCGGCCGACTCCGCCAGGAGGTCGACGAAAGCGGCCAGATCGTGGTTGGTGACTCGTTCTCGGTCCGCCACCGCCTGGGGCGTGGGGACGATCGTCTGTCGGGCGCCCTCCAGGGCGTGGGGAGGCGCCACTCCCGCCGCCACCCAGGCGGCCACCGTTTCGACCTCCACCTGCCTCCAGGTGGAGAGCTTGGTCTCCTCCGACCAGATGGCGGCCATCTCCGGAAGCGAATAACGCTCGATCATCGCCGGCGAATGATGGCAGGTTGTCTGCCACCCGGAACCGACTAGCTTGGTCGGGCCATGAGGGGGATATCCATCGCAGCCTTGATCGCCGTCCTTGCCTCCGGATGTTCGTCGCCGGCTGCCGTGCCCACGACCACCGTCCCCCCGGCGACGACCACCAGTGCCCCTCCGGAGGTTTCCGTCACCACCGTTCCCCCGACCTCCACCACCCTCGCCGCCGAGGACTTCCCGGCGGCGGCCCTGTTCCTGGCGGCAGTCGATGATGCCCTTGCCTCGACCTCCTACGCGGGAGCGGCATTCGAGGATCCAGAAGGATTCCTGGCGACCGGGGTCGTCTTCTGCGACCTCCTCGACGAAGGGCTGACAATCGAGGAGACCGTTGACGCCTATGCGGCAGCACTGGTGGAGGCTGCCCCCGATGAGGGAATCGATGCCGAGGATCTCCTGCTCGGGGGCGTGGTGCTCGGAGCCGCCATTCGGCTCATCTGCCCCCAACACAACGCACTCCTGGACCAGGAGACCCCGTGACCCGTGTAACAAATCGTCCTGGCACGGGACTCTCCTCGTATATGTTCAATCTCCGCAGGCTCGTGGCATCACTTTCGGCAGGCGCCGTGCTGATGGCACTCGCCGCCGGTCAGGCCAGCGCCCTCGCCGGGGAGGAGACGCAGGTCGTGTTCGAAGGGGTGGCGTTGGGTTCGGAGGCAGCCCTGGCGGTGATCGAATCACCCGAGGCGTCTCGACAGGGTCTGGAGCAGGCCCTGTCCTCCATCGATGCGGTCCTGGTCAAACGCGATGGCAAACCCGGCAATGGCCCTGTTCATGCCCGTGAAGTGCTCGAGAGCCTGCTGGCGGATGGTCCCGATGGTATCGAGCCCAAGAATCCGGGTCTGGCCAAGCTGGCCGGGGCGTATGCCGGGCTGAAGAAGAAGGTCGAAACGGGGAAGCCGAGCTGGGCCGGGAACGGCAACGGCAACGGCAGCGGCGAGGACGACAGGGGTAATCAGGGCGAGGACAGGGACGACTGAGCCCGTCGATCGGGCGCTCAGAAGCGCTCGAACCGGACCAGGTCTGACAACGCCTTTCTGCCCGACAGGGGATTGCCGCTGCGCGCCGCCTGCTCGGCCGTCTCGTCGGGGTATCCGAGGGCGATCACCACACTGCACACGTGATCCTCGGGAAGGCCCAACACGGCTCGTCCTGCCTCTGTCCGGTGCAGGGTCACGGGACAACTGCCGACGCCGAGGGCGGCGGCGGCCAGCATGATGTTCTGTGACACCCGTCCGAGGTCCCACTCGTAGACATCGGGCAGGCCCACTGGTGCGATCACCAGCGAGGAACGCCTGATCGGGGTCGTGAACGATCCGCATTCGGCGAGCAAGTCGAGTTGGGCTCGGTCGCGGATCACCACGAAGACCCAGCTCTGCCGGTTCTTGGAACTGCCGGTCCAGCGCGCCACCTCGAGAACCCGATCGAGATCTCGATCGGCGACCGGTTCGGGCCGGAAGTGGCGGACGACCCTCAGATCGCGCAGCGAACGAAGCGTCTCCTCGGAGGGCGTGAGGATCGGTTTCTCCATGCCCGGCAGCCTATACGTGACAGGCCACCGGGGTCAGTCCGGATTCAGCCCGCGGATCCCAGTCGGCGCGTCAACTCGTCAACGGCGTCACGGTAGGTGTCCTCGAGCCAGTAGTAACCGTGGACCCGTGAGTGGGGATCGGCCATCGCCGGCCAGTCCATTCCTCCACCGATCGGCCCACCGATCGGATCGTCGACTCTGAACAGGTTGACCCAGCGATCGCCCATGGCAGCTTCGAGATCATCGAGATCAGCGAACCACACCGGGAAGAAACGCCGGTAGAGCGACCCGACCGGCGAACCGAAGGTGAGCAGCGCCACCCCTTTGCGGGGCGGTCCCGGCAGCATCAATGCGGCCACGGCGATCACCGATCCCTGCGAGTGGGGGGCAACGATCACCGCTCCCGACGTTTCGGTCTGCTCGGTGACGAAGGCGGCCAGATCGGTCACCGCGGTGGCGCCATAGCTGGGAGGTGCGAACGGGTGATGCCGGCGTGGGAAGAAGGAACCGACATCCCAGGCGACCGCCAGGCCCCGCCGTTGATCTGAGTTGCGGAGCGCGCCGAAAACACGACCGGCGATCAGGCCGAGCGGAAGCAGGATCGTCAGGGTGGTGGCGGTGGCCTCGTAGCCGTCGAACGACCAGCGAAGCGCCCCCTGCCGATCGAGCATGCCCCGGGAGGCGGCCCAGGCGGCCAGCAGCGAGCCGATCGATGCAAGGACTGCCACTCGCTTCAGTCCACACCGAAACAGGAAGGTGGTGAGGAGGGCGAGGTCGAGGGCGGCCAGCCAGGTGGGAATGACGGCGGGGATCGTGAAGGTCCACCATCCGAAGCGGCCCCCGATGAATCCCATCGTGAGGATGGCGGTTGCCGCCACCACCGTCCACAACACGACCGCCAGGCGGTCGCGCAGCCTGCGGACCGTCTTCCACAGCCGGTTGGCTTCCCCTTCCGATCGGCCGGAGAGGGCCAGCGCCAGGCCCAGGGTGACTGCACCGATGGCCAGGATGCCAGAGAGGTACCCGGCGGCGAGGCTGCCGATCCAGGTCGGGGGGATCCCTCCGGTGGCGGTGGCGCTCACCTGGATCAAGGCGGCCCCGACACTGGCTCCGCTGGCGCCGGCGATCGTGAGCAGCGCCGGAGCGGTGATTGCATTCGTCCGGTCGGGGGCCGAGAGGTTGATCGTCAGGAGGGCGATCGTCAGCAGCCCGTAGCCGGCCACCGTCCATCCGATGGGATGGCGGGTGAGGCTCAGATCGGTCAGGCTCTCGCCAGGCAAGGCATCCGAGATGGTGGCGAACAAGGCAATCGTCACCCACAGTCCGGCCGATGCATAGAGGGATATGCGCGGGAGTGGGCCTGTCCGCCGTCCGGTCGAGACGATTCCCGCCACGATCAGAGCACCCAGGGCGAGCGCTGTCACCACCCAGGTGACTTCCGCAGGGAGGTCGGCGCCGATCTGGTCGAGAGCATCGACTCCGATCCAGGCGATCGCCAGCAGGGCCACCGCCAGGTGGGTGAGGCGGAGATCCTCCTCGATCTCGAGGTGGCCCCAGAAATCGCGGTCGCGCAGGGTCAGGGTGTCGGGTGGGGCGACGCCGTCGACCACCTGGATCGTCCCCCGCCGGCTCAATTCGACCCAGCCGAGGATGATGAGCCCGGCCGCCGTCAGACCACCCAATCCCACACTCTGGGGGGCCGTCAACCAGCCGATCCGTCGGTGCAGGTACTGGTACGCCCCCACGTCGATGAAGCCCTGGGCGGTGATCAACGAGAACATGATCGTGAGGGCGAACCCCGACAGTCGCAGTAGGGCGGCGGCCAGCCGCCGCCGACCGGCCGGGAGAACCGGCATGGCAAACCCGGCAACATTGCACAGCATGAAGGGCAGCAGCGCCAGCCACAGGGCCGACCAGACACTCCCCGATGTGAGCGAGCTCCACCGGTAGGCCCGCACGCCGGGCAGTGCCGGGGGAGGGACATACACCTGGATGTGGCCGTCCTGGCGGGTTTCGAGCACCACCGGATCGGTCGCCAGCATGGCGTCGGGTGGTGTGCCCGACACCCCGTGGATCCTGATCTCGGCGACATCCATGCGGTTGTCCTTTCGTCTCGACCCGAACCAGATCCGGCCGGACCCGGTCTGATACGGAGGCCACCGGCCGTCTCTCCCACCTTGGCACAAGGGGTCCCGGCATGCTCTACGATCCCGGACGAACAACCAATGGAGGAGCCATGCGGGAAACGCTCGAGAATCTGCTGCGCGAGGATCGTTCGTTCCCTCCTTCGACCGCATTTGCCGGGGCCGCCAACGCCGGACCGGAGATCTACGCGGAGGCCGAAGCGGACTTCGAGGCCTTCTGGATGCGTCAAGCCCTCGAGCGTGTCGACTGGTTCGACGAGCCGACCCGGGCCCTCGACGACTCGAACCCCCCGTTCTACAAGTGGTTCGAAGATGGGGTGCTGAACCTCTCGTACAACTGCCTGGATCGTCATCTGGAGACATCGGCGGACAAGGTGGCCTATCACTGGGTGGGGGAACCCGGCGACACCGTCGACCTCACATACCGGGAGCTCTACGAGGCGGTCTGCCGGCTGGCCAACGGGCTCAAGTCGCTGGGGGTGAAGAAGGGCGACCGGGTGGCGATCTACATGGGCATGGTCCCCGAACTCCCGATGGCCATGCTGGCCTGCGCCCGCATCGGGGCGGTGCACTCCGTCGTATTCGGTGGTTTCAGTTCCGACGCCCTCGCCGACAGGATTCTCGATGCCGACGCCAGGGTCGTGATCACCCAGGACGGCGCCTGGCGTGGCGGCCACGTCGTGCCGCTGAAGGCCAATGCCGACGTCTCCCTGGTCCGGACCCCGGACGTCCAGAGTGTCGTCGTCGTTCGGCGTACCGGGACCGACGTGCACGTGGAGCCGGGCCGTGACATCTGGTTCCACGACCTGGTTGCCGGTCAGCCGGCCGAGTGTGAACCCGAGCGGCTCGGCGCCGAGGAACCGCTCTACATCCTCTATACCTCCGGCACCACCGGCAAGCCAAAGGGAATCGTCCACTCCCAGGCCGGGTATCTGACTGCTGTGATGACCACCCACTCGTACGTGTTCGACCTCAAGCCGGACTCGGACGTCTACTGGTGTGGGGCGGACATCGGCTGGGTGACCGGCCACAGTTACATCGTGTATGGACCGCTCGCCAACCGGGCCACCAGCGTGATCTACGAGGGTGCCCCCAACTTCCCCGACTTCGAGCGTCTCTGGCAGATCATCGAGAACTACCGGGTGACCATTTTCTACACGGCTCCCACCGCCATCCGGACGTTCATGAAATGGGGGGACGAATATCCCGCCCGCCACGACCTGTCGTCGCTACGGCTGCTCGGCACGGTTGGTGAGCCGATCAACCCGGAGGCGTGGATCTGGTACCACCTGAACATCGGCAGGGAGCGCTGTCCGATCGTCGACACCTGGTGGCAGACGGAGACCGGTTCCATCATGATCACCCCGCTGCCAGGGGTGGTGGCCACCAAGCCGGGTTCGGCCACGAGACCCTTCCCCGGGATCGCGGCCGACGTGGTCGACGAGCGGGGTGATCCGGTCGGGATCCCGGGCGGTGGTTTCCTGGTCCTGACCCGGCCATGGCCATCGATGGCCCGCACCATCTGGGGCGACGACGAACGGTACGTCCAGACCTACTGGTCAAAGTTCCCCGGCAAGTATTTCCCGGGCGATGGCTGCAAGCGCGACGAGGAAGGGTATTTCTGGCTGTTGGGGCGGGTCGATGACATCATGCTGGTGGCCGGCCACAACATCTCGACCACCGAGGTCGAGTCGGCCCTGGTCTCCCATCCCAAGGTGGCGGAGGCGGCCGTGGTCGGCCGCAAGGACGACGTCACCGGTCAGGCGATCGCCGCCTTCGTGACCCTGCGTGGCTCGGTTACCGGCGATGAGGCTCTGATCCAGGAACTGCGCGACCACGTCGCCGCCACCCTCGGCCCGATCGCCAAGCCGAAGTCGATCGTGTTCACGCCCGATCTCCCCAAGACCCGGTCGGGCAAGATCATGCGCAGGCTCCTGAAGGACATCTCCGAGAACCGCAAGCTGGGCGATGTCACCACCCTCGCCAACGAATCGGTGGTGGCCGACATCGCTCAGATGGCGGCGGCCGCCCCCTCGGAGGACTGACGGGAGGGTTCGCCGTGCACCACTGGCTGATGAAGTCCGAGCCCGATGTGTTCGGAATCGACCACCTCCAGGCCAAGGGTGTGGAGCACTGGGACGGAGTTCGCAACTACCAGGCCCGCAACTTCATGCGAGACGACATGAAGGTGGGGGACCTGATCCTGTTCCACCACTCCAACGCCAAACCCCCGGGGGTGGCGGGAGTGGCCCGGGTGGTTCGCGAGGCGTATCCCGATCACACCTCGTGGGACCCGGAGTCGCACTACTTCGACCCGAAGTCGACTCCGGAGCAACCGCGCTGGTTCATGGTCGATGTCGGGTATGTGGAGACGTTTCCCACGTTTCTCCCGCTCGACGAGCTGCGCCACCACGAGGTGCTGGCGGACATGGCGCTGCTCAACCGGTCCCGCCTGAGCGTGCAGCCGGTGACCCGGCTTCAGTTCGACTACATCGTCGAACTGGGCAGGGCGGGCACCTCGAGTTGATAGGTGACGGACCGATGGCTGACCTCGAAGCCCAGCGAGCGGTAGAGCCGTGACGCCCCGGTGGGGTTGTCGCCATCGACGCCGATCATGGCATGAGTCAGCCCGGCCTGTCTGAACGCTTCCAGAGATGCGTTGATCAGGGCCGAGGCGACTCCCCGATTGCGCCAGCCTGCCAGGACCCCGAGTTGATCGATCCAGCCGTCCCTCCGTCCGCTGATGGCCTCATCCCCCGGGTAGTGGCTGTTGAGAACCATCCCCACCACCTCATCGCCGGCCAGGGCGACCCGGGACAGATCGAGACGAACCCCGAACTCGTTCACCGTCTCATCCCATGACTCGGCTGAGCGAGGGGTGCTGCCCCAATGGTCGGCGAACGCCGCGTTCGACACCAGCCGGGCCGGTTCCTGGTGTTCCTCGCTCCACGGGGCCAGCCTGATCCCGTGAGGCGGCAGAGGGGAGGGGATGTCACCGAGATCTCGCAGCAGTTCCTCGTTCCAACGAACCGGAGTCATGCCGGCTCGCCGGTACAGGGATTGGACGTCGGTCTGCCAGTCATAGGTCTGAGCCCGGACGAACCGGGGGAGATCATGGTCGTACCGGCCCAGGATCTCGGTGGCTCGTTCGATCTGCCAGTCCAGCAGCTTCTGGCCCAGGCCCCGCTTGCGATGATCGGGATCGACCACGCCGGACAGATAGACCCGCTCCAATCGAACACCGGAGGGTATGTGCCAGAGCCGCCCGTAGCCGACGATTGCTCCGCCGACCTCCACCACCCGCCCGTCCCGGGCGGGGTCGAACGACGTCGTCTCGAACAGTTCCTCGACCTCGTCGATGGTGGTGGCGATCGGGATCCGGTCGGCGGTCTCGGATCGGCGGATCAGGGCGTGGAGAGCGGGAACATCGGTGGCGAGGAGCGGGCGCATCCGCCCGAACCTACTCGGGCGGGACGGGTCGGAGGGGGGATTTTCGACGACCACTCCCGACCCGGCCGCCAGTCACACCTGTCAGGCGGCGTGGAGTTCGATCGAGTCGAGGGCGATGACCGCGATCGACTCGGTCCCGCCCTGGTGGCGGATGAGGATCGACCAGTCCCCGTACGGTGTCTCGACTCCGAGGTACTCGCCGACCACGGCCCGTCCGCGGGCGGTCGTGACTCGATAGGTCGAGCCGGTCTGCAGTCGGTTGATGTCTGACGCCGGAACCGGCGTCGTGGTTGGTGCCTCCACAGGCACTCCTTTCTCAATGGGCCAGGTCGGCCCGGAACAGGACAAATCAAGAGGGTGGCGGTCGGTGGGTGCGGGAGTAACCGCGGTCGTGGACCGGTTTCCTGTCCTTCACCCCTGATTCGGCGCATCAGTGCGCATCGAAGCGCAACGCCGACCGGTTGGGAAGGGACCGCCCGGAGGCGGTCTGACCAGAACATGATACCACGGGGCGGCCGGTGACCGGCCGTGAGTCGCGAGTCGCTGGTCAGGAGCTTGAAACGAGCCGGCCACCTGTCGCGCACTTGCTCCTCTGCGGTGGCGCAAGGCGCAAGACGCAAGACGCAAGGCGCAAGACGCAAGACGCAAGACGCAAGACGCATGACGCATGACGCAAGACGCAGGGCGGGGCTAGTTTCTGCTGATGTTCATCCGGGATGCGAGCCCTGCTGATGCGGGTGTGATCGCCCGGATACGGGTCGACTCCTGGCGGGCTGCCTATGCCGGGCTGATGCCCGAGGAGTTGCTGGCCGGCCTGTCGGTGGAGGAGGGGGAGGCCAACTGGTCGAGGGCGCTCTCCTCGGTTCGTCACGACAACGCGGTCCTGATCGTCGAGCAAGACGCCACTCCGTGCGGTTTCGCCGCCCTCGGCCCGAGCCGCGGTCCGGATCCCGCCGAGGGGGAGATCTTCGCCATCTATCTCAGGCCCGAGGTCTGGCGCCAGGGTCTTGGCTCCGGCTTGATGGCGGCGACGGTGGGCCGGCTCACCGAGATCGGATACCGCGCCGCCATCCTGTGGGTGCTCGACACCAACGGTCGGGCCCGTCGTTTCTACGAGTCGACGGGTTGGGAGGACACCGGTGAGGAGACCATCGATCACGCCTTCGGGAGCCCCCTCCGCGAGGTGGCCTACCGGCTCGATTTGATTCCCCCCACCGGTTGAGACGGTGACCCGTTCACCTCAGCTGTCGCGGGTCGCGAGCTTCCTGGGCGGTGAGTGGCGAGCCGGCGTGCGCGGCGGCGGGAGTGGTCGGTTGGCTGAACGGTCGTCAGCGGGCAGAAAAACCCGGGCGCGATCGGGTGGGGCGGTGTAGAAAAGGTCCGGCTATGAGTCTTGAGTGGGAGCAGGTCGTTGTCGCTTCGCGTGACCCGGTGGCCCTCGGTCGCTGGTGGTGCGATGCGCTGGGGTGGGTGGTTGTCGATGATGGTCCGGTCGTGTTCGAGATCCATCCGGAGGTCGATCGGTTGCCGGGGATCTTGTTCGTGCCGGTTGAACGAGCCAAGGTGGTTCAGAACCGCCTCCACATCGACTTACGTCCTGATGACCAGGAAGCCGAGGTCGATCGGCTGATCGGGCTGGGCGCGTCGCGTGTCGATGTCGGGCAGGGTGAGGCTTCTTGGGTGGTAATGGCCGATCCTGAGGGCAACGAGTTCTGCGTCCTTGCGGCCCGGGGCGCGGCGGCCTAGAGGCCGGGCCCCGCAGCAAGGACGGCGGCGACACGTCGCATTTGGTGCTGGGCGCCTTCAAACCCATCGCAAGGGCGACGGAGGGGGCACTGGCGGTGGTGCCCGGGACGCGTCTGAGACGGATCGGGCCGTGCCCCCTCCCTCTTGCCTTCTCGCTTGTACCTTGTCACCTTCGTTCTTCGTTCTTCGTTCTTCGTTCTTCGTTCTTCGTTCTTCGTTCTTC
>DAIOGO010000037.1:13159-19396 GCA_036745195.1 Actinomycetota bacterium | reverse complement strand
CGATACGCTGGCATGGCTGGTCGACATCCCGTCGGAGACGGGCAACGAGGACCGCATCTGCGGCGAGATCGCCACCCGGCTGGCTCCCAAGCTGGGCGAGGCGCTGCTCCGGTCGGGAGATTCGCTGATCGCCGGTCGCCGTACCGGAAAGCCGCTCGTCCTGCTGGTGGGCCACCTCGACACCGTGCCCGCCCAGGGACAACCCCCGGCGCGGGTGGAGGGCGGGCGCCTGCACGGGTTGGGCGCCTCCGACATGAAGGCCGGGTTGGCGGTGATGATCCACCTGCTGGAGGAGGTGGAGAGCGATCGTCACGATCTTGTCGGCGTGTTCTACTCGGGCGAAGAGGGCCCGTCGGCGGGGAATGCGCTCGAGTCGCTTCTCACCGGCCACGACTGGTTGTCAGAAGCCGGGTTTGCCGTGGTGCTGGAGCCATGCGACGGCGAGATCCAGATCGGGTGCAACGGCGTGCTCAACGCCGTCGTCACCTTTCGAGGCCACGCCGCCCACTCCGCCCGGCCGTGGCTGGGTGACAACGCCATCACCAAGGCCGGTCGCTGGCTCACCCGGATGCACGATCTGGCGCCGGTGCCCCACATGATCGATGGGCTCGAGTATCGGGAGGTGATGTCCGTCACCCGGGCTTCGGGTGGGATCGCCACCAACGTCATCCCCGCCGAGTTCTCGCTCCATCTCAACTACCGGTTCACCCCGGATCTGAGCCCCGACCAGGCGAGGGAACGAGTTGCCGAGGTCTGTGCCGAGGCGGACTCGGTGGAGGTGGTGGACCTCGCCCCGGCCGGCCCGGTCGATGCCTCCCATCCGCTGGTGGCCGAGCTGGCGGCGGCCAGTGGAGCTCGCATCGCCCCCAAGCAGGGTTGGACCGATGTCGCCCGGTTGGGCGCCCACGGCATACCCGCCGTCAACTTCGGGCCGGGTGAGACGGCTCTCGCCCACCAGCGCGCCGAGTCGGTGCGGCTCGACGATCTGCGGGCGGTCTACGACGCGCTGGCCAGGGTTCTGGGCTGATCAACGCTCGATCCGAAAGATCAAGCGGTGGGTGCTCCTCCCGTCCGTGTTCCAATGTGCCCAGGCGACCAGCCCGTCGCCGACCGGGCGGAGGAAGAGCGCGGCCGGGGTGAGCGAGGAGAGCACCACCTCGTGGAGGTCGTCGGCAATGCGGAACTTGTGACCCAGCTCCGCCATCGCCTCCGTCACCGGCTTCCACTCCGACCCGTCGACCCTGATTCGAGGCGAGTCGAGGAGCAGCGACAGTTCGGGACCGATCAAGCCGGGGCGGTCGCCGTCGAGTTCGATGCCGATCTCGAGTGAGCGACCACCGGCAACGATTTCGACTGCAATGCTCGTGTCGACGAGGTCGTCCACGGCCCGCACCACCAGGCGGTCCTTGGCTTCCTCCAGTCCGGCCACCTCGAGCGGGATGGAGGTGACCGATTCGTCTGCGTCCATGTGCCTGGCCACCAACCAACCCGGTTCACCCTCGATCGAGGAAAGCGGCCAGCGACCGGTCTTGTCGGCGACGGTGGGCAGGCCCGACCTGGTCGGGTCGAAGACGGCCAGCAGCCAATGCGACTCGAGTTCGATCTCCTCTCGACCGTCACCATCCCAGTCCACCCTGCGCAGGCGTCCCCACGACTCGCCCCGACGCTGGTCCTGTTCCATCGCCGACCGGACGGCCAGCATCGCCGAGCGGACCTGGCGCCTGAGGGCAGGATCGGCGCCGGGGAGGAACGCGGCACCATCCAGGGCGGCCGGGAGCGCCTGGAGGGTGGCCACCCCGGGCCGCTCGGGGATTCGTGACATGAGCCGGGTGAAGGTGCGGACGAGTAACTCCAGATCGGGCTGATCGGGCGGTGGCGGAACCGGCCAGGAGACGGTCGCCGGCTGCCTGAGGGCGGCCTCGTCCGGTGGTGGCCAGGCCTCCTCGACCGGCACCTGGCGGCAGGCGAAGGCTGGGCGGGTGGCATCGAAGCGGGCGAGGACGCCCGAACGGGAGATCCGGGGGGAGACGATCGAGGGGATCTGGAGGCGCTGACAGATCTCGATGAGCCGGGGGTCGAACCACTCGTCGACCCACAGCCCCCCGGCCCGAACCCGCCCCCGGGCGAGTAGTTCGGCCTCGGTCGCCAGGACCAGTGCGATGATCCGGTCCGGCATGAGGGAGAAGGGTGCGCCGAACCCGGTTCTGAGGATGACGACGTCGCCCGGGACCGTCCCGAGGTCGGCGGCGTACAACTGGGTCTTGATCAGCATTGGCCGGTCCGGCAGCCGGGCGAGATCGGCCGGCTCCACCGTTGAGAAGGTCAATTCCACTCGAGAGACGGTACCCGGCCCGCCGGCGTCGGGCCACCTTCGGACGTCCGGCCGCTCTCGCCATCGGACCCGGTGCGACGGCGAGGTAATAGACTCCATCGGCTCATGCCCATCGACATCGACATCGCCCACGTGGCCCGCCTGGCTCGTCTCGACCTCGACCCCGAAGCCCAGTCGGGTTTCCGTCAGCAACTGGGGGTGATCCTCGAGCACGCCGCCAAGGTGCAGGCCCTGGACACGACCGGTTTCGAAGCCTCGGGTCACCCACTCGGTTTCACCAACGCGTTCCGGCCGGACGAGGTTCGTCCCTCTCTTCCCACGGCCGAGGTGCTGTCGATGGCCCCGGAGAGCCGGGACGGGTACTTCGTGGTTCCGCCGGCCCTCGATCAGGAGGACTGAACCGATGGGTCTGGCGGAACTCACGATCGGAGAGGCCGCTGCCGGTCTCGACCGGGGTGATCTCAGCGCCGTCGAGCTGCTGTCCGCCGTCCTGGAACGGGCAAGCATGACCGAGGCGGAGTTGCATGCCTTCCTGACGATCGATCGCGACGGTGCGACACGGGGCGCCGAGGACTCGGATCGTCGACGGGCCGCCGGCGAACAACTTGGCCCGTTGGACGGGATCCCCATCGCCCTGAAGGACAACCTGTGCACGCACGGGGTGGAGACCACCTGCTCATCCCAGATCCTGGCAGGCTACCGGCCGCCATACGACGCCACCGTGGTCGGTCGCCTGCGCCTGGCAGGAGCCGTGCTGGTGGGAAAGACCAATCTGGACGAGTTCGCCATGGGTTCGTCGACCGAAAACTCGGCCTACGGGGCGACCCGCAACCCGTGGGACACCTCCCGGGTGCCGGGTGGCTCATCGGGCGGGTCGGCGGCGGCGGTGGCGGTGGGCTCGGCCCTCGGCGCCTTCGGATCCGACACCGGTGGTTCGATCCGCCAGCCTGCCGCTCTCTGCGGAGTGGTGGGAGTCAAGCCCACCTACGGTCTCGTCAGCCGCTATGGCCTGATCGCCTTCGCCTCTTCGCTCGACCAGATCGGCCCGTTTGCCCGCAGCGTGGCCGACGCGGTGACCTTGTGGGAGGCGGTGGCCGGACACGACCCGCTCGATGCCACCTCCTACCGGGGGACGTACCCGTCGCCGAGGGTCGATCTGGACAAAGGTGTGAAGGGGCTGCGGATCGGAGTGGTCAAGGAGCTGTCGGGCGAGGGCTTCGAGCCGGCCGTCGAAGCGGCCACCGCCCGGACGGTGGAGCAGCTTGCCGCCGCCGGCGCCGAGGTGGTGGAGGTCTCGATCCCGGCGGTGGAAGCCACACTTTCGGCCTACTACCTGATCGCTCCGGCCGAGGCCTCGGCCAACCTGGCTCGCTTCGACGGGATCCGCTACGGCCATCGGGCGGCGGGGGCGACCACCGAGGAGATGATGGCAAGGACCAGGGCCGAGGGATTCGGCCCCGAAGTGATCCGTCGCATTCTGCTCGGCACCTACGCCCTATCGGCGGGGTATTACGACGCCTTCTACGGCAAGGCATTGCAGGTGCGGTCACTGCTTCAGGCCGAACTGGCCGAGGCCTACGCAGTGGCCGACGTGCTCGTCTCGCCGACCAGCCCCACCACCGCCTTCGAGGTCGGGGCCAAGGCCCAGGATCCGCTGGCGATGTACCTGTGCGACATCTGCACCATTCCTTCCAACCTGGCCGGACACCCGGCGATGTCGGTTCCGGTTGGGCTCGACGAGAGTGGCCTTCCGATCGGGTTTCAGATCCTGGCTCCGGCGCTGGGGGAACAGGTCATGTTCCGGGTGGCGGCGGAGGTGGAGCGACTGGCCGGCTTCGAGGCGCGTCCGGCGATGGTGGGAGCGCTGGCATGAGCTCGATCGCTCCGGGTTGGGAAGCTGTGATCGGCATCGAGGTGCACGTCGAGCTCCTGACGGAGTCGAAGATGTTCTGCGGGTGTCCCGCCAGATTCGGCGGCGAACCCAACACCAATGTCTGCCCCACCTGTCTCGGGCTTCCCGGGGCGCTTCCAGTCCCCAACCGCACCGCCATCGAGTGGATCTCGCGCATCGGTCTCGCCCTCAACTGTGAGATCAGCCCGGTTTCGGTGTTCCACCGCAAGAACTACTTCTACGCCGATTTGCCCAAGAACTACCAGATCAGCCAGTTCGACATCCCCGTGTGCCACGACGGATGGCTCGAGGTGGCGGTGGACGGGGAACTGGTAAGGGTCGGGATCGAGCGGGCCCACCAGGAGGAGGACACCGGGAAGTCGATCCATGTGGGTGGAGGGGGCCGGATCCACTCGGCGACCGAGACTCTGCTGGATTTCAACCGATCGGGTGTCCCCCTGGTGGAGATCGTCTCCAAACCGGACATCCGCTCTGCGGCCCAGGCCCGCGCCTACGCCCAGGAGCTGCGGGGCGTGATCCTCGAGCTGGGTGTGTCGGACGCCAAGCTGGAAGAGGGGTCGATGCGATTCGACGCCAACATCTCGGTGCGGAAGACGGGCGCTCCCGAGTTCGGTACCAAGGTCGAGATCAAGAACATGAACTCGTTCCGGTCGCTGGAGCGGGCGATCGCCCACGAGATCGACCGGCAGGTCTCGGTTCTCGAGTCGGGGGGCCGGATCGTCCAGGAAACCCGCCATTGGGAGGAGGAGGCGGGAGTGACCCAGGCGATGCGCACCAAGGAGGGAAGCAGCGACTACCGCTACTTCACGGAGCCCGACCTGGTGCCGATGGTGATCGACGAAGCCTGGCTCGACGCCCAGCGGGCGGTGATGCCCGAGTTGCCCGCCCAGCGCCGCGCTCGGTACCGGGCGATGGGGCTGGAGGTGCATGCCGCCGAGGTTCTCACCGACTCCGATCCGGCGATCCGCCGGTTGTTCGCCGATACGGTGGCGGCGGGGGCCGAACCCAAGGCGGCGGCGGTCTGGTCCACCGGCGAGGTCACCGGATGGCTGCGGAAGAACGCCACATCCCTCGATCGGATCCCGCTCACCGGCACCGATCTGGCCGAGTTGGTGGCGATGATCGGGTCGGGGGCGGTGTCGTCGACGGCGGCCAAGGATGTGCTCAACGGGATGATGCGGGGCGAAGGCTCGGCGGCAAGCGTGGCCGCTTCGCGCGACCTCCTCCAGGTTTCCGACACCGTTGCCCTCGCCGCGGCGGTGGACGAGGTACTGGCCGCCAACCCCGACGCCATCGACCGTTTCCGGGCCGGCGAGTCGAAGGTGGTGGGGTTCCTGGTCGGCCAGGTGATGCGTTCGACCGGGGGCAAGGCAGATCCGCAACTGGTCAACCGATTGCTGGCCGATCGACTGGCTTCGAGTCCCTGAACGGATCGAGATGTCATTCCTGGTCGAGGTGTTTCTGGAGGCGGTGCGGGCTCTGGGCGACTTCGGACCTGAACTGCGGGAGGTGGTGGGGCTCACCCTGCTGATCGCGCTGCTGTCCACTCTGCTCGGCTGCCTCCTCGGGATACCGCTGGGGGTGGCGGTGGCCTTGGGGCGATCTCGAGGGTTGGGCGTGGTGCGAACCTTGATCGGAGTGGGCATGGGCCTTCCTCCGGTGCTGGTCGGTCTGGTGCTCTTGCTGCTTCTGTGGAGGGCCGGACCCTTTGGCGGGCTGGGGCTGACGTTCACTCCCACCGCGATGGTGATCGCCCAGACCGTGCTGGCTGCGCCGGTGGCCGCCGGGGTGACACTGGCTGCGGTCGAGGGGCTGCCCGAGTCGGCGCGAGAACAACTGGGCGCCATGCGTCTGCCGTATCTGGTCGGTGCCCGTCTCGCCCTGGTCGAGACCCGGTCGGGAGTGATCGCGGCGGCCGCCGCCGCCTTTGGGAGGGTCATCGGGGAGGTGGGGGCGGTGCTCGTGATCGGTGGCAACATCCTCGGCGAGACCC
>DAIOGO010000037.1:0-13059 GCA_036745195.1 Actinomycetota bacterium | reverse complement strand
ATCGGGGAGGTGGGGGCGGTGCTCGTGATCGGTGGCAACATCCTCGGCGAGACCCGGGTGCTCACGACCCTCATCGTCCAGGAGTCGCGCCAGGGCAGGTTTGGCATCGCCATCGCCGCCGGAATGGTCCTGTTGTTCCTCTCCCTGATGGTCAATGTCGGATTCGAACGGCTGCGGCGACCATGAACTGGCGGTTTCCGGCGGATGGCAGCCTGGTGGACGTCGTCGGGTTCGAGCCGGCGGGCCACACAGGTTTGATCGGTCCCAACGGATCGGGGAAGACGACCCTGCTCAGGTTGATGGCAGGAACCCTGGGAGAGAGCGGCCTCTCCGATGTCTCCTACCTGCCTCAGCGCCCCTTCATGTTCCGCACGACGGTGGGAAAGAACCTGGCGATCGGGCTCGATGCCGAAGAGGCGAGCCACGCGGTGCAGCTGCTGGAGCGTCTTGGTCTCGGCCGCGAGATGCTCGTCGCCCCTGCCGCACACCTGTCGGGCGGAGAGCGTCAGAAAGTGGCCCTGGCCCGAGCGCTCGGCCGCCGGACTCGAATCGTCCTCCTCGACGAGCCACTCACGGCGATCGCCGCCCAGGACCGGGCCCGGGCCATCGAGGTGATTCGAGAGGCGGCCGGCGAGCGGGTGTTGGTCGTGGTGGCTCACGACCTCGACGAACTGGTGGCGCTGGTGGATGAGCTGCTGGTCATCTTCGACGGACGGCTCCGACAGCGGGGGCGGCTGTCGGAGGTACTCGTCGCCCCCGCCGATCTCGATGTCGCCCGGCTGATGGGGGTGTCCAATCTGCTGGAGGGCGTGGTTCTCTCGGGTGGCGAAGGGCTCCTCGAGGTCGAGGTCAACGGGTTGCCGGTGTTCGGGACCGGCGACCTCGAACCGCAGGTCCGATGCCGGGTCCTGTTCCCGGCCGAGTCCGTGTCGGTGCACCGGGGTCCCGAGACTGGATCCCCGCGTAACCGGTGGCGGGGGACCGTGGGTGCGATCAGACCCCACGGCCGCCTGGTCGAACTGACGGTCGATGTGGGGTTTCCGGTCGTGGCCTGGCTGACGCAGGGGTCGGCGGAGACACTCGCCATCCAAACCGGCGAAGTCGTCGAGCTGAGTGTGAAGGCGACCGCCGTTCGGGTGATCGCATCGTGAGGTGGGTTTCGGTCGCACTGGCCGTATGGCTGGTTGTAGCCGGCGCCGCCTGCGACGCCGGTGGCCGGCGGGTGGTGGTGGCGGCCGGCACGACGCTCGTCGACAGCGGGCTCATCGATCTCCTCGCCGCCGATTTCGAGGCAGCTCATCCCGGGGTGGAGGTGTCGGTGGTGGGGGATGCCTCCGCCTCCATCCTCGAGCTGGCCCGGGCCGGCACCGTCGACATCACCCTCACCCACGCTCCCGACCTCGAGGAGGCGTTCATCGCCGAGGGGCGGTCGGGTCTGACACTCCACGTGTTCTCGAGTCGGTTCATCCTCGTCGGCCCCGCCGAGCGGGTCGGCCTGGTTCGGGGCTCGGTGATCGAGGAGGCGTTCGAGTCCATCGCCGCCGGCGGGTGGGCCTTCGTGTCGCGGGCCGACGGCTCGGGCACCAACCTGGTGGAGGAGGCGGTGTGGAGGTCGATCGGACCGATCCCTCGCGACCAGGCCTGGTACATCGAGACAGGGCAGGGGATGGGTCCTACCCTCCAGGTGGCATCCGAGCGTCAGGCCTTCACCCTGTCGGAGCTGGGGAGCTTCCTCACCGCGGCGGCGAGCCTCGATCTGGTCGATGCCGAAGTGGTGGGTGGGGCGCGCCTGGAGAACCCTTACCGGGCGATGGTGGTGGCCGGGACACCCGCCGAAGGGGCATCGACGGTATTCGTCGAATGGCTGGGCTCCGAGGAAGGTCGGCGTTCGGTGCAGGGGGCCAACCGGCGCCTGTTTGGTGAGACGAACGTGTTCGCCACCGACGCGAACGAGTAGCGTGCGGCCCTCATGGAACGACTCACCAAGATCGTCGCCACGCTTGGGCCGGCCGTGGCGGACCCGGCCAGTATCCGCCGTCTGATCGACGCCGGGATGGACGTGGCCCGCCTCAATTTCTCCCATGGCGATCATCCCTTTCACCGCCAGCTTGCCGACTGGGTGAGGGCTGCCGCCACCGAAGCGGGGAGGCCGGTGGCCGTCCTCCAGGACATTCAGGGCCCCAAATTGAGGGTTGGCTCCTTCCCCGAGGGGCGGGTCGATGTGCCGACCGGAGCCACCATCCAGCTCTGGCCGGGCAGGGGTGAGGGTGGTCGCGGGCTGGTGTTCATCGACTACGACCACCTGCTCGAAGATGTCCAGACCGGCGAGGCGGTGCTGCTCGCCGACGGATTGATCCGGTTGCGGGTCGACGGGTCGCACGGCGACCATCTCACCGCGATCGTCGAGCAGGGCGGCCCGCTCGGCAACGGCAAGGGGGTGGCGTTCCCCGACACCGACCTGCGGGTTCCCGCCATCACCGACAAGGACCGGGTCGATCTCGCCTTTGGCCGGGAGCTGAGCGTCGACTACGTGGCGGCTTCCTTCGTCCGTTCCGGGGCCGACGTCGAGGAGATCAGGAACCTGGCGGGCGGGACCCCGATCATCGCCAAGATCGAACTGGCGGCCGCCTATGCCAACCTCGACGACATCATCTCCCAGTCGGCGGGAGTGATGGTGGCAAGAGGCGATCTCGGTGTTCAGCTTCCGCTGGAGCGCATCCCCCTCGTCCAGGCAGACATCCTGCGGCGCACCAACGAGGCAGGGCTGATCTCGATCACCGCCACCGAGATGCTCGAGTCGATGACCAAGTCACCCAGGCCGACCCGCGCCGAGGTCACCGACGTCGCCAATGCGGTCCTCGAGGGCACGGATGCCGTGATGCTCTCGGCCGAGACCGCCACCGGCGCCTTCCCGGTCGAGGCCGTGGAGACGATGGCGAAGATCTGCGCCGAGGTCGAGGCCGGCACCCCGGGTGGGCGCGGTGAGATGAGCTACATCACCACCGGCGAACCGGTGGCTTCGGCCGTGGCACGCTCGGCGGTGGAGGCTGCGGCCAACCTCGGGGTGAACACGATCGTGGCGTTCACCGAATCCGGGTTGACGGCCCGGCTCCTGTCCAAGTACCGGGCCAGCGCTCGCATCGTGGCCTTCACCGCCGTTCCTGCCACATTGGCGAGGATGGCGCTCTATCGGGGTGTTCGACCGTATCCCTTCGGGCGACGCGACTACACCGACGTCATGATCGCTGCCGCCGAGAAGTTCCTCGAGCGGGAGGGCATCTGCGCTCGCGGCGACATCGTGGTGATGGTGGCCGGCATCCCGCCCAATCAGCAGGCCAGCACGAATCTGATGAAGGTCCACATCATCGGCGAGCGGGACAGGGGAGTCCTGTCCCAGAAGACCTCTCGCTCCGGTCGCGAAGTGGGCGGCACCACCGACTGACCGAGGGACGCGCCCCGGCCGCCCCTCGCACCCCTAAGATCGACCCGTGGGTCAAACTATCCAGATCAACAGAACCGCCGTGATCGACCAGGTCCTGGTCATCGACACGGATCGCAGCATCGCCGGCCAGGATGGGGAGGCGTTCTCGGGACGGGAGTCGGCCCGAACCCAGTCGACCTTTCCGGCCCGACTGGCGGTTCGCCTCTTCGAGAGCGACCAA
The DNA here is from genome assembly GCA_036745195.1 of Actinomycetota bacterium. Classification (GTDB taxonomy): domain Bacteria; phylum Actinomycetota; class Acidimicrobiia; order Spongiisociales; family ZC4RG35; genus JBFHRE01. Next base: position 9,397 of record DAIOGO010000037.1, on the reverse strand, counting down.
GCGATCGATCACGTGTTCGTGATGTCCAATACGGTCTCCGTTCGCCGGCTCCCGGCCTGGGCGGAATCCGACGTGAAGAGCGCCACCCAGGTGGTGGCGGATTTCTTCCGCTTCTATCCCTGATCAGCCCCCGACGGTGGTTTCCGTCGTGGTTGGGGGAACCGTCGTCGTGGTGGGACAGGTCGTTGTGGTTTCGGGCATCTCACAGGGGTTGAGTTCGATGATCTCGGGTTTGGCGGAATAACGCACCACCCACTCCTGTGTCTCGGTGGTGCCGCCCTGGACGATGGTGCGAGTGATCGTCACCGACCACCCACCGGCGGGCGACTGAATCTTCTTCTGGGTCCCCGGTTCGACCTCGGGGTTGGCCCGGTAACGGGTGGTCGGCTCGGTCGGGGAGTATCGATCGGAACGGGTGGAGGTCACCTTGTGGGCGCCTGGCCCGCCCTCCCGCGCCACCGCGATCTCCGTGTTACCTCCCCGATGTGACCCGACGACGACTCTCCCATCGTTGTTCCCGTAGAACTGAACCGTGATCGAGGTGTCGGTGTATTCGGTCTTGATCAACACCGCCGCCGCCGAGTCGTTGCGAAAGGCGAGGTCCGGGGCCGGCCACGAGATGGTTGCCTCGATTCCCTCCGGGTAACGGGAGAAGTAGAAGCTGTGGGGCTTGTGGGTGACATCCTCGTATCCGCCCCAGAACACTGCGTTGTAGAAGGTGGTGGCGAACTGGCTCACCCCGCCTCCGACCGTCTTGATGATCTCGCCGCCTTCGATCGTGCCGTCTTCGAGGTAACCGTCTTCGATGGTCCGCTGTCCGATGAAGGAGTTGAGGTCGAACGTGTCGCCGGGGCGGACGATCACCCCGTCGATCTTGTCGGCGATGAGGTGGATGTTGACGACCCGGTTCTGGCAGCAGTCGTGATACGTCGTGAAGGATGCAACGAGATGGCGGACGTCCAGTGCTTCCAGCGTCTCGGTGGTCGTCGCCGGTTCGGCACCCTCAATGACCGGCAGCGTCCCGGATCGACCGGCAGTGGTGGCGGCGGCGGCCAGGGCCTGGGCGGTGGCGCCAGGATCGATGAGGGTACCTTTCTGACCGGGGGCGATCGAAACGTCGTATCCGTCGATGACGAAACGGGCGTCGACCGGAGCCTGCTCGACCTGACCCTGGACGGCAGCCAGCACCGGGGCTACGGCTTCGGGATCGAAGAACAACTCCAGCCGACTGGGGCTCAGCTCGACGGGTCGGGATCGGAGGGCGGCGAGGAGTTGATCGGGGGTGAAGACGACATCGATCTCGGCCGTGGCGAGGACGATCTGATCCTTGGTCCACAAGCGCGCCTCTGCCAGGGCCCGATCGACGTCCGTGGCGGTCAGCTTGGGCCGAATCGCCACAACGGGCAGCACGGCCGTGGACCGATCGAGCTTCGAGAGCTCGATGAGAAGAAGGGTGCGGGCGATCGCCCGATCGATGCCCTCGCCCTCCTTTGGATACTGCGGCGCCAGGGAACCCCCTTCGACGAGAACCGCACCTTCGAAGGCCGGGTTGGCGACCAACTCGGCATCCCACTGATCGAACACCTCGTCGGCGAGCCCGTCATCGATCGAGGATGCGACCGGCAGTTCGACGTCGGTGAAGAGCGAGCGCAGCCAGTGGCGGAACTGGCTCGATATCGTTCCGGTGCGGCCCAACGTCATCGCCTCGTCCACCATTCGGTCCCGGTCGAGGGTGAAGCCCACCTGGGCTCCCTCCAGGCCGGCTGGTTCCCCTCTGACCGTGAACGAGGCGGGGAGGGCATTGAGCCTGTCCTCGAGGTCTCCTAGCGCCGCCAGCGCCTGGTCGGGCGTCGTGCGTCCGAGGTCGACGTCGAGCACGGTGACGTCGCCCAGGATCTTGCCGGCACCGAGGGCGCGACCGAGACCGAATCCGGCCACGAGCGCCGACAGCGCAATCGACAAGATGACGAGCGCTTTGCGCGCCGGGTGTGGAAGCGAAGACACGAATCCCCTACGAAATGCTGCGAGAGAGGTCGAGTCTAGAGCCTCGACCGGGCCCGACGAACTCGCCCCGACCGAATCACCCTTTGTCCGGCGTGAGGGTAACTTGGCCCGATGAAGGTACTCATCACCGGAGCTTCGGGGTTCATCGGCCGGGCGCTGTCCTCCGAACTGCAGTCCGCCGGTCATGTGGTCGTGCCGTTGCGCCGGGGCGGCGGCCCGCTGGAATGGGACCCCGCTCGGGGCTGGATCGATCCCGCCGCCCTGGAGGGTGTCGATGCCGTAGTCCACCTGGCCGGAGAGTCGATCGGCGGCAGATGGACCGCCGCCAAGAAAGACCGGATCCTCCGATCGAGGGTCTCCGGCACCTCGTTGATCGCCGGAGCGGTGGCGGCGGCCCGACCCCGGGTGTTGGTCTCCGGATCGGCGATCGGGTTCTACGGGGACAGGGGGGACGAGACTCTCGACGAACGGGCGGCCCCAGGTTCGGGGTTCCTGGCCGACGTGGTGAAACAGTGGGAGGCCGCCGCCCAACCGGCTGTCACCGCCGGGGTGCGCACCGTGTTCGCCCGCACTGGTTCGCTGGTCCTGGATCGTTCCGGCGGGTCGTTTCCGCGGTTGTTGCTCCCGTTCCGGCTCGGGGTGGGAGGCCGGATCGGGTCGGGGGATCAGTGGTGGTCGTGGATCACCCTGCGGGACGAGGTGAGAGCACTCATACATTGCATCACCGAGTCGACGCTCGAGGGCCCGGTGAACCTGTGTTCGCCCAATCCGGCTCCCAACCGGGAGTTCGTCAGGGCGCTGGCGTCCAGCCTCCATCGACCGGCCCTGGTGCCGGTCCCGGCCTTGGCTCTCAAGGCGCTCCTCGGTGCCGAGTTCGCTTCCGAAGTCCTGCTCGGCAGCCAGCGAGTCGTTCCCGGCCGCCTACAAGATTCCGGGTTCAGCTGGGAGCACCCTGAACTGGCGGCGGCCTTCGCCTCGGTACTCGCCTGAGTCAGCCCGCCTGTCGCTCGATTTCCACCAGTTGCCCCGGCTCGAGGGTGGGCCGGAGGAGCCGGCTGACGTCGTCGACGATCTCCAGCATGTCCGACCGCATCGAATCGAGGGACGATCGGACCCGATCGACGTTGGAGGAGATGTCGCTCAGTGTTCGTTTGTTCGACGAGAAGTGCTGAGCGAGTTGGCGGATCCTCCCCAGCCGCTCGGCGACGGCGATCAGATCGGTTTGCCCGACACCGGCGCCGCGGGTCCTGGCCCAGGCCCGCGCCCAACGCAAGGCTATCCCCACCATCACTCCTTCGCCGTCGTCGACGATGAGCAGACGATCCCCATAAACACCGAACCCTCCCACCTCGGCGGGGTAGGCGTCCTGTCCGGAGATGCAGATGGCGAGTTCGGCGTTTCGATTGGCCATGGCCCGATCGAGCTCGGCCAGCATCCCGTCTGCACCGAGCAAGGTGATCGACCTCGTGTTCTTGGCCTCGACGACGATCCGGGTCCCGTCCTCGAGTTCGACCACGTAGTCGCCCACCTTCGAGGTGGCGCTCAAACCTCCGACCCGTGTCGAAGTTCGCTCGACGAGTGCCCCGATCGCCTTGGCCGCCTGGCGCAGGTCGGACTCGAGCCTGTCCTCGAAATCGAGTCCTTTGCGGGTGCCGTACTCGGCCTCGTTCTTCCGCCCCCGCTCCTCGATGATGAGATCTCGTAGCTCGGTGAACCGCCGGTCGAGGCCACGGGCCATGGCGGCTATCCCCGAACTCTCGTTCCCGGGATCGAGTGAGACCGTGAGCTGGCTGGCCAGTGCACCGGTAGGCCCGAGGTACCGATCGATCCCATCGAGCAGCCGGGCGAAGTGGCTGTCCTTGCGGTCGGGGTCGACCTCGGCCAGCAACGTCTCTCGCATGGTGGAGAAATCCTCGATCATCCGGGCCACGAGCGAGCCGCGCCGGGCCGGGTCGAGGGTGTTGGCGACCTCTTCCCTCGCCTGGTTCAGGAGTCCCTCGATCTGGGAGAGGACCAGGGCATTGGCATGATCGACGCTGGCCTGGACCCGTTGGTCGATCTGGGTGACGTCAAGCCCGATCCCCATCGTGGCCAGCCCGCGTGCCCCTATGGTCACCATCTGGGCGACGGCGCCAACCCTTGCCTCGTCGGCGGTGCCCTCGAGCAGCGAAACGACCAGAGGGTCGTCAACGGATAGGGAGTGGATCCGGGCCTCTCCATGGACGATCTCCACCCGGGGGGTGCTCGGATCCGGTGGCTGGAGGTCGAGGAGTTGTGTCATGTGGGCAACGTATCGCCCGGGTGTGACAAATCCGGCGAGGTCCCGCGAGAATCAGTCCTGATGCCCATCCCGATTTCGAGCAATGCGCGCCTGCGGGCAGCCCTTGACCGCCTCTCCGACGCGGTCGGGGCGGTTCGATTCGACCTGGTCGGCCCCGACAACGAGCGCCTGGGATCTGTCCGGGATCGGGTGGGACGGCTGATCGGCCAGCATCTCGAGCCCAGGCTGGCCGATCGGGAGGCCCCATTGCTGGTGGCCGTGTTCGGGCCGACCGGGGGTGGGAAGTCGACGCTGATCAATTCGATCGCCGGCCGGGTGATCGGCGAAGCGGGGGCTCTCCGCCCGACCACCCGCCAACCGGTGGTGTGGTGCCATCGGATCCACTCCCCGCGATATCACGGATCCGGGTTCGAAGCGGCCCGGGTGGTGGAGGATGACCACCCCCTCACCCGCCACCTGACCCTGGTCGATACCCCCGATCTCGACTCCTATCTGGTGGAACACCGCCGCCGGACCGAGATCGTCCTCGACTCCTGTGATGCCGCCATCTTCGTCACCACCCCGCAGCGCTACGCCGACGCCGTCCCCTGGGAGACCCTGCGCGAGGTGCTCCGGCGCCGCCTACCGGTGCTGGTGGTGGCCAATCGCCTCTCGCGCAGGAGCGGAGGGGCCGTGACGGATCTCGTCGCCCTGCTGCGGGGCGCCGGGATGGACGTCGCCACCGACGGAGTGGTCACGATCCAGGAGCAACGGTTGCGCGGGGAAGGTCTCTTCCCGTCGGGTGCGATCAGGCGAATCGGCCGGCACCTGGACGAACTCGCCGCCGCCCCGGAACCCGTCATCGATCGGGGATTGGCCGGCACGATCGGGGTCGTACTCGAGGGGGTCGACATTCTGCTCGACGGGCTGGAGGCGGATGCCTGCCGGGCCGCCGGCATGATGGCGCTGGCTCAGGCGGCGGCCGACTCGCAGGCCGCCGAGATCTCCCTCCACCTCGAGCGAGGAGATCTGGTTCGTTCGGAGGTGGTCGCCCGGTGGCAGCGACTGGTGGGAGTGAGCGACCTGGCGGCATTGGTCACCCGCGGGTGGGCCAAAGCGCGGGATCTCGTCCGCCCCCCGGTCGAGGCCGAGGCGATCGCCGCGGTCGGGGAGGAGGCCCGGGCCCAACTCGTCGAGTTGCTCGTGTATCGGGCCCGACTGGCATTCGACCAGAGTCGGGAAGGGTGGTTGCTGGAGGCGGGTGGACCTGCGCTCCTTCAGGCGGTGCGGCTCGACGATGATCGTTGCCGGGGCATCGCCGAGGAGGTGGTGTCGGCGTGGTACTCCCAGCTCGTCGAGTTGGTCGGCGGCGAAGGGAAGGGGCGTTTTCGGATCGCCCGGGCCGCCTCGATCGGAGTGAATGCCACCGCCACCATCCTGCTCGTCGGTGTGTTCGCCCACACCGGCGGATTGACGGGGGCCGAGGTGGGAGTGGTGGCGGGTGCGGCTGCCGCCCAGCAGGCGGTTCTCGAGCATCTGTTCGGATCCGCCACCGCCTCCCGGCTGGCCGCCCAGGGTCGTTCCCGACTGGTCGATGGGGCGCGGCTGGTGCTGAGCGAGGGCATTGCGCCGCTGCTCGCCGCCCTGGAGACCGTGAGCCCACCGGTGCGGATCCGTGACGAACTCGGCGAGGCGGCGACGGGTGTGGCCGAGCAGGCCCGGTCGGTGTTCCATGGCTGATCTCGGCGAGGCGGTCGACGCGCTCGATCGGTTGGTGGCGATGACCGCCCCGGTGGCTCCGCCCGAAGCGACGCGGGTGGCGGCAGAAGTGGCGCGCCGGGTCCGGAGAAGGCGCGGGTTCCTGGGGGAGACGGTCGTGATCGCGTTGGCGGGAGGGACGGGCTCGGGAAAGTCGAGCCTTCTCAACGCCATCGCCGGTGAGGAAGTGGCGGAAACCGGTGCGATTCGCCCGGTGACGTCCCGCCCGCTGGCCTGGATACCGGCCGACCCCGAGCCCGGGCTCACCCGGCTGCTCGACGCCATCGGGATCGACGATCGGGTCGGCCATCGGGCGGGAACGCGACTGGCCGTGATCGACCTCCCCGATACGGACTCGATCGAGGAGACACACAGACAGATTGTGGCGAGACTGGTACCAGAGGTCGACGCCGTCGTCTGGGTCATGGATCCGGAGAAGTATCACGATCGGATCCTCCACGAGGACCACCTGCGGCCGCTGGCCGAGTACCAGGACCAGTTCGTGTTCGCCCTCAACCAGGTCGACCGACTGGGGGAGAAGGAGCTGGCCTCGATCATGGCCGACCTGGAGGCGGGGCTGCGGAGGGATGGCATCGAGCAGCCGAGGGTGCTGGCGGTGGCGGCCGACCCTCCGGTGGGCCCACCGGAGGGGATCGAGGCGTTGCTCACCGAGATCAGCGCGATGGGCGACGCCAAGGAGGTGGTGCTGCGCAAGCTCGTCGTCGATTGCCGGGCGGCGGCCCGGCGACTGGCCGATGCGGCGGAGCTGGGTGGAGGGGCGGGGACCGGGTTCGTGGAGCGCTGGAGTCAGACCGTGGGAGAGGCCGCCGCCCAGCTCGCCAAGGGGATGATTGCGGCCGCCGCCCGGCAGCTGAGGGCCCACGGCGCCAGGAGTGCGGGAGCGGCCGTCGGGTTGGGGCGGGTGGTGCTGCCGTCCTCCCCCGACCTTGATTCCTCGATCACGTCCACCGTCCCCGCCGCCACGCTGATCCGAGACTGCCTGCAGACCACCGGCGAGCGGGCCGGTGGAGAATCGAGGAGGCGTCTGGCGGCACTCGAGGTCGACGATGCCGTGGTCCAATCGGCGTTGATGGTGGCCGGAACCTGGTCGGTTTCTCCACCCCGGATCCCCTCCTGGCTGCGGGCCCTCGGCTGGCTCCGGCGCCTGTCGGTCGTGGCGATCGTCCTGGCCATCGCCTGGGCGTTCGACCGGGACCGGCTGTTCGGCCCGGCGGTGGTGGTGGCCATCTCCACCGTTCTCCTGGTCGGAATCCGGGGGTGGGCGCGCCGTTTCGGCGCGGGTCTCGCCGGGGCCGGCATCTCCCAGCAGGAAGAACGCCTGGCGGCGGCCATCTCGACCGAACTGGATCGACGGATCGGCCGGGAGGCGAGGGCGGTGCTGCGGGAACGGGCCGAGGCCACCACTGCTCTGGCGGAGTTCGAACTGGTGATGCAAGCGCTGGATTAGGGTCGCGCCATGATCGAAAGCCTCGGCCGGCATCTCCCCGAGTTCATCCGCACGGCAGTGGTGGTGGTCGTCGTCGTGACGATGTATCTCGTCACCGCCCGGGTGGCCCGCCGGTTCATCCAGCGGATCGAGCGGCGGGGCGCTGACGACGGGTCGCGGGCGACCACCTTGTGGGCGATGCTTCGACGGTTGATCACGGTGGCGGCGGTGCTGGTGACGGCGCTGACGGTGGCGAACGTCTGGGGAATCTCCACCGCTCCATTCCTGGCCGTGGGCTCGGCGATCGGGGTGGCGCTGGGGTTTGGCGCCCAGGGTCTGGTACGGGACGTCATCGCCGGGTTCTTCATCCTGGCCGAGGATCAGTACCGGATCGGAGACGTCATCGAGATCGCCGGCGTGGGGGGCGTGGTCGAGGACATCCGGCCCCGGGTGACGGTGTTGCGCGACGTGGAAGGCAGTGTCCACTACGTCAACAACGGGCGAATCGAGGTAGCGACCAACTTCACCCAGGAGTACGGCCAGGCGGTGGTGGACGTGGCGGTCGCCTACTCCGAGGACATCGAACGAGTCATTCCGATCATCGGAGAGGTCCTGGCCGGTCTGGCATCCGAGCCCGCCTGGGAACCGTTGCTCCTCGGCGATCCCGAGGTGCTCGGGGTGGAACGACTGGGCGATTCGGGGGTGGTGATCAGGGCTGTTTTGAAGGTCGAGGCGGACGCTCGCTGGACCGTCAGGCGTGAGGCATTGCGCCGGATCAAGAACCGCCTCGATGCCGAGGGGATCGTGATCCCAGTCTCTCACCGCCTGGAGGGCTGAGGAGCGGCGATGCGAAGCCCCTCCGGAATCACCGTCACGGTGGCGTGATCGATCGCCCGGATGACCTCGCCGTCGATCTGCGCGGCGATCGGGCCCTTGGTGGTCTCGATGCGGACCTCGGGGTGCCTGAGCAACTCCATCCCTGGGACGTGCGCCAGCTCCCCGCGCATGGCTCCCCACAACACCGCCGGCGCCCGTCGGATGGGGATGGCCCGGATCACGAGCACCGAGAGCGGGTCGGGGACCTCGGGGTCGAGGGTGAGCGGGACCCGGCCGAAGTAGGTGAACACAGGGTGGATCTGGGCCATGACCCCGATCCCCTGGACCGATCGATCACCGGCTCGGACGGTGAGCGTGTCCTTCTTGTGGCGGAGGTCCGACCAGACTGTGCCGATGGCGGTTCGGGCGTAGTGGATGCTCCCAAAGGTGTACTTGCGGTAGGGCTCGGCCTCGGCGCGAACCACCACCTCCGAATCCACCCCCATCCCCATCGAGAAGACGCCGTAGCGGATCTCTTCTCCATTCGGTCCGGAGGCGACCGTCCTCAGGACCGGGGAGGGGATTTCGAGGTGATTGGTGGCGAGGAGCTTGAGAGCTGCCGTCGCCCGCATCGGAATGCCGAAGAGGCGGGCCACGACGTTGGTCGTTCCCACCGGGATTATTCCGAGTGCGGTCCTCGTTCCCACCAGCGGCTGGGCGACATGGTGCACGATCCCGTCCCCACCCATCGCCACCACCAGGGCGGCGCCTTCGGTCACCGCTTCGGCCGCGATCTGGGTGGCGTGGGCGGCGCTGTTCGGCCAGGCGACCGTCAGCTCGAACCGGCGCCGGAGGATCCGCTGGGCTTGTCGATGGGCGCCGCTCGTGAACTGGCTGGCGGCCGGGTTGGCGATGAGAACGGCATGATCCATCCGGGTCCCAGGCTACCGTGATCTCGTCATGAGCTCGTATGCCGAGTCCTCCCAGGCCCTCCAATCCCTGGTCCACGACGAGGGGGCGGGTTGCATGCTTTCCGCTGCGTCGGGCGATGTGGCAGGCGGGGCGGTCGTGGGTGGCTATTCGGCCGTGACCCAGGTGTCGACCGTGGTGGC
>DAIOGO010000036.1:0-19751 GCA_036745195.1 Actinomycetota bacterium | reverse complement strand
GGGCCGGCGGCCGCCCGCACCGGATCGACGTGGATCCACTGGTGGTCGCCGGTGGCCTCGGCGAACAGATCGACCCGTTCCTGGGTGATGTCCTTCCATCCCGACCGGCCCAGCACCGTTCCCGGTGCGGCCGCCGCCAGCGCCTCCACCGACTCGAAGACCGTTACCGCCATGCCCCGAGCATATCGCTCGTCGGGTTACCCTCACACCGCGTGTCAGACATCACCCCCACGCCCAACACCGCCGTCCGGCGCGAGGAGCGTGCCTCTTACGACCGCGTCGACATCTACGCGATCCTCGATGAAGCGCTCTACTGCTCGATCGCGTTCGAGGATGGGGGTCGACCGGTCGTCATACCCACCCTCCACGCCCGGATCGGTGACGCCCTCTACCTGCACGGTTCGCCCGCCACCCGCCTGTTCAGGGTGCTGAAACAGGGACCGCAGGTGTGTGTCTCGGTGACCTTGATGGATGGGCTCGTGCTGGCCAGGTCGGCCTTCAATCACTCGGCCAACTACCGCTCGGTCGTGCTGTTTGGAGTCACCGACCCGATCACGGACCTGGACGAGCGGCGCCGGGTCCTCGACGCCTTCACCGACAAGCTCGTACCCGGCCGCCGCCCTCACCTGCGACCGATGAGCGACAAGGAGGTACGGGCCACTGCGGTGATGCGCCTCCCCATCGATGAAGCGGCTGCCAAGATCCGCCGCGGGCCGCCACTCGACGACGAGCCCGATTACGAGCTCCCGATCTGGGCCGGTGTCATCCCCATCGTCACGTCGTTCGGCGCCCCGATACCGGATCCGCTCCAGCATCCGGATGCAACCGAACCCGAACATCTCGGGTTCTTCCGGCAATGACCGCCGTCGCAACCGAGACCACTGACCGCAACCAGTTCGCCGCGCTCGACTGGACGTTGTTCCTGGCGGTGGGAACGATCTGGGGCGCCTCGTTCCTGTTCATCGCCCTCGGTCTGCGTGCGTTTCATCCCGGGCTCATCACCTGGGCCCGGGTGGCGCTGGGGGCGGCCGCCCTCTTCTGCTTCCCCAGCGCCAGGCGCCGGATCGAAGCCCAAGACCGAAACAGGTTGATTGCCCTGTCGATCCTGTGGGTGGGCATCCCGTTCACACTCTTCCCGCTCGCCCAGCAGCACATCAACTCGGCCGTCACGGGGCTGCTCAACGGCGCCACTCCGATCTTCAGCGGAATCATCGGCGGGCTCTTCTTCAACCGGGTTCCCCGCGGCCCCCAGCGAGTGGGGATAGCCGTCGGCTTCGCCGGGATCGCCCTCGTCAGCCTCGGGTCGAGCCGGCAGGGAACGACCGCCGTGTGGGGGGTGCTGATGGTTCTCTCTGCCACGTTCTGCTACGGGATCGCCACCAATCTCGCCGCCCCGCTCCAACAGCGGTACGGATCGATCCCGGTGATGGCCAAGATGTTGGGGCTGGGAGCCATCTGGACAACCCCGTTCGGGATCTACGGGCTGGCTCATTCGACCTGGTCGCCGCTCCCGGCAGCCGCCACGGCCGTGCTCGGGGTCCTCGGAACCGGAATCGCCTTCGGCCTGATGGCCGAACTGGTAGGCCGGGTGGGTGGACCGCGGGCGTCCGTCATCACCTATCTGATCCCGGTGGTGTCACTCACCCTCGGCTTCCTGCTCCTCGACGATCGGATCACTTCGCTCGCAATGATCGGGGTGGTGCTCGTCCTCTGCGGAGCCGTATTCGTGAGCCGACGCGAGCGTTGAGCTCAGCCGGCCACCCGCCGCAACGCCCGCTCCATCACGAACTGATCGCCCAGCCGGCGGCGCAGGTCACGTTCCAGCCCGGCGATCGGGTAGAGGTTCTGGGGGGCACGCGGGTCCTTGTGGGGCGCCGAAGCGAATCGGGGGAGGGTGGCGGTGACGAGGTCGGCAACCGACCTGGCCTCCCCGACCGAACGATTGGCGGTGATCTCGCACCGCACCAGCCCCCCGGTGGAACCGGCCCCGGGGGCGAGCCGCAGATACCACGAGTAGCGGGTCGAGCCACCGCCGATGAGAAACAGCGGGGAACGCCGGCCGGGCTCGAGTGTCATGAGAATCGGCCTGCGCTCGATCGGAAGGTAGTGGACGTGATGGGTCTTGATGTAGCCCACCGCCGACGGAACATGGGCATGATGCGAGAGCGGGCCATCGACTACGACCAGCTCGCTGCCAGACACCTCCGCCGAAACAGTCCCCTCCAGCGCCCCCATCCGTTCCTGGATCCGGAGCCACAACTCCTCGGGAGAGTTTCCCACCGCCGGGTGGGCGGTGTAACGACCATGGACGGTCTCGATATCGGTGGCTCCCACCGCCGCGGTGAAGAGTGAACGCTCCACCATGGCAACCACCACCTCGGCGGCGGCGGCGCACCTGACCGCGCCGGCGGCATAGGTGGCGCACACCCCGTAGGCAGGGAGATCGTCTGGTTGTTCGATCCAGACATTGGCGTCGACCCGCCGGACCCCGTCGACGAAACAAACCTCTTCCGCCGCCCGGGCCTCGGGGGCAAGCCCGGTCCACGGGCCGGTGACCTCGATATCGGTGTCGGTCGGGACCTCCGTCTCCCGGTCGGCGTCCGCCGAAACGCCGTAGTCGGGAGCCCACGACTCGACCGAGAACCGCATCATCCCTCCCGCCTCACGGTCGCTCCCGCAGGCCCCTTCTCGACGACGAAGCGTACCGGCAGCTGATCCGCCAGCTCTTTGACATGGGTCACGATGCCCACCGTTCGGTCACTGGCACTCAACTCGTGGAGGACCCCGGCCACGATCTCCAGGGTGTCGCCGTCGAGGGTCCCGAATCCCTCATCCAGGAAGATCGACTCGAGACGGGCGTTCCCGGTGGCCGACGCCACCCGCTCTGCCAGCGACAGCGCCAGGGCCAGCGAGACGAGGAACGTCTCACCGCCCGACAGGGTCTTGACCGAGCGCCGCTCGCCGGCGTTGCGGTGATCGACCACGACGAACTCGCGACGGACCATCTCCAGGGAATACGACTCGCCGGACAGGCCAGCCAGGATGACGTTGGCCCCCTCTACCAGGCCCGCCAGCGCCTCCTCCAGGATCCAGGCCTCGAACCCGGCGGCCGCCAACTCCTTGGCGAGGGCCGCCGCCAGCTCTCCCCCGAACCTGGCCGCCGCCAGCATGACCCTCATCTCCTCGGCGCGTTGCCGGTTCTCCCTGATTCGCTCCAGCCCCTGCTCGGCGATGGTCACGGCCTCGTTGACGATCTCGGACGGGCTCCTTCCGTCGACTCCGAGCCCGTGTTCGGCAAGCAATCCCGCCAGGCGGGTGCGCAGCCCGTCGCGCCGCTCCGACAATTCGGACAGGGTGTCGATACGAGCCGCCTCCAGCTCTCCCAACCGGAGGTGCTCCGTACCGGCCCAGGCCACCAAATCGCCCCAATCCCCGGCGAGGTCGAGCCTGGCCAGCGCCGGTGGGTTCCAACCGCCCAGCCGGTCACGGGTCTGGTCGAGCTCCAGTCGGGCCTCGTGTTCGATCCGTCGCGCCACCTCCACCGCCTCCGTCCGCTCGGCCAGGACCTGTCGCAGCTGCTTCGCCTCCTCCCGGGCCGTTCGGTGCTCCTCGACCGCCGTCGCCGCCAGCGCCCGTTCCCCTACCTTCGCTTCCCGGTGGACGGGAAGTCGTTGTTCCAGATCGGCCAGGTCGGCTTCCAGCGTCTTCAGCTGCGCCTCGTATCCGGCGTGCTCCTTGGTCATCGCGGTGACCACTCGCCGCCGGGTCTCGACCTCGGTCTCGGCCCTGTGGGTGGCGCGTTCGAGACGGTCGACCCCGGCCGGCGCCGATCTCGGGACCAGCTCGGTGATGGGTCGCTCGCACACCGGGCAGTCGTCGCCCACCGCCAGTCCCGAGCGAAGGGCATGGGCCAGGTGCCGTTCCCGTAGCTGGCCAAGCTCGGCGACGGCCTGGCGCTGGGCCTCGAGCGCCGACGCCAGCTGCTCGTGGCCGGCGGACAGCTCGGCCCCGGCCACCGCCAGCATCTCCCGGCCCTTGGCGATCCGAGCCCGCAACACGTCGGCACGGTCGAACAGGGCGAGCTCGGAATCCAGGGCGGCCAGCGAGGGAAGGGCCTCGACCCGCCGTTCCAGCTCCTCGACCTTGGCCTCGGCGGCCCGGACGGCCGCCTCGGACTCGACGAGTGTGGAGCGGGCGGCCGCCAGCCGTTCGGCGATCCCTGGCACCTCGGCCGGGATCCGGACGGCGGCGAGGGTGACCCGGGCGGCGGTCAACTCCCGCACGGCAGTCTCGGCGGCGGCGAATTCCTGCTGGATCCGATCGAGCTCGAGCGAGGACTCCGCCACTCCGGCCTTGGCCCGGCGGAGTTCCTCCAGCCGGGCGAGCGCCGTGGCTTCGCCCTCCTCACCCGGATCCCCCACGTCGGCCAGCTGAGCCTCGAGGATCGCCACCTCCGCATCGTGGGCCGTGCGCCGTTCGACCGCCTTCTGGCGGATCCGGTCGTACAGCTCGAGCTCGAGCAACGACCGCAGCAGCTCCTGGCGATCGGCCGGCTTGTCATGCAGGAAGGCAGAGAACTGACCCTGGGGCAGGACGACACATTTGGTGAAATGCTCGAACCCCAACCCGGTGACGCGCTCCACCTCGGCGGTCACCTGATCGGTGCCGGACACCTCGGCAGAGCCGTGCACGAACCGGGCCTCGGCGATCTGGGCGCCACCCCCCTTGGTGCGCCGGACCACCCGGGTGACCCGGAAGCGGGCCGGACCCACCGAGAAGTGGAAGTCGACTCTGGCCTCGGTCATTCCGAGCGAGATGATCGGCTCGACCAGCCGCAACCCCAACCTCGGCACCCTCCCGTACATGGCAAAACACATGGCGTCGATGAGGCTCGACTTTCCCGCCCCGGTGGCGCCGGTGAAGGCGAACAGCTCCGCCCCGGTGAAGTCGACCGGTTGAGACATGGTCCGGAAGGCGGTGAATCCCTCGACCAGAAGGCTTTCAGGTCTCATCGACCTCCTCCAGCAAGGCACCGAACAGCTCCACCAGTCGGGGATCGGACCGGCGCCTGGCGGCCAGGTACTCCTCGAACAACTCCACCGGCGGCCGGCCCAACCGGATCGGCGTGGAGGGTTTGTCGGGCGCATCGGTGGTGCGCAGGACGATGTCGACCACTCCCGGGATGGCACTCCGCACCTCGTCGGACAGACCCACCCTGGTCTTCTCGTCGAGTTCGACCTTGATGTAGGACTCCTCGAGCCCGACGGCGGCCGCCACCACCTGCTCGAGCGAGCCGGTGAGTTTCACCAGCGGCCGTCCCCCGCCGATCGTCACCTCCGAGACCGTGGCGGGGAGACCGGGTTCGACTTCGACCAGCACGGCCCCCTTGGCGTCGCCCGCTTCACCGAAGTCCAGCTGGAGGAGTGATCCCGAATACCACACCGGGGCCGAGCCGGGGATCCGCTGCCGTCGATGGAGATGGCCGAGGGCGGCGTAGGAGAGCGATCCCGGGATCTGGCCGGCGGGAATCGAATACTCGAACATCGTCTGGATCGCCCGCTCGCTGCCGGTCGCTTCCCCCCCGTGCACCATCATGTGACCGGCCAGGACATTGACCGTGTCCGTCCCCATCGGCCCGCACAGGGCGGAGAGGATCCTGCCCATCCTGGCGGCGTAGTCCTGGGCATGCTCGAAGGCGTCCTTGTTCATCAGATCATCCGCCGAGACGATCCCCCGCTGGCTCTGCCATGGCACCGCCGCCACCCGCAGCGGCAGTCCCGCCACTTCGACCAATCCGCCCTCGTCTGGTCTCGCCACCGAGGCCACCATGACCACCCTGCCCAGATCGAGCAGCGGGGCAACCGCCAGCAGGCGGCGGGGGTTGTCGTGGTTTCCGGCGACGGCCACCACCGGGGCGACCTCGGCCAGATCGAGGAGGGCCCGGTACGCGATCTGCTCAGATTCGGGGGTCGGGGCGCTCAGATCGAAGATGTCACCGGCGACGATGATGGCGTCGACGGCGAGTGCCCCGGCCTGTCGAGCCAGGTCGGCCAGAACTGCCTGGTGCTCGGCTGCCCGGCTCTGGCCGCGCATCGTCCGCCCGACATGCCAGTCCGAGGTGTGGAGAATGCGCACGCCGGCGATCGTACCGGGGGCAGGTGACCGAATCGGCATCACCCTACGATCCAGCCGTGATCTACCACATCATCGACATGTCCGAGTGGGAGTCGTTCACCGGATCGGACCGATTCGGGTCTGCCTCGCTCGGGACCGAGGGCTTTGTGCATTGCTGTGAGCACCGTCAACTCACCGCGGTGGCCAAGACATGGTTTGCCGGCCAGGAGGGTCTGGTGGTGGTGGAGATCGACCCCGAGCGGGTCGACGTCCCGGTGGTGTGGGAGGACTCATACGGAGCGGGACAGTCTTTCCCCCATGTCTATGGGACGATCCCCATGAGAGCGGTCGTCTCCGTCGCCCGCCTCCCGGACGAAGAACCCTCTCAGCCGCCCTGGAGCTCCCGGACGTAGCTGGTGATGGCGGCGATCTCCGAATGGCTCAGCGTGGGGATGGCCGGCATCGGCCCGAATGCCCACCGGCTCTGCGCCACCCCCAGTTCCACCGCCGCCACGAAGCCGGCGTCGGGGTAGTCGGGAGCCAGGTAGGCGGGGTCGACGAGTGGTGGCCCGATCGTGGTGCCCACGCCGCTCGGGCCATGGCAGGCAACACAGTTGACGGCATAGAGGGCGGCTCCGTCGGGGGCCGGGGTACCGGTGGAACTGGGCCCGGCCGAGCCCGACGAGCAGCCGGCCAGTATCAACCCCAGCACGATCAGCCCGGATCTCACGGCAAACCGTCGAAGGGATCCTCCGGACCGTCGTCCCCCATCACACCGGCCTCCGAGGCGCGGGTGGCCCAAGCCGGGAAGGGGAACTCGAGCGCGATCGGGACCGGCAGCTCAGGCTGGGCGAGCAGCATGGTTCCCGGCTTGAGAATGGTGGAGCGTTGCCGGTGGGCGGCGGGCAGGAACCCGTATTCGTCACGGGAGGCCTCGGCGCTGTCCAACCGTCCCACCACCCGGATCGAGGAGTTGGCGATGATGCGCCGCTCGACCTCCGAGGCGGTCTGCTGGGCACCGACCAGGATGATCCCGAGACTGCGACCACGCTCGGCGACGTCGAGCAGGATCTCTTTGATCGGGGACGACCCCTCCCGGGGGGCGTATTTGTTCAGCTCGTCGAGAACCAGGAACAGCAGCTCATCCGCCTGGCCGGCACGCTCGCGCTCGTCGAAGGCGCGACGGATCGTCACTCCCACCACAAACCGTTTGGCCCGGTCATTGAGATTGTGCAGGTCCACCACCGTCACCTGGGTCTGGAGCGGCGTCACGGCATGGCGGGCGGGGTTCGCCACGTCCCCACGAACCAGGTGTTCGACGTGGCGCACCGACCCGACCAGCCGCCGGATGAAGGCGGAGATCGTCCCTTTGCCGATCGCCGGGCCTGCCCAGACCGGCCCGTCGTCCTCGGATGACACCTTGGCGACGATCTGATCCACCAGTTCCCGGAACGTCCGCACGGTGGTTCCCTCGATCCGAACCGAGCCGTCTCCAGGAGCGATCGCCCGCCGCAGCTGTGCCATCACGTTGTAGACGACCATCGTGTACTGGGCTCTGTCGTCTTCTGCGTCGGCGAAGAGGAATGGGAGCAGGTCGTCGCGACAGAACTCCTCCAGACTCCAGAAGAAGGCGGTCACCCCCCGGTTGCGGCTGGCGACATCGGGTACCGCCGCCGCCGACTCGCGCCGGGGTGGGGCGAAGACCGACACCGACGCAAAGGGCTCGGCCGGAAGCTGGAGCAGGCGATACCGATCGGCGTCTTGCGGTTGGAGTCTGGTGTTGGGGTGGTCGAGGAACAGCAGATCCTCACCCTTGACATTGAAGATCAGGGCCTTGGTGTTGAGCGCCCGTTTCCCCAGCACCCCGCTCCGAAACATCGAATGGAGCAGGAAGGTGGCATAGGTGGTCTTGGTCGCCACCCCCGACACCCCGGAGATGTTGATGTGAGCTCCCCGCCGGCCGTCGATGAACTCGAGATTGGCGAACACCGGTTCGCCGCTACGGGAGAGGCCGACCGGGAGCCGGTAGTCCATCCGGTCGAAGAAGAGGGCTTGATCGCGCTCCTCCCCCTCGGCCTTTCTCACCTCCTGTCCGGGACGGGGCGGCACGAAGATCTCCGGCTCGAAACGGGTGGCGGTGATCTGGGCGGATTCCGAGATCTCGGCCGGGAGGAGGCCCTCGGACACGAGGAACACATCCGAGTCGAAGCGAATCCCTTCGTGGCGGGTGCGCACCTGCGACACCATGCCGTAGATCTTGACCGACTCGCCGTCGGGGAGGCTTCGCTCGAGAGCCACGACGTCGTCGAGCTGGAGGTATCCGTCGGCGGCCACCGCCACCCAGAACGACAGAGGGGTGGCGTCCTCGGTCCCGATCACTCTCCCGATCATGCGGCGAGGCTATCAGGCCTCCCCGACATCACGGACCCGAGCCGTGAAGAGTGTGGCCTCGATCGCCTCGACGCCGTTAGCGTGCGCCGCCAGGAGGTACGGATGAACACTGGTCTGGTCTTGTTGGTGGCGGCGATCGGCGGCACGGCGGTGGCCGTCCAGGGCCAGTTCCTGGGAGTGATGGACCGGCAGGTGGGAACACTCGCCTCGACCTTCATCACCTACGGTGGTGGTGGCCTCGTCATCGGGGTGGTGTTGCTCGTCGCCGGCGGCGGGCAGGTGTCCAATTGGCGATCGATCCCCCCTTTCGCCCTCGGAGCCGGGATCCTCGGCCTGGTCATCATCGGGTCGATTGCATTCTCGGTGGCCAGGGTGGGACTGGTGGAAGCCCTGATGACCCTCACGGTGGCCCAGTTCGCCACGGCGGCCGTGATCGACCATTTCGGCGTTCTCGGCGCCGACGTCCGCCCGGTCGACACGACCAAACTCGCCGGGTTGCTGCTGCTGATCGCCGGAACGTGGCTGGCACTCCGCTGAGGACCGGCTTGCCGGCCCCTTGGGGCGATCAGACCGAGATGAGCACCGCCGAGGTCACGGCGGCGCCGACCCCGAGCCAGTGGCGCAGGTCGAGCCTCTCCCGGGAGAAGACCATCGCCAGCAGCACGGTGGGTACCGGGTAGAGAGAGGCGAGGACTGCCGAGAGCGAGACCAACCCGTCCCGGGTGGCCACCAGGTAGAGCCAGGAAGCCGAGGCGTCGGCCCCGGCCACGGCAACCAGCACCGGCCATGGCAACCTCCCGACGATCCTCTCGGACCAACCCGCCACCATCAGCATCCCGATCAGGACAGCGCCGGTCGCCCTTCCCGCCACCACCGGCCACAGCCCGGCGTCGGCGGGTGCGTTGCCGAAAGCGATGAAGAAGGCGGCGAATCCCAGTCCGGCCAACAAGCCGTGACGGAGCCCGCCTTTGCCGGGAAGCGACGATTCCGACGTGAGCAGCCAGATCGCCGGAAGCGCCAGGCCGACTCCCCACCAGGCCAGAGTGCCCGGTTCCTCGCCGGCGAACAACCCCACGATCACCGGCAGGCCGGCCGCCACCAGGGCCGAGACCGGAGCGACGACGGCGGAACGCCCGTGGGCGATTCCGTGGAAGAGGGCGACAGCGCCCAGGCTGGCGGCAGCCCCGCCAATCGCCCCCCACCCCACGCCAGCACCCAGGTCGGTGGGCCGTTCCATGGCGAGTGCCGGTCCCAGCCCGAGCACAGACGAGAGGATCGCCGTCCAGAACACGACTCGAAAGGCGCCCGAGCCCCGGGTGGCCCTCCCACCCAGGAAGTCACTGGTGCCCCAGACGACGGCGGCGCAGAGGGCGAAAATGGCGGAGGGCACCCGCCCAGCCTACCGGTCCGAGCCCTGGGCCACGGCCAGGTCCCGGCCGGCGCTCAGCGAACCGGAGTGAGCCGCCAGAGGGAGTCGCCGGTCATCACGTAGACCTCGCCGGCTCCATCGATGCCAAACGAAAGCACGTTTCCGGGCACCCCGACCTCGGCCGTGTGGTCGATCCAGCCGGACGGATCGTCGGGGTCGACGCTGCGCAGCCACCCTCCGCAGTAGTCCGAGTAGAGGAAGCGCCCCTCCAGTTCGGGGATGGCGGTGCCGCTATAGACCACTCCCCCGGTGATCGAGCAGGTACCGGCGTCGCCGTGCTCGACCTCGAGAATCGGGGCGGTCAGACCCGTGGTGTCACACCCCGAGCGGGGCGAATAACAGTGGAGGCCTTCGGTGATCGGCCAGCCGAAGTTGGCGCCGGATCCGAGTGGCGCCACCGAGATCTCCTCGTACAGGTTCTGACCGACGTCGGCAATGACGATTCGATCGCCGTCGATCCAGAACCGCCAGGGATTTCGGAGACCCGACATGATCTTCTGGGCAGAAGCCGTCTCGACGTCGATGGCGACGATCCCGGCCAGCAAGGTGTCGGGGTTCTGACCGGTCCCGTACCGGTCACCTGCCCCTCCCCCATCGCCCAGACCCAGATACAGCAGCCCATCCGGCCCGAACTGGATCATGCCACCGTTGTGGTTGGAGGCCGGTTGGCCCACCTGGAGGAGCAGGCGCTCGGATGAGGCGTCGCCCCCAGCTCCGGTGAGCGCGAATTCGGAGACGACGGTGTCGCCCGACCGATCCGAGTAGTGGACGAACAGCCTCGACTGGTCGAGCGGGTGGAGCGCCATCCCGAGCAGGCCCTGTTCCCCGTCGTTCCTCACCCGATCGGTGATGTCGAGCACCGGTTGCGAGTCGAGAATCGCTCCCCGCAGCAACCAGACCCGGCCATCCTTGGTGGCGAGATACGCCTCCTCGGCACCCGGGTGGGCGGTCATGGCGATCGGGGCCGCCAGACCGCCGGCGATCTCGGTGTAGGTGAGCGAGATGAGCGGGGGGATCGTGGTGGTGGGCGGGGCCGGAGCCGACGTCCCCGTAGTGGCGACGGTGCCGGCCGGGACCGAGGCGGCCGGAGTGGTGGTGGTGGGGAAGGCGGCGGGCTCCGGGTCGGCTGTCAGACCGCCGGAACAGGCGGCCAGCAGGACGGCGAGCGTCACCAATCCGAGCGGCTTCCCCATGGCCAGAGAGGATAGGACGGAGCGCTGCCAATCGGGATCCTGCCCAAACCTCTCGCTCCGGGCGTCGCCGGGAACGGCGGCCACCGTAGAGTCGTCGCGGTGAAGAACGACAAACGAACCATCTTCGGCTGGGCCATGTACGACTGGGCCAATTCGGCGTATTCGACGGTGATCGCCGGTGCAGTCCTCCCGGTGTTCTTCGAGGCGAGGGTGGTGGGCGAAGCCGGCTGGAACGGGTACTCGGGGGAGGCGATGTGGTCGTTCGTGGCTGCCGCCGCCTCGGCCGCCTTGTTCCTCCTGATGCCCGTCCTGGGGGCGATGGCCGACTTCTCCGCCGGAAAGAAGCGGTTCCTGGCGGTGTTCGCTTATGGCGGCGCCGTCTTCTCCACCCTGCTGTTCTTCGCCCAGTCCGGCGCCGTCATCCCGACGCTGGCGCTGTTCTTCCTGGCTCAGGTCGGGTTCGTGGCGGCCAATGTCCTCTACGACGGGATCCTCACCGATATCTCGACCCCCGACACGATCGACAAGATCAGCGCCCGGGGCTTTGCCACGGGGTACATCGGCGGCGGTCTCTACCTCCTGATCGCCTTCGTGGCGATCTTCGTCTTCGAAAGCGATCTGGTCACCCGCTCGATGATCGCCGGCGCCGGGTTGTGGTGGGGCGGGTTCACCGCCTTTGCCCTCAGCCGAATCCCCGACACCTCGACCACGGTGCCCATCCCCGATGTGGAGGTTCCCCGGCGGGCGCTGGGTCTGGCGGGGGCTCTCTTCCTCATCGTCGTTCCCGGGCTGATCGGTTTGGCGTACCTCGCTTCATCCCCCGAGTTGGGCCCGATCCTCATCCTCCTGGCCGTCCTCACCATTCTGGTGACGATCTGGTGGCGGGTGGCCCGATCGGCGGCCCGGGCTCCGGTCTCGGCGGGTGGGCTCTACCGACCGACCGGTCGACGGGCCAAGCTGACCATGGTCGGCTTCCTGCGCACGTGGTCGACGGTTCAGAAGCTGCGCAGGTTCCCCGAACTTCTCTGGTTCGTGGTGGCGTTCATGCTCTACAACGACGGAATCCAGACGACCATCGAGATCGCCGCGGTGTACGCCTCGGGCACGCTGGAGCTCGACTCGACCGCCATCGCCGGGACGTTCCTCGTCGTCCAATTCGTCGCCTTTGGCGGGGCACTCTTGTTCGGGTCGCTGGCCCACCGTCTCGGGATCAAGAGCGCCATCCAGGTCAGTCTGCTGGTGTGGATCGCCACCTCGGTCACGGCCTACTTCATCCCGGCTGGATCGGCGGCCGCCTTCCTCGGGTTGGGGGTCGTGATCGGCTTCGTCCTGGGTGGGACCCAGGCCCTCTCCCGTTCGTTGTATGGATCGATGATCCCCGAGGAGGCATCGGCCGAGTTCTTCGGCTTCTACTCGGTCTTCTCGAAGTTCTCCGCCATCTGGGGCCCGCTCATCTTCGCCTTCGTTCGCCAACTGACCGGGAGTGGGCGACCGGCCATCCTCAGCCTGGTGTTGTTCTTCGTCCTCGGGTCGCTCATCCTCGCTCGGGTCGACGTCGCCGCCGCCCGGGCCTCCAAGGAACGGTGGGCGTTCGAGGGTGTCGACGTCTCATCTCGTTGACGCCGCAACGGGGGGTGGCTCCGTAGACTGGGGCGCCATGGACGAACCCAACCATCTGGAAGAACCGCCGCCACCGGCCGAACAACGCCCGCAGGAACGGGCCCCGGCGGTCACCACGGCCGGCGAACTGTCGTGGGGGCTCGGGCTGGCCCTGTTGTTGGGACTGGTGGTGGTGGTGTTCGCCGTCCAGAACACCGATCCGGTGAACATCCGGTTCCTCGGCTGGTCGTGGACGCTGCCTCTCGCCCTGGTCATCTTCGTAGTGGCGATGGTCGCCGCCCTGGCCGACGAGTTGTTCGGACTCGTGGCCAGGAAACGTCGGCGACGGCGCAAGGCTCTCAAAGAGGAGCTGAAGGCCTTGCGCGCCCAGTCCAAGACTCGATGAATCGGCGGCTGGTCGTCGTCGGGGGCGACGCCGCCGGGATGAGCGCAGCCAGCCAGGCCCGGCGCCGGCTCGGCCCGGAGCGGCTCGAGATCATCGCTTTCGAACGCTCCAGTTGGGTCAGCTACAGCGCCTGCGGAGAGCCATATCACGTGGCCGGTCTGGTCGACCCGCTGGAGCGACTGGTTGCGCGGACCCCGGCGCGCTTCGCCGAGGACTCGATCAAGGTCCACACCCGCCATGAGGTCACGTCGATCGATCTCGACCAGGGCCGGCTGTCGGTCCTCGATCTGGACGCCGCCACCGAGAGCACCGTGGGGTTCGACGATCTCATGATCGCCACCGGTTCGACCGCCGTCCGACCAGACATCGAAGGTCGGATGCTGGCTGAGGTGAGTGAACTGCGCACGCTCGACGACGCCGCCCGGCTCCGCCGCCTGGCCGAGGCCCACCAGGGACGGGTGGTGGTGGTGGGCGGCGGGTACATCGGGCTCGAGACAGCCGAAGCCTTCCTCCATCAAGGCTGGGAGGTCACCGTCGTCACCTCGGGAGCATCCGTGCTCGAGCGCACGCTCGATGCCGACCTGGGCGATTTGGTGGTCGAGGCGATGCGGACGCTCGGGATCGAAGTCATCAGCGGAGTAAGGATCGAACGGATCTGCGGCGTCGACCGGGTGGAGGGCGTCGACATCGATGGCCGGCGACTCGACGCCGATCTGGTGGTCCTCGGGTTGGGAAGCCGGCCCGAGACGGAACTGGCGGCCGCGGCCGGGGTCCCGCTCGGCGAGACCGGCGCCATCGCCGTCGACGACCACCAGCGGACCCGCGTCGACGCGGTGTGGTCGGCGGGAGACTGTGCCGAAGCAACCCACCGCCTGACGGGACGACCGGCCAACTTCCATCTGGGCACGGTGGCGAACAAGACCGGCCGGGTGGCGGGGATCAACCTCGGCGGTGGCGATGCCAGCTTCCCCGGCGTTCTCGGAACCGTGATCACCAAAGTGTGCGATCTGGAGATCGCCGCCACCGGGTTGCGCCCGGAGGAAGCCGCCGATGCCGGGTTCGATGTCGTGGTGGGCGAGGCGGAAGGCACCACCACCGCCGGGTACTGGCCGGGGGCGACTCCGATGCGGATCCGGGCAGTGTCCGATCGGGACGAGGGCCGGTTGCTCGGCGCCCAGATCGTCGGTGGCCCGGGAGCAGGCAAGCGCATCGACGTGTTTGCGACTGCCATCTGGAACCGGATGACGGCCGACGACCTGGCGTGGACCGACCTCGCATATGCCCCTCCTTTCAGCGGAGTGTGGGATCTCATCCACATCGCCGCCCGGCGGGCGGCCCCGGCCGAACAGTGAGACACCCGCTCCCGGTCCTCGCCGCGGCGCTGGCGCTCCTCGTCGCCGGCTGTCTCCCCGCCTCGACCCCCGGCGGCGGCGGGCCGGCCGATCCCGGCGAGGTGGTCGAGGTGGTCGAAGTGGCGGACGGCGACTCCCTGACGGTTGTCATCGACGGAACCGAAACCCGGGTGCGGCTGATGGGGATCAACGCCCCCGAGCGCAACGAATGCCTCGGTGACGTCTCCCGGGAGTCACTGGCCGACCTGGTCGACGCCGCCGATCTCCGTCTCGAAGTCCTCGACCAGGATCAGTACGGCCGGTCGATCGGCTACCTGTGGACTGCCGACGGTTCCGTGAACCTGGCCCAGGTGGCCACCGGCATGGCGATCGCCTTCAGCGACGGTGGGCGCCTCACCCCCGACCTGATGGACGCAGAGGAGGAGGCCCGTCGGTCGGCCCTGGGATGGTGGGACACGACCGAGTGTGGAGGCGGAGTCGACGGAGTCGTCACGGTCAAGCTGGCAGTGCCCGATCCGCCCGGGCCGGACAACGAGAACCTGGACGGTGAGTTGGTGGTGATCGAGGCAGACCGGGCGGTCGATCTGGGCGGCTACGTACTCAGGGACGAATCCACCGTCAACCGCCTGGTGTTGCCCGCCGGGACGACCGTCACGCCCGCCTCCCCGTTGTTCATAACCTCCGGGTGCGAGGAGCTCGGCTGGTGTAGGGGTGAGTCGATCTGGAACAACTCGGGGGACGCCGCCATCCTCGTCAGCCCGGGTGGAGCGTTGATCGCCATCGACCGGTTCCAAGGGAGTTGATGCGGCGGCCACCGACGCCTCGGTGGCGCCCACGGATTCCTCGATCGAGGCCCGCTTGGGTATCGTCGGCCACCTCATGAAGCGCGTCTCCCCCCGCCTCGCCGCCATCTCCGAATCGGCCACGATGGCGATCACCAACCAGGCCGCCCAGATGAAAGCGGCCGGAGAAGACGTGATCTCCTTCGGGGCCGGTGAACCCGACTTCCCGACCCCCGGTCACATCGTGGAAGCCGCCCGCCAAGCCGCCTCCGATCCGAGAAACCACAAGTACACCGCCAACTCCGGGTTGCCCGACCTGCGTGAGGCCATCGCCGCCTTCACCCGGGATCACGGCGGGCCGCAGGTGCGGGCGGCCGATGTGCTCGTGACCAACGGCGGCAAACAAGCCGTGTACCAGAGCTTCGCAGCCCTGCTCGACCGAGGAGACGAGGCGATCGTCCCCGCTCCCTACTGGGTGACGTATCCCGAGGCGATCAAACTGGCGGGTGGTGTGCCGGTCGAGGTCCCCACCACCTCGGAGGCGGGATTCAAAGTGACCGTCGATCAGTTGGAGGAGGCCCGCACCGACCGCACCAAGCTCCTCGTGTTCGTCTCTCCCTCCAACCCAACCGGCGCCGTCTACACCCCCGAAGAGACCCGGTCCATCGGGCTGTGGGCCGCCCAGCACGACGTGTGGGTGGTGACCGACGAGATCTACCAGCACCTCACCTACGCCCCGACGCCCTTCACGTCGATCGTCACCGTCACTCCCGAGTTGGAAGACCGTTGGGTCATCGTCAGCGGGGTGGCCAAGACCTTCGCCATGACCGGCTGGCGAGTCGGATGGATGATCGGACCTGGCGACATCATCAAGGCTGCCTCCAATCTGCAGTCACATCTCACGTCGAATGTCTCCAACGTCAGCCAGCGGGCGGCTCTGGCCGCCCTCACCGGCCCGCTCGAACCGATGTCGGCCATGCGCGACGCCTTCGATCGCCGTCGCCGGACGATGTATCGCATGCTCAGCGAGATTCCCGGGGTCACCTGTGTCGAGCCGCAGGGGGCCTTCTACTGCTTCCCGGACCTGACCGGCCTGATCGGTGTCGAGTTCTCCGACGACCTGGCGATCGCCGCCCACCTCCTCGACCGCGCCAAGGTCGCCATCGTTCCGGGCGAAGCGTTCGGTGCTCCCAATCATGCCCGGCTCTCCTATGCACTGTCGGACGAGGATCTCGAACGGGGTCTGGTCCGGATGCGATCGGTGCTGGTGTGAGGTGAGGCGATGAGCCATGCCAAGGCGATGGTGCTCGTCGAACCCCAACGCCTCACATTGACCAGCCTCCCACTTCGATCGATCGAGAATGGCGGGTGGCTGGCGATCGAGGCCACCGGGCTGTCCGGGGCCGAGGTCCAAGCCTGGCGGGGAACCCGTCCCGACCTGGTGTACCCCCTCATCCCCGGCCAGCAGGTGGTGGGCCGCATCGCCGACAACCTGGACGGGTCGATCGGCTACCCGATCGGAACGCGGGTGGTGGTCGAGCCGGTGATTCGCTGCGGCGACTGCGGAAGCTGCCGAAGGGGTCTGGCCGGCTGCACCCAGCGCAGGCCCGTCAACGCTTATGGAGGGCTGCCGTCGACAGAACCCCCCGGGTTGTGGGGTGGTCTGGCCGAACAGCTCTATCTCGATCCCCACGCCATCCTCCATCCCGTCTCCGATGACATCCAGGCGGTGGTGGCGACCTTCGCCCACTCGTTGGCCGCCGGTCGAACCTGCGCGGTCGAGTTGCCACGGCTGGCAGCGGGCGAGAGTGTGCTGATCCTCGGACCCGGGCCCCGCGGGCTCGCCTGTCTCATCGCCGCCCAGGCGGCCGGTGCCTCCTGGGTCGGCATCGGTGGCCTCGATGTCGACTCCGATCGCCTCGACCTGGCCCGACGGATGGGCGCCGACCTGGCGGTCGACGTAACCGCGGACGACCTCGCCGTCGCCGTCGGCGAAAGCCTCGGCACCCGTCCGGATGTGGTCGTCGACGTCACCTCCGACGATCCGGAGGCTATCTTCTCAAGCCTCGACCTCGTCCGTTCCGGGGGCCGGGTGGTGCTCGGGTCCCGCAAGGGCAACCGTCACCTTCCCCAGTTCTTCTCCGACATCATCGTCACCAAACAACTCACCCTGCTCGGGGCGCTCGGTGCATCGAGCGCCTCGTACGAATGGGCCTGCGCCCAACTGGAAACCGACCCCCGGATCGACGACATGGTGAGCCACCAGTTCCCGCTGGACGAGGCGGCCCGGGCGATCCAGGCCACCGCCGGACTCCTCGGTCACGAGGAGCTGATCTCGGTGGCCGTCACATTCTGACGGCGGACGCCCGGGCGCGGCGGGCCACCGCCGGTTGGGTGCTCTACGACCTGGCGAACACGATCTTCGCCCTCGGGGTGGTCGGGCTGTATCTGCCCGCCTGGATGACCGAGAACAATGTCGCCGACTCGTGGCTGGCCGGGACCCAGACGCTGGCGGCAATCGTGGTGGTGTTTGCCGCACCCTGGATCGGCGCCCACTCCGACCGGCGTGGTCGGCGAATGCCCACCCTCATCGTCACCACGCTGGTGGCGATCGCCGCCACCGCCACTCTCACCGCCGGCCCCCGAGTCCTCACGTTCGCGGCACTCGGGGTCGCTCTGATCGCGGTCAACACCGGGTCGGTGGTCTACGACGCCCTGCTCCCGCACGTGAGCACCTCCAACACCCGCGGGCGGGTGTCCGGGCTCGGGGTCGGCATCGGATACTTCGGCTCGTTCGTGGGCCTCGGCCTCGGCATCCTGTTCCTCGACGTGCTCGAGACCGGATACTGGACGGCCTTCCTGGCCATGGCCGCCGGCTTCCTGCTCTTCTCGCTTCCGGCGTTTGCCTGGATCCACGAGACGCCCCACCCCCATCCAGGCCCGTCCCGGCCCCTCTCGGCGGTCGCCACGGATCTCGTCAGGTCGTGGCGCGACACCCGGCTCTTTCCCGGATTGACCCGCTTCCTGGTGGGCCGTTTCCTCTACACGGACGCCATCAACACCCTCATCGGCGGCTTCCTGACGGTCTTCGCAATCGAGGAGATCGGGCTCGATCGAGAGGGCTCCCAGGCGCTGCTCGGTTCCGCCATCGTCGGCGCCATCGTCGGTGGTCTGGGGGGTGGCCGACTGGTGGAGAGGTTCCGACCAACCAGGGTGCTCCGCTGGGCCCTGATCGGTTGGATCATCGCCATCGGCCTGGCGGTGCTCTCCGCCCTCCTGTCGACGACCGGACTGGTCCCCATCATCGGCCCGCTGGGGGGAGTGTCGCTGGGCGCCACCTGGGCCAGCGATCGAGTCCTGATGACCCGGATCACGCCCCCCGCCCGGCTCGGCGAGTTCTACGGCTTGTACGCCACAGTCGGGCGATTCGCCACCATCGTCGGACCCTTGCTGTGGGCGGTGATCGTCGACGTGCTCGATTGGGGCCGCATCGTCGCAATCCTGGCGCTGGCCGCATCGATCGCCGCCGGATGGTGGGTGGTGGGACGGGTGGACGACCGCACGTCAGTCGAAATCGATGATGCCTGACATCTCGGGCGACATGTTGAACCGCTCCTCGATCGCATAGGGAACCGGAAGGTCCCTGACCTCGCCATTGCCCGCCGCCAGGCGACGCCCGATCTCGGCGAACCAGGTCTCGTTGGGAACCCGCCACGGCCACCGACCCAGCCCGACCCGCGCCCCGACGATGCTCCCGACGAGCGCTCCCAGTTCGCTTCCCCCCGACATGGCGGCGAGTTCGATCAAACGGACCGGGCTGGCGCCCAGCGACGAGCCGAGCACGATGCCCAGCATCGCCCCGCTGAGCCCGTGCGGTCCGTTGTCCCCCGACAGGTCTCGGACGGCATCCGTCGGCGGACCGGTGACGAGTGAGGAATGCGACCTGATCCAGTCCGGGATTCGGCCTGCCTCCGCCATCCCCGAGAAGCGGAATTGGTCTGCACCCATGTGCTCGAGGCCCCGCTCGACCGTCTCGGCAGCCCCGAACAACAGATCGGCTCCATTCATCGCCAGCGAGGCGCCCGCCACCGCCCCCGCCGCCGCCACTCCCATCGCCACCGAGGAGGCGTCGAGGTGGGTCAGTCGGGACACCTCGATCGCCGCCGTCACCAACTCATCGGGTCGGCGCCGGAACCACACCCCGACCGCAGTCATGCGAGAGGCGGGTTCCGAGGATGGCCCCGGGGCCGCGGTCGGTTCCCCGGCGTGGGCGGCGTCGAGCCAGAGGCGGAACTCGTCGCTCGGCCGGCGGTAGGTGCGGGTACCCGGCGGCGCCCCGTCGAGCACCAGCAAGTCGGCGGTCAGGGAGGCGCGGTCGACCGCTCCGTTGACCATGATGTGGTAAGCCACCACGGTCGACACCTGGGTCACGGCCGAATAGCCACCCACCACCGCCCGCCTGCCACATCGCCCGACGCAGCGGAA
>DAIOGO010000035.1:2489-19935 GCA_036745195.1 Actinomycetota bacterium | reverse complement strand
GGCGAAGAGCACGGACTGCTGCGGGACAAGGTGCTCGCCATGCTGTTCTTCTTCTCCTCCACCCGGACCCGGGCGAGCTTCGAGGCGGGCATGGCCCAACTCGGTGGCCACGCCCAGTTCATCGAGTCGAAGACGACCCAGATCGCCCACGGTGACACCGCCACCGAGATCGGTGAGATCCTCGGGCGCTACAACGACGGGATCGCCATTCGCCAGGTCGACTGGGGGACCGGAAACCAGTACATCCGGGACGTGGCCGCCGCCTCCCGGGTACCCGTCCTCAACATGCAGTGCGACGTTTACCACCCGTTCCAGGCTCTGGCGGACCTCATGACGATCGTCGAACGGCGGGGCGACCCCCGTGGCCTCACCGTCAACGTCTCCTGGGCGTATGCCGCCAGCTATCAGAAGCCGCTGTCGG
Source organism: Actinomycetota bacterium (assembly GCA_036745195.1). Classification (GTDB taxonomy): domain Bacteria; phylum Actinomycetota; class Acidimicrobiia; order Spongiisociales; family ZC4RG35; genus JBFHRE01. The sequence goes on along the minus strand of DAIOGO010000035.1, from coordinate 19,514 downwards.
TGCCCCAGTCGCTGATCCTGCTCCTCACCCGGTACGGGATCAACGTCCGGCTCACCCACCCGCCCGAGTTCAAGCTGCAACCCGAGATCCTGGCCCAGGCCGCCGCCAACGCCAAGACCTCCGGTGGCTCGCTGACCATGCTCGACGACTTCGACGAGGGGTTCGTTGGCGCCGACGTCGTGTACCCCAAGTCCTGGGGCTGCATGCTCACCACTTCGGACCTGGAGGAGTCGTCGGCCATCGCCGCCAACTATCAGGACTGGATCGCAGACGAGCGCAGGCTGGCGCTGGCCACGCCCTCCGCCGGCTACATGCACTGCCTCCCCGCCGACCGGGGCATCGAGGTGACCGACGGGGTGATCGACGGGCCCAACAGCTGGGTGTTCGACGAGGCCGAGAACCGGCTGCATGTGCAGAAGGCCGTCATGGCCCTGACGATGTGAGGTCATCATGAACAAGCTTGCCGTCGTAGCCATCGGGGGGAACAGCCTCATCACCGATGCCGCCCACCAGTCGGTGGAGGACCAGTATCTCGCCGCCGCCGAAACCGATCATCACATCGCCGGGCTGATAGCCGCCGGGTGGGATGTGGTGATCACCCACGGGAACGGCCCCCAGATCGGGTTCATCCTCCGGCGATCCGAGCTGGCGGCCCACGAGCTCCACGAGGTCCCGCTCGACGTGTGTGGGGCCGACACCCAGGGAGCGATCGGATACCTCCTCCAGCAGAACCTCTACAACGACTTCGAGCGGATGGGGATCGACAAGGGGGTGGTGACCGTCGTCACCCAGGTCGAGGTCGACCCGGCGGACGAAGCCTTCCGTCATCCATCCAAGCCGATCGGGTCGTTCCTCACCGAGGAGCAGGCCATCCACCGGCGCGACACCGAGGGGTGGGACGTCGTCGAGGATGCCAATCGCGGATGGCGGAGGGTGGTCGCCTCGCCCCTCCCCAAACGGATCGTCGAGATCGATGCGATTCGCAGCCTGATCTCGTCGGGGTTCGTCGTCATCGGGGTGGGCGGAGGTGGGTTGCCGGTCGTGTCCGACGAGAACGGTGCGTTGCGGGGGGTGGCGGCCGTCATCGACAAGGACAGGGCCTCGGCGATGCTGGCCGCCGAACTCGATGCCGACCTCCTGTTGATCAGCACCTCGGTCGAGAAGGTGGCGCTGGGATTCGGCACGCCCCAGCAGACGTGGGTGTCGGAGATGACCCTGGAGGAGGCGAAGGGCTACCTTGCCGAGGGAACCCACTTCCTGAAAGGTTCGATGGGCCCCAAGATCGAGGCGGTGATCTCCTTCCTCGAGGCCGGTGGCAAGGAGGCGATCATCACCAACCCGGAGAACCTGGAGCGGGCCATGCGCCGGGAGACCGGGACCAGGATCAAGCACTGAGCCTCGCCCCCGGGTAGACGGAACCCTCAAGGAGAGGCGGATACCATCCGATCCTTACCGAGGGGAAAATGCCAGCCGCCGAAGAACCGCTCCTGTCGCCGACGGTGGAATACCACATCGTCCGGTTGGCGACGATCATCGCCGCCTCGGTGGCGGTGGCCTATCTGATTCTGGGATCGTTCGACGCCGACTCCCGCAGTCTGTTGGGGCGTGCGATCACCCCTTCGGTGGTGGCGTTGGCCGGGCTGGGGATGATCGGTCGTCGGAGCTATCGAGCCGACCTGCTGCTGGCGGTGGGAGTCGGGCTGATGATCATCCAGGTCGAGGTCCACAACGCCACTCCGATCAGGAGCATTGCAGGGATGGCCGTCATCGCCGCGGCCGCCGCCGGCGCCTATGTCACCCGCTGGAGGCTGTCCCGGTACCAGCTGTTCAGTTCGCTGGCGGCAGTGCTGGCACATGTCACCTGGTATTGGGACGCCGCCTGGTCGGCGGAGACGGTCGCCCTCGTTCTGGTTCCCGGCTTCTTGGTCTGGTTCACGACCTCGTTGGTCGTCTGGTCGAAACGTTCCATCGAACGACGCGAAGTCCGGTATGGCCATCTCTTCCAGCGGGCGCCGGTGTCGATCTGGCAGGAGGATTACTCCCGGGTCGGGTCGGAGCTGGCATCCCTCCGTGAGCGGGGGGTCGAGGACGTGCGGGCCTACCTCGCCGCCCACCCGGCGGAGGTGGCCCGGCTGGCGGGACTGATCGTCGTGGTCGATGTCAACCCGGCGGGAATGGCGCTGATGGAGGCGGCCGACAAGGAGACCTTGCTGGGCTCGATCAAACCTGAGTCGTTCGCGGTCGACACGGCGGGCTCGTTCGTGGAGCAGTTCGCCGCCATCTGGGACGATCGCGACTCCCTCGACATCGAGGTGCGGGGCCTCACCCTCACGGGTGCACCGATCGATGGTGTTCTGCGCTGGGTCGTTCCCCGGGTGGACGGCCGGCTCGACCTGACCGACGTGGTGGTTTCCATCGTGGACGTGACCAGGCTCAAACAAGCCGAGCGCGCCGCCCAGGAGCTGGTCGTCTCGAAGGACAAGTTCATCGCCTCGGTGAGTCACGAATTGAGAACACCGCTCACCGCGATCGTCGGGCTCGCCGAGGAGTTGCGCAAGGACCACGACGCCTTTGGTGAAGCCGAGCGGAAGGAGTTCATCGAGATCATCGCCCAGCAGGCGGTGGATGTCGCCCACATCGTCGAGGATCTGTTGGTGGCGGCCCGGGCGGACATCGGGACCCTCTCCATCACCCTCAAGCCGGTGGACCTGGCGGCGCAGGTGCGGGCGGCGATGGACACCTTGCACGGGCTCACCCCGAAGGTGGTCGTCGATCCCGGCACCGCCGAGGGAGTGGCGGATCCGACCCGGCTGCGCCAGATCCTGCGAAACCTGCTCACCAATGCGTTCCGGTACGGGGGCGAGAGCATCGAGGTGAGGTTCGGAGAGCGCCCCGGCACCGTGTGGGTCGAGGTGGTGGACAATGGCCCGGGTATCCCCGAGGCATACCGAGACCGGATCTTCGAACCGTACGTGTCGGCCCACCAGGTCAAAGGCCTGACCGCCTCGGTGGGTCTCGGGTTGACCGTGTCTCGGGAGCTGGCGCGGCTGATGGGTGGGGATCTGGAGTACCACCACGATGGCAGTGACAGCATCTTCCGATTGACGCTCGGCGCCGCCGCCCCCTCCCAGCCCCGTTCTTCCCAGGTGAACGGTCTCGCTCCCACCCGTTCCTGAACGCCGAGATCGATCGATGGGGGCGAGGGGGGATGGGCGCGAAGGTCCGTGTGGCAAGGCGCAGGTTTCAGGTTTGAACATCCGTGACCTGGGGCTGTGACCTGGGCCGCGTGGTCAGCCCCGGTTTGTCGAGGAAGGGAAGCGGATTTGCGTACCATCTTCCCAGACGGACACTCCAGGCGGTGCGCTCCTTCGACCCATTGGAACCCTTCGGCGGAGAAAGGCACGGAATGCGCGAACCGATCACAAGTCCCACCGGTGTGGCCGTGGGCCCCTACAGCCATGCCGTCGTTGCCGGTGATCTCGTCTTCTGTTCCGGTCAGACACCTATCGATCCGGCCTCGGGGAGGCTGGTGGATGGTGGCATCGGCGATCAGACCCGCCAGTGCCTGGCCAACCTGTTCTCGGTGCTGGAGGCGGCCGGGCTCGGTCCCGACGATGTCACCAAGGTCAACGTCTATCTCACCGACATGGCCGACTTCGATGCCATGAACGGGGCCTATCGCCTGATGTTCGGCGAACCCTACCCGGCCCGCACGACGGTGGCGGTGGCGGGTCTTCCCCTCGGCGCCTCCGTCGAGATCGAACTGGTGGCCCGCCGCTCTCAGGATTCGCTGTCGTGACGGTCGGACGAACCGTCGCCACCATCGACGAGCCTGCCCGCCAGGTCGATGTTGTGCACCACACGGATGTGCTGGTGGTGGGCTCGGGACCGGGCGGCCTGGCGGCGGCGTTGGCGGCGGCGCGGGCCGGGGTGGAAGTGAGCCTGGTCGAACGGTTTGGCTGTTTTGGTGGGAACATCACCACCGTCGGGGTGGAGGGAATGGCGTGGTACCGGCACGAGCGGACGATCGAAGCCGGAGGGATCGCACGCGAGTTCGAGGAGCGGGCGAAGGAGATGGGGGCGGCCACCCCGGAGTCGCAGTCGCTGTCCTACGAGATCGACTCAGAGGGATTCAAGGTGGTGGCCGACCGCCTGGTCGAAGAGGCCGGCATCCATCCGATGCTCCACCGGATGTTCGTGGCACCGGTGATGGAACAGAATCGGATCATCGGGATCATCACCGAGTCGAAGGCGGGTCGCGAGGCCATCCTGGCCGAGCGGGTGATCGACGCCACGGGAGATGCCGATGTCGCCCACCGGGCGGGAGCAGTCACGGCCAAGACCCCGAAGGAGGAGATGATGGCCGCCTCCGTCATGTTCCACCTCGCCGGAGTGGACAAGCGGGCGTTCCTGGAGGGGGTGCGGTCGGATCCTCAGACGTATGGCGACTGGGACGGTGGTGGGTGGAGCATCACCACCTCCGGCAAGGAGGACGCCCTCTACTCGCCGTTCATCCGCAAGCCATTCCAGCGGGCCATGGAGGAGGGCCTCATCCCCGCCGATCTCACCACCATCGCCGGGACCTGGGGAGCGGTCCACGACAGCGGCGAACTCACCTACATGAACCTCATCCACCTGAGCAACTGCGACGGCACCGACCCCGACGACCTCACTCGTTTCGAGATCGAGGGGCGTCGCCAGGCGATGCTGGCGATCGAGGCGCTCCAGCGCCACATGCCCGGGTGCTCGACCGCCCGGCTTCGCAACTTCGGGATGACCCTCGGCATCCGTGACACCCGCAAGATCGAAGGTGTCTACAACATGACCGAGCAGGACGTGGCCGATCAGGGCCGATTCGAGGACACCATCGGTATCTTCCCCGAGTTCATCGACGGGTATGGCCTCCTGATCCTGCCTACCACCGGCCGCTACTTCCAGATCCCCTATCGAAACCTGGTTCCGGTCGGGGTCGAGGGCCTGCTGGTGGCCGGGCGGGCGACCGGTGGAGACAAGATCAGCCACGCCGCCACCCGCAACATGGCCTGTTGTGCAGTAACCGGACAGGGGGCCGGGGTGGCCGCCGCCATGTCGGTCAGGCACGATCGGCCCTTCGACCGGCTGGAGGTCGGTCTCATCCAGGCGGAACTGCAACGTCAGGGCGTGAGGATCGCCTAGTGGATGCGCTGCCGCCGTACCGGGGAGTGATGGATCCACGCGACCTCAAGAGCGGGCACGTGGTCTCCGATCGGAACGGCTACTACGACAGCCAGAACATCGTGGCGGTAGGTGGTGACGATGGTCGATCTCTCGTCCTGTCGGTCGTGTTCCACCACTCGGAAAACCGTGAAGGTGGGCCCGGCCTCCGGTTGTTCTCCACCCGGAGCCTCGACCGCGGCCGTACCTGGAGCGAGCCGCGAGCGATCGAATCACCCGAACGGCAATCCCACGACGGCTACCAACTCGTGCATCGTCCCCCCGACCGACCTGAGCGGATCTTCGTCTTCTACGGCTGGAACACCGGGTCTCACCCTCCCACCGGGGAGCGGCTCAAGCGAACGGACATGCAACTCGAGGAGGGCTACTGGTTTCGGGTGTCCGAAGATGCCGGTCTCACCTGGGGTGACCGGAGCCACCTGATCCCGGTGCGGCGTACCCGGATCGACCGCGAGAATCCATGGGGTGGGGCGACAATGGGCATGTTCTTGTGCGACAAGCCGTCCGTGATCGACGGGGCGGTCTACATGGCCTTCCAGAAGACCCGGGATGGCGCCGGGGAGACACCCGGATCCGAGGTGTTCCTGCTGCGCAGCCGTGACCTGCTCACGGTCGACGACTCGGCTCGCGCCACCTGGGAGACGCTCCCCACCGGAGACGTCGGGTTGCGGGCTCCGGCGGGGGAACTGGGCGAGGAGCCGCACGTTCTGGCGGTCGGGCACCGTCTGCTCGTCGTATGGCGGACCGAGATGGGCAAACTGGCGTCGGCCGTCTCGACGGATGGGGGAGAGACCTTTTCCGCCCCGTTCTGGCTCGGCTACGACGGTTCCGACGACAGCCATTCCCAACCCATCAAGAACCCCCGTGGCGCCATCACCCCATTCCGATTGCGGCGTCCCTCTCCCTCGGGTCGGGCGCTCTACGTGATGCTGTTCTACAACAACGGCCGGACCGATCGGATGGGCTACGTCGGACGGCGGGTCTACTGGCTGACGATGGGGCGGGAGACCCCGGGCGGATCGATCGAGTGGGGTCAACCCGAGCTGGCCCTGTGGTGGGACGGGACCGGGTTCGAGGATCGACCCGACTGGAACCCCGACTGGGCGATCGTCGACGGGCCCGGGTATCCCGATTGGGTCGAGTTCGACGACGGGGCGCTGGCCTTCGTCGAGTCGAACAAGCTGGCCATCAGATACCACGAGGTCGATCCCCGGCTGTTGACGTTCATCGGCCTCCAACCAGAGTTGGCGGTGGTGGCCGAGGCCGGGAAGGTCCTCGATGTGATCGCGCCGGCCGGCAGCATCCGTGCCCCGGTTCTGGTCGACCTGCGAACCGGCGGTGGGTTCACGTTGATGGTCGTGGTCGGGGGCCTCCCGCACGGGTCGACCGTGGTGTCGGCGCTGTCGTCGGTCACCGCCGCCCTCGGTGAGGAACCGACCGATCGGCGAGTCACCAAGGGCTACACGATCACCGTCACCGCCGAAGGCGAGCTGGAACTGATGGTCACGAACGGTTTCGGTGTGACGCTCACTCACAGCACTCGCATCGCCTCCCGGATCTGGGACGGGAACGACCATCTCGTCGCCTTCATCGTCGATGGTGGGCCCAAGGTGGTGAGTGTGGTGGTCGACGAGCGGCTCGACGACGGCGGCGATCAACCGCAGGGCTGGGCCTTCTTTCCGGCCGGTCTAGGCGAGGTGGGCGGGTCCGAGGTCGCCTTCCTGGCCGGCACCGGGCTGCGGCGCTTCCTGGTCTACGACCGGGCGCTGCTCACCACCGAGGCGATCGCCACCGGGCGAGGACTGCTCGGAACGGGTGCCGGCTGAGGTCCGGTGACTTTGGCCTCTGGCGGCCTTCGCTGCCGGGGACATGCTGAGGGGAGGTCCGCCGTCGTTGGTGGACCGGACAGGAGCAGGCAATGACAACCGACACATCCCGGACCGAGGAGTCCGTCTTCGAAGAGCTCAAGATCGAGGGTCGTGAGCTGCTGGCCCGGGTGACCGATCTCATCCGGGAGGGCAACGTTCGCCGGCTGATCATCAAGAACGAGGAGGGGATCACTCTGATGGAGATCCCCCTCACCCTGGGGGTGGCCGGAGCCGTGATCCTGCCCACGCTGGCGGCGGTCGGCGCCATCGCCGCCCTGGTGGCTAGGTGCTCGATCACGATCGAGCGCTCGCCTGAACCAGAGGTGTGAGCGAACCTCCCCGCGTGCGACTTTTGGCCCTGGCGGCCCGGGGGCGAACCCGCCAGATTGGGGTGGACACACCCGGGAGTCAATCGTGAAATACACCATCTCGCGGAACGAGAGCGGGGACTGGATCGTCGACGGCGTCTGGAAACGGGGCCAGGCGATCCTCCTCGATCCCTTGCTGAACAAGGGAACGGCCTTCAGTCGAGAGGAGCGGATGCTCTTCGAGGTCGAAGGCATGATCCCGCACCAGGTGACCGACCGCCATCTCCAGGTGCGCCGGGCCTATGAGCACATCCTTTCGAAGGGTGACAATCCTCTCGAGAAATACGTCGGGATGGTGGCGCTCCAGGACCGGAACGAGGCCTTGTTCTATCAGGTGCTCGCCGAGCACGTGGAAGAGCTCATCCCGATCGTGTACACCCCGACGGTGGGGGAGGCGGCGGTCGGGTTCAGCCATGTGTTCCGGCGCGGGCGTGGTCTGTGGATCACGCCCGAACACCGGGGGCGCATCTTCGACATCCTCGGCCACGTGCGGAACGAAGATGTCCGTCTGATCGTGGTCACCGACAACGAACGGATTCTCGGCCTCGGTGACCAGGGGGCGGGTGGCATGGTCATCCCGATCGGCAAGCTGTCCCTCTACTCCTTCGCCGCCGGGATCCACCCTGCCTACACCCTGCCGGTGAGCCTCGATGTCGGCACCGACAACCAGACCCTCCTCGACGACGAGCTCTACGTCGGCTGGCGACATTCCCGTCTCCGCGGCGAGGAATACGAGACCCTGGTGGAGGAGTTCGTCCAGGCGGTGCAGCGGCGATGGCCGCGAGCGTTGCTCCAGTGGGAGGACTTCAAGAAGGCCAACGCCTTCACGTTGTTGGACCGCTACCGGGAGACGCTGCCCTCGTTCAACGACGACATACAGGGAACTGCGGCAGTGGTGGCGGCAGGGGTCCTCTCCTACTGCAGGGCGATCGGAGCCAAGCTGGCGGACCAACGGATCGTGCTGGTCGGAGCAGGGGCGGCAGGAGTGGGCATCGCCCGGCTCCTCCTCCATGCTCTGGCGGAGCCCGGCGACGATCCTGCCCGCAGGGCGCTCGTGCTGATCGACTCCGCCGGCCTGGTGACCGAAGACCGGGTCGGCCTCGAGGCCTACAAGCGTTCGGTGGCGTGCCCCCCGCAGTTGGCGGAGTCGTGCGGAATCGAGGATGGGGCCGATTTGATGAAGGTCATCACCCACCTTCGACCGACGATTCTGATCGGGACATCGGGCCAGCCGGGGCTCTTCACCCCGGAGCTGCTGAGCGCCCTCGCTGCCACGGCCGATCGCCCGCTGGTGATGGCGCTTTCCAACCCCACCAGCAAGTGCGAGGCCACTCCGGCGGTGGTGGCGCGCGCCACCGAGGGTCGCGCCCTGATCGCCACCGGCAGCCCCTTTGAACCGGTCTCGCATGGTGGGCGCACCATCCATGTCAGCCAGTGCAACAACGTGTACGTGTTCCCGGGAGTTGGCCTGGCGGCCATCGTGACGGAGGCTCGAGTGGTGTCCGACTCGATGTTCGCGGCGGCTGCCGAGGAATTGGCAGCAATGGTGCATGAGGATGATCTGTCGGCCGGTCGGCTCTACCCGCCCCTGGCGGATCTGCGTCTCATCACACGGCGGGTGGCGGGGGCGGTCGCCCGGGAGGCAGCGCGTTCGGGAGCGGGCAAGCCCCTCTCCTCCGAAGAGATCGAACTGGCCCTCGATCGGGAGATCTGGAATCTCGATTACCCGGTGATGCGACCCGCCTGAGCCGTGCCCGGGCGGGCGATCAGCGCCGGCCTTCGAGCCGCTTCTCGATGAGGGCCACGATCAGTGCCTGCTCGGTGTGCAGACGGTTCTCCGCCTGGTCGAGCACAACCGATTGGGGTCCGTCCATGACCTCGTCGGTGACCTCCTCACCCCGGTGGGCGGGAAGGCAGTGCATGAAGAGCGCTCCGGGTTTGGCGGCCGCCATCAGTGTGGCATTGACCTGATACGGGGTGAGCAGGCCGATTCGCTCCGCCCGTGTCGTCTCGTCCTCTCCCATCGACAGCCATACGTCGGTATAGACGACGTCGGCCCCGGCGACGGCCGCCATCGGGTCTTCCACCACACTCACGCTGCCACCGTGGGCGGCGGCCAGCGACGCCGCCGCCTCGGTCAGGCTCGGGTTGGGCCGCAACGTGGAGGGCGTGGACACGATCACCTCGCACCCGAGCAAGGCGCCGGCCTCCATCAGACTGTGGGCGACGTTGTTGCCGGCCCCGACATAGACGACCTTGAGACCTGCCGGCCCGCCGAGTCGGGCCCTGATCGTCATCATGTCGGCCAGCGCCTGACACGGGTGGTGGAGGTCGGTGAGGGCGTTGACGACGGGGACGCTGGCGGCGCCGGCGAACCGGGCGACCTCTTGATGGGAGAACGTCCTGATCACCACCAGTTTGGTGTAGCGGGAGACGACGGCGGCGGTGTCCTCGATCGTCTCCCCTCGTCCCAGTTGGAGATCGGCGGGACCGAAGAACTGGGTCTGGCCACCCAAACGGGCTACCGCCTCTGCCAGGGAGACCCTGGTCCGGGTCGACGGTTTGGTGAAGTAGGCGAACACGGCCTCGTGGGCCAGCAGGGTCCGGAACTCATAGGGATGATTACTGATCTGGTCGGAGAGATCCAACAGGCTCACCAGGTCGGCGGCGGTGAGGTCGGTGATTTGGAGCAGGTCTTTCATGGTTCTCCAGCGGTCGGGGCATACCTCAACCTAGTGCTGCCGCCCCCGGGGTGGCGATCCCGACCGAAGGGCCTGAAGTCTCCAAAGTCCGGCCTTCAGGCCCTAGGCGCATGCAATGCCGGTTGCGACACTCACCGGAGGTGAGAGACAGCGGCTGCGCCCCGATTCTGCTTGTGTTGGCGGCGCCGAAGAAAGGACCGAGATGAGCAGGGTCGTGATCATGGGTGCGGGCGGAAGGGACTTCCACGACTTCAACGTCGTGTTCCGGGATGATCCCGACACCGAGGTGGTGGCCTTCACGGCTGCCCAGATTCCGGGCATCGCCGACCGGGTGTATCCGGCGTCGCTGGCCGGCCCCTTCTATCCGAGCGGCATTCGCATCGTCGACGAATCGAAGTTGCCTGATTTGATCCGCGACGAACAGGTGGATGAGGTGATCTTCGCCTACTCCGACCTGTCGCACGAGGAGGTCATGCACAAGGCTTCGATTGCGATGGCGGCCGGGGCCGACTTCCGTCTCCTCGGACCGACCTCCACCATGCTGGCGAGCGTGAAGCCGGTGGTCGCCATCTGTGCGGTGCGGACCGGGGCCGGGAAGAGCCAGACGAGCCGGCGGGTCGGCCGGATGCTCGTGGACGCCGGCCTGCGGGTGGTCGTGGTCCGCCACCCGATGCCGTACGGCGACCTCGAGGCGATGCGTGTGCAGCGTTTTGCCACTCTGGCCGACATCGATGCCTCCGACCCGACGGTCGAGGAACGGGAGGAGTACGAGGCACCGGTTGCTGCCGGAATGGTTATGTGGGCCGGGGTCGATTACGCCGACATCCTGCGCCGCGCCGAACAGGAGGCCGACGTCATCGTATGGGATGGCGGCAACAACGACTTCCCGTTCTACCGACCGGACTTGATGATCACCGTGGTCGATCCGCTTCGACCCGGTCACGAGGAGCGTTACCACCCGGGTGAGTTGAATGTGCGGATGGCCGACGTCATCGTCATGAACAAGGTCGACTCGGCCGAGCCCGAGGCTGTCGAAGCCGTCACTCGATCCGTCCAGTCGATCAAACCGGGCGTTCCCATCGTCAGGACCGCCTCCCCCGTCCGATTCGAGGAGGGACCTTCGCTAGCCGGGCTGCGGGTCCTGGTCATCGAGGACGGGCCGACTCTCACCCATGGGGGCATGCCGTACGGGGCGGGCACGGTGGCGGCACGCCAGGCCGGGGTGGCCGAGATCGTGGATCCGCGGCCCTATGCCGTGGGCACGATCGCCGAGACCTTCGCCAAGTATCCGGGCCTGGGACCGGTGCTGCCGGCGATGGGGTACGGGGCCGAACAACTTGCCGAACTGGCCGCCACCATCAAGGCAACGCCTTGTGATGTCGTCGTCACCGGCACACCCATCGCTCTCGAGCGGATACTCGACACGGGCCATCCCACCCGCCATGTCGTCTACGAGTCGGTCGACGCCGGTGAACCCACCATGGCCGACGTCCTGGCGCCATTCATCGCCGGGGCCCTCGCCGGGCGCGGGTAGCAGACGATCACCTTTACGAGAAGAGAGGCCGGGATGACGCCCGGCCTCTCTTCGTCCCCCACGATCTCATCGCCTCACTTGGGGGCGGGTGGGACCAGACAGCTGATCGGGTCGGAGGCGTTGCCCGAACCATCGACTGCGTAGAGCAACATGTCGCCCTTGGCGATGATGTGCCAGGTGACGGCGCCGGCGGCGCCGGTGCTGCTTCCGATCTTCTTGGCGGTGGGTGTGGCTCCCGGAGCCTGGGTCCACTTCACCACCGTCCCGGCCGTGAACGGCCCGAACACGGTTCCACTACCGGAGTCGGTGGCATAGATCGCCGGGTCGGGGTCGACTGCATCGAAAGCCGTCAGTTGATAGAACCCGTCTTCATTCTGGCCTCCCTTGGCGCCGGGGAGGCTGCTGCTCCCGGCCGGCGGAATGGTCTGTCCGTGGGGGTTTGGCCCGGGGAGGCAACTCGCCACCGGGGCGGTAGCGTCGCTCCAGTGTTTGAGGGCTCGGTCGCATCCCGTCGCACCGGTCGGAGTGTTGACGGTGAAACAGGCCTGGATGGTGTCGGTCCCGATTCCGGCCGGCCCCTGGACTGCCGGGTAGGTCCACGACACCGACCCGGCGGCGTCGGTGGCGCAGTTCACGGCCACCGTGCAGGTGCCGGCGGCGCCGGCGTTCGGCCCGGAGACCACACTGAAGGTGACGATTCTGCCGGCCAGGGTTCCCGGCGCCCCGGTGATGCCGGCGGTGACGGTGTGAGTCTGACCCGGCGTCCCCAGTTCGTTGGTCGCCTCGGCCGGCTGCAGATCGATCTGGAGGAGGTTGACGTCGACACAGGCCGGGCCGCTGTCACCCGTGCCACCGACGTCCGTGCCGAAAGCGGTGACGCACAGCGTGTGGCCACCCGGTGCCAGACCGGCGGCAGTCGTGTCATAGGCGACCGACACCGGCCCGTTCTGGGGAAGCGGGAGCGTGATGTCGGAGTTGGGGATGGCGGTGCCAGGACCGGCGTCGACCTTCAGTTGGAGGGTGTCGAGGGTCGAGGCGAAGAGATCGGGCACGATGTCAGGGAGCGACGCCGGGCTGACGACAGTGGTGCAGGCGCCGCCGGTGGCGTCGGCGATCTGCTGCAGAGTTCCGGCCGTTCCACCGGTGCAGGAGGAGCCCGCTCCGACCGCGAAGGTCTGCACCTGGGCCCCGGTCGCCTGCAATGCCGCCAGATTGGCTGCGAAGTCGCCGCCCCCGAGATTGCTGAGCCCATCCGACAGGAACACCACGATGTTGGTCCCGTTGGTCGAGGCGTTGACGACGGTGGTGGCGGCGGCGAGACCTGCGGCGAAGTTGGTTCCGTCGCAGCCGACGACCTTGTTGGTGAACTGGCCGACTCCGGCGTTGCAGTCGGGCGAGACGACCGATGTCACGACAGTGGCGACATTGCCCGGACCGGCGCCAGGGGCGGTGATGGGATCATCCCCACCGGCCGGGGTCATATCGGCGGCGGCGCCGCCCTCCCCATAGACGGCGACGCCCACTTCGTCGACCGACCCGGCGGCGAGCGCCGCCTGGTTGAGCGCCAGCACTCCGGCGATCTCACAGTCCAGGATCGAGTTGGCCGACCCATCTCCATTGAGGTCTCCGCCGCAGTCACCCGAGGCCGACCCGTTGGAGCTGAAGGACACATCGATGACGTAGACGAACGTGGCGTCAGGCGCCCCTTCGCCCACCGAGGCGGTGCCGGTCACCGCCACGTCGATGGTGGCGACGCCCGCTGGAACCACGAACTCGGTTCCATCGAGCGGGTCATCGACGGAGACATCGATCGCAGTTCCGTTGGGCAACGTCCCGGCGGAGGTATGACTCGAGGCTGATGCCGGCACTGCCACCATCATCAGAACGGTTGTGGCGAGGACCACCAGTCGCTTCACGCGAAACCCCTTCCCATCGGTCCCAGACACCACCCCTGGTGGTGGTTATATCACCCTGAGTGGCCGGAGTCAATGGTGGAGCGATCGGCGCAGGCAGGAGCTGGTCGAGGGTGGTCGGCTCGAGAGACGATCTCAGTCCACCAAGTGACCGTCGCGCATCGTCAGGACCCGGTGGCAGTCGCCGAGGATGCGCCGGTCGTGGGTGGCTATCAACACCGCCGATCCCGACCCGGCCAAAGCGGCCAACCGGCGGGCGACGGTGATGGCCCGTCGCTCGTCGAGATGAGCGGTGGGCTCGTCGGCTACCAGCAGGCGGGGGCGGTAGGCGAGTGCCCTCGCCACTGCCACCCGCTGTTGTTCTCCCATCGAAAGCTCATCGATCAGCCGGCCGCCGAGGCCGGCCATGTCGAGGTGCTCGAGTACCGTCTCGGCCGCTTCGAACTGGTGGTTTCCCAACCGGGCGGGCAACTCGATGTTCTCCACGACGTTGAGCTCGTCGAGGAGTCCGATCGCCTGCGGAACCACCGCCAGCCCGGACCAGGTGGCGTGGTCGGAGGATCTGACGACCACCCCTTCGTCGGGCGACTCCCAGCCGATCACGAGGTTGAGGAGGGTTGTCTTGCCCGACCCGGACGGACCGACGATGCCGATCACCTCGCCCGGTTCCACGACGAGGCTGGCGTCGACGGTGGCGGCCACCACCTCACCCCGCAGTCGGTAGAAGCGCGAAACATGGCGGAGCTCGAGAGCGGCGATCATGGTGGATCCACCGTCAGTCGGTTGGTGTCCGGGTCCCATCTCAAGCGGGCCCGGCGATCCGGGAAGTTGTCCCTGACCAGGGGTGGGAGCTGGATCCGACCCGAACGGTCGATCACCGCCAGTTCCTCCCCGCCCGAGGTGATGGTGGCGACGGTCCCGTCGCGCAACACGATGACCGAGCTCATGCGTTCCAGGACGCGATCGTCGTGGGTGGCGACGAGCACCGAGGCGCCTCGGGCGACGAGGTGGGAGATGGCTTCGAGGGTGGCCTGGGCGCTTTCACCATCGAGCTGGGAGGTGGGCTCGTCGGCGATCACCAGTCGGTGGCCCGAAACGACCGCCCGGGCGAACGCCAGCCGCTGTTTCTCTCCGCCAGAGAGCCGATCAGGGGTGTGATCGGCCCGGCCCTCCAGCCCGAAGTCGGCCAGCGTCTCCGAAACGACTTGTTCCTCCCCCCCCAGCCGGGCGAGCTGCTGGCGGGCGGTGAGGTGGGAGAAGAGGTTGTCGGATGGCCGCTGGAACACCAGCGTCACCAGGCTGCCACGCAGCCGGGAACGCCGGCCCGGACGGAGCGAGAACAGGTCGATTCCCGTGATCAGGGCCGACCCGGCGGTGGGACGATCGAGGCCGGCGATCATCCGCAGGAGGGAAGACTTGCCGCTTCCGGACGGCCCCACGATGGCTGTGGCGGTCCCCTCGTCGATCTCGAGGTCGACTCCTCGCACCGCCTGGACCCGACCGCTGGCAGAGTCGTACACCTTGACGAGATGGCTACAGACCACCACTGGTTCACTCGACATCGCGGAGCACCTCCCCCTCGCTCCGGCGGTTTCGTTGCGAGAGCCAGGTGGCGACGAACAACGCCAGTCCCACAAGGGCGAGGGCCCCGATGACCAGACTCCATGGCATCTCCACCGCCACCGGTGGAGGGAGCCGGGGGGCAGGATCGAACCTCCCCACGACCCTGCCGGCGACAAGCCGGGCGGTGAAGGCGGCGGCGGTGGAGATGACCACGACCAGGAACGTCACCTCGATCAGCGCCATGCGGGTGAGGTGGGCGGACGGGACGCCCATCCGTCTCATCACCACATTGGCGAGACTGCGCTCTCTCGCTCGGGCGGCCTGATGGAGCAGCAGCGCGACCATCGAGGCGGCCGCCGCCACCGCCCCGAGCAGGCGCAGGTAGTCGAAGGCGAACAAGGGACCGAGCAGATCGACCTGTGTCCGCCGTCCGGCGGCCGTCTCCACGGTGCGGGCCGTGAGTTGGTTGGCCGACAGGAACGGCGCAAGTTCGGCCGGGGTGGATCGGGAGATCAGCCGTTTGCGGTAGGTGGTGCTCGGTGGGCGGAACCCGTCGGCGGCTTCAGGACTATCGGGATCCACCCCGAGGACGGTGGCAACTCGTTCGAGCTCGAAGGTATCGAGTCGGGAGGTCGATACCAGCAAGCTGGGTCGGGCGTCGGAGGCGAGGGGAAAAGACGAGGCGACCCCTACCACCGCATACGGAACACGGACACTGGTGCCGAACCCGCCGTCGCCGGGGAGAGATTGCCCCTCGAGGGCGATCACCGGCACCACCCCTTCGAGGTCCGACTCGAGGAGCCGGATCACCTCCGCCGCGTCCAGACCGAATTCGTCCGGCCACGACAGCGCCTCTGTCATCGAGGCCGTGTCCACTGCCACGATTCGCACCGGTAGTTGTCCGGGTTCCACCCGGGTGTCCTGGTAACGAACGATGGTCGAGGCCGCCGGTAACGATTCGTCAGGGGGAATGACCCCGATCAGGTCGATGTTGGTTGCTCCTCCCACTGCGGTGGCCACTGCCGCTTCGGTGGCTCGCTGCAGGCTCGTCACCAGGGTGAGGGAGAACACCACCAGGCCCAGCCCGATCGCCAGGGCCACCGCAACCAGCCTGGCGGTTCTGTCTGGTCTCAGCAGCCGGCGAATCGGCAGGTAGATCGTGGGGGAGAGTCGCGGCCACCAACGACCGAGCCGGCTGGAGGCGGCATTCCCGGCTGTCAGCAGGAGGGTGGCCGATGCGATGAACGCCGCGATCGGCAAACCCACCACGGCCAGATCCAGGGCGTCGGAACGAAGGGCGGCGGCGGCACCGACCTGTTGCCAGAACAGACCGCCGGCGGCCAGCGCCAGCACCGGCACGAGGGGTGACAATGAGCCGGACCGCCGGTCAGACCCTTCGGTGGCCGTCATCGCCTGCCCGAGAACTCCCACGATCAGACCCTGACCGAGGAGGCCTCCGGCGGCGGCGAGGACGATCAACCGTTGATCCAGGGACTCGAAAGCCATCGACCGGGCCGGTCCCAGCAATATCGCCGCCGCCAGTCCGGCGGCACTTCCCACCAGGGTGCCGACCATCGCGAACGCGGCGAGCTGGGCGACGGTTCGACTCCCGATGTGGATCCATCGTTCGCCCTCTCCCGCCAGCAGCCGGTACTCGCGGCGACGTCTCCGCACCAAAAACGCCCCGGCCGAGACCATGACTCCGGCTCCGAGCACGATTCCCGTGATTCGGGTCGCCCGCAGTGGCGCCCGTAATGCCAGGACCGTCACGTCCGCTTCTTCCAGCAAACCGGGGGCGTCCGAGTCGAAGCTCGGAGCCGGTGGTCTCGGTCCGGCCAGACGGGCGAAGGCACCGGCCAGGGC